>NZ_CP104002.1:3935000-4231113 GCF_029201565.1 Devosia sp. SD17-2
TCAGCCTTTTCTGTCGGAAGCCGCTGAACAGTGGGAGCAATCAACTCGCTCGCGTCGTCAACGTCGCCGTATCTAGTGCTTATCAAAACCACTGTCAACCGGCTTCTCGATTTTCTTTTCAGCAGCTTGAAAACCACCAATCCGAATTTCGAAGCAGCTGATAAAAGAAGAATTTGTCTTTTCTATCAGGCGCTTACCGCAGTGTCCGGCGCCGGCTGGCGTCTCGCTCTGCAGCGATGACCGGGTTATAGGCGAGGCCCTTCCCGACGTAAACCCCCTCCATGACAGAAACGACTTTTTTGCAGCCAAGCCGCTGAACGAATGTGCATATCCTGGCTGAGTCACCAGCGTATGCAGGGTTTTCGGGCGTTCACACCTGTTGGCGTTTTTCAATGAGCTCGATGAGCGCCGTTATGCCCATGGCGTAGCCTTGCGATCCGAGGCCAGCGAGGACGGCATCGGCGCGCATCGAGACATAGGAGCGGTGATAGATCGGCTCGCGCTTATGGATGTTCGAGATGTGGAACTCGACCACCGGCCCCTCGAACATTTTGAGGGCGTCGAGCAGCGCCAGCGAGGTGAAGGTGAAGGCCGCCGGGTTGATGAGGATGCCGGCCGCCTCGTCGATCGCCTCGTGGACGAGGTCGATCAGCGCCTCCTCGCTATTGGTCTGACGAAAGACCAGCGGGCGATCGCCCGCCTGCCGCCGACAGATGGCCTCCACCTCGGCGAGCGTGGTGGTGCCATAGATATGGGGTTCGCGCTTGCCCAGCCGATTAAGGTTGGGACCATTGAGAACATAGAGAGGTTTCATAGCGTGGCTCCGTAGCCAAACATGCGCGGCAGCCAGAGGACGATATCGGGCACGAAGGTGAAAAGGATGAGAGCGCCGATCATCGCCCAGAGGAAGGGCATGACATCGCCGATGAGCGCGCGCATGGGCGATCCGGATATCCGGGTCATGATGAAGAGCAAGAGGCCATAGGGCGGAGTGATCAGCCCGAGCATGATGTTAACAACGGCAACAATGCCGAAATGAACGGGGTCGATGCCGAGCGCCTGGGCCGTCGGGATCAGCACCGGCACGATGACGAGAAGGATGGTGGTTCCTTCCAGCACGCACCCCAGGATCAGCAGGATGATGTTGACGATGATGAGGAACATCACCGCATTGAGCTCCCAGGAGAGCAGGATGGCGCTGATGGTGCGGGGAATGTTCTCGATGGTCACGACATAGTTGAAGACCAGTGCGCCGGCGATCAGCATGCCGATGGACGCGGTCGTCTTGGCGCTGACGAGGACCGAACGGTAGAGTTCAGCCGGCTTGACGGCACGGTAGATGACGATCGAGACAATGAGCGCATAGGCGGCGGCGACAGCGGCGGCTTCGGTGGGTGTCGTGACCCCGCCATAGATGCCGTACATCAGAACGATGGGCATGAAGAGGACGGGCAGCGCTTCCCAGGTCATGCGCGGCAGCTTGCGCAGCGGCACAGGCGGCTCGACGGGGAAATTCCGGATGCGGGCGGTCACTGCGATCTGCACCATCATCACGCCAGACATCAGCAGCCCCGGCACGACGCCAGCGAGGAAGAGGTAGCCGATGGAGGTGTCAGCCACCAAGGCATAGAGCACCATGGGGATGGAGGGCGGGATGATCGGCCCGATGACCGCGGTCGCGGCCGTCAGCGCTGCCGCGTAGGACGGGGTGTATTTGCCGTCCTTGGTCATCATGAACTGCATCATCTTGCCCGAGCCGGCGGCATCGGCGACGGCCGAACCGGACATGCCGGCAAAAACGATCGACTGCAGCACATTGACCTGGGCAAGACCGCCGCGGAAGCGGCCGACCAGGGCATCGCACCATTTGAGCAGACGCTCGGACATGGTGCCCGAATTCATGATCTCGGCAGCGAGAATGAAGAGCGGCACGGCGAGCATGATGTAGTTGGAATACATGCCGTTGAGGAACTGCTCGGCGACGATGCCGGGATCCTGCCCGCGGATGAAGAGATAAAGGATCGAGCCGCCGAGCATGGAGAGGCCCATGGGCAGGCCGAGAAACGCCAGAATGGTGATCAGCCCGAGGGCGAGGCCAAAGGCCAGGGAAATGGTCATACGCCTGAACTCGCCTTCGTCGGGTCAAAGCCTTCCGCGTCCTTGCCCCAGGCAGCCTTCCAGGCAAGGGTGAGCTGGCGGACAATCACGGCGACGGCAAAGATGCCGTAGATGGAATAGAGATAGTCGAAGCGGATCTTGAGATAGGCGGTGCGCTCGACCTTCATGAACAGGATGTAGTCGATGACCGCCGGCAGGGAGAGCGCGAAAAGCACGACCAGGGTCAGGCTGGTGAACAGCACCATGCCCCGGCGCAGGCGCGGACCCGCAGAGCCGTAGAGAATGTCGAAACGGATTTCCTCGCTGTCGCGCACGACAAATGCGGTGCCGAACAGCACCATCCACAGCCACATCACCACGCTGATCTCATGGGTCCAGCCGATCGGCAGGTTGAGCAGGTAGCGGAAGACGATCTGGATGATGAAGACGACAAACATGGTCGCGAGCATGGCCGCGAGCAGGTTTTCGGCTCGCGCATGGAGCCAGGCGCCGACGGGGCGCAGCTGAGAAATCATGGAAATCCTCCGGCAGGAGAGCAGACGAAAGGGCGGAGCAACAGCCCCGCCCTGCCGGTCAATCAGAGCGCGTTGATGCGATCAACGACGCCTTCGGGCCAGTCCTTGGCCAAGTCGGATTCGAGATATTTCTGCTGGGCAAAGGTGCGGAAAGCTTCGAGATCAGGCTCATAGATGTTGAGACCGGCGCTCTTGAAGCGCTCGACCAGCTCGGCCTCGCGGGCCAGATGCTCTTCCTGGCTGAAGTCGATGGCGACCTTTGCGGCGGCATCGAACTCTGCCTGCTGCTCGGGCGTCATGGCATCCCAGGCGGTCTTGCTGATGACGAGCAGATCGAAGCCGACGAGATGGGAGGTCAGGACGACCTGCTTCATCACTTCATAGAACTTCATGTTCTCGACGTTCGGGAGCGGATTGTCCTGTCCGTCGATGGCACCGGTCTGCAGGCCCGTATAGACCTCGGCATAGGCCATTGGCGTCGGATTGGCGCCGATCGAAGTGCCGAGGAACTGCCAGGCATCGCCACCGGGCATGCGCAGCTTGATCCCGGCCATATCGGCGGGCGTCTTGATTTCCTTGTCGCTAATCAAGCCGACATGGCGGGCGCCGAAATAGGTGGGGCCCAGAATGCGGATACCCAGCTGGTCTTCGGCCATCTGCTTGAACTCAGCGCCGACGTCGCTGTCAAAGAAGGTGCGGAGGTGGGCTGCGTCGCGGAAGAGATAGGCCGAGGTCAGCACCGACCAGGCGGGGATCTGATTGGAAATGTCCTGCGGGGCGATATTGCCCATTTCGAGGTTGCCGCGCTGCAGGGCCACGAGCTCAGTACCCTGCTTGAACAGATTGCCGCCGAGATAGGTCTCGATGGTGACATCGTCGGCAACCTGCGCCGACAAGAGGTTCATCATCTCGGCGCGGATATCGGCTTCGGAAAACACTGCCGAGAACCGCAGAACCGGCTTGTCCTGTGCCATGGCCGGGAAAGCGGCTGCCAGCAGGATGCCGCCGACCATGAGGGCACGGCGCGAAAGCGAAAGAGTCATAATTGTCCTCCCTTGGACGTTCTTCCCTTGAGGCTTCGCCTCTTGAAGCGGGAAAACGCTGAAGCTTAATGTCCGGCGGCACCCTTTTGGCACGCTCCGGTCCATCGGCCACACGCTCCTCCGTACTGGCCGAGATCACTTTGTACGAAACAGTTCGTTCAAGTCAATGCGAGACGGACGCCGACATCTATCTTTTCGTCCGTCGATTTATTATATCTCTGATGATTTCTGTTTCAACCGATAGTTTATGATGGCGGACCCGGACCTCGTTCTTGAGCAGACCCTTGCGGAAAGCACCTATCTGCGGCTGCGGGGCGACATCATCGCCTGCGCTTTGCCGCCCGGGCAAAAGCTGCGCCTCGAACCGCTCAAGACCCAATATGGCGTCGGCATCAGCACGCTACGGGAAATCCTCAATCGGCTGGCGAGCGAGAGCCTGGTCATTGCCGAAGGGCAGAAGGGCTTTGCCGTTGCCCCGGCCCATGAGGCGGATCTGCGGGAAATTGCCGAATTGCGGCTTTTGCTCGAAGGCCACGCGCTGGCCCTGTCGCTGGAGCGGGGCGATCTAGAATGGGAGGGCCGTGTCGTGGCCGCCCATCACAAGCTGGCAGCGATCGAAAAGCGGCTCCTGGCCGGCGAAGCGCGCAATATTGTCGATTGGGTCCGCTACGACTTTTCGTTCCACAATGCGCTGATCTCGGCCTGCGGGTCGGCCGCGCTGTTGTCGCTGCATGCTACGATCTTCGATCGCTTCCTGCGCTATCACATGCTGGCGTCGAGTTTCCGTGGCGCGGGCGTGGTGGGTGACCACCAGGCATTGTTCGAGCTCGCGTTGGCGCGCGATGCCTCCGGCGCGGTCGACATGCTGGCCGGCCATGTCGGCAAGGGTGTCGAGCATGTGCTCTCGACCGGCGTGCTCAAGCGCGCGGCCTGATCAGGCGTGGGCGGCGAAGGTCCTGCCCATTTCTGAGGGGTCGGGCTCACGCCCGGAAAACAGCTGGAAGGCGCGGACCGCCTGAAAGATCGCCATGCCGCCCCCGGACAGGGTCGGACAGCCCAGTTCAGCGGCCCGATCGAGCAATTGGGTCCGACGCGGGAAATAGATGATGTCGACCACCCATTGATGGGCTGTGAGCAGCGCCGGATCGAACGGGGTGCCGGGGTATTTTTCCATGCCCACAGGCGTCGCGTTGACCACACCATCGACCCGAGCAAGGGTCTGGGGGAGTGCGTCTGGGAGAAGAGGGGTTGCGGCAAGGCCCTCTTCGGCGAGTTGCTCGGCAAGGCTTGAGGCTTTGGCCTGATCGGCGTCGACAATGGTGAGTTCGCCAACGCCCAGCTGAACGAGGGCTCGCGCTACCGCTACCCCTGCCCCGCCGGCCCCGATCTGGAGCACCCGGTCGAGCGTAGCGCCCTGCAGGCCACGGCGAAAGCTTTCGGCAAAGCCCCAGCAATCGGTGTTGTGACCAAGACGGACGCCGTCACGGAAGACCACCGTATTGACGGCGCCAATGGCTGCGGCCTCGGGCGAGAGGCCATCGAGATAGTCGAGCACGGCCTGCTTGAAGGGATAGGTGACATTGACGCCGGCATAGCCCAGCGACTGGGCCGTGGCCAGGACGGTGTCGAGATCCTTATCGTCCAGGCCCAGGCGATCGAAATCTATGAGATCATATTGATAGTTAAGCCCGAGGCGTCGGCCTTCGGTTTCGTGCATGATCGGGGTCAGGGACGAGCCGATGCCGCGGCCGAGAAGGCCGATGCGGACGGATGGACCGGAGGACGGTGACGCGGGGCCTGGGGCGATCGCGGCAAAGGCGCGACGCACTCGCTCGACTTGATCAGCCAATGGCCATGCTCCCTGGCGAGGAGGCGTTGCCCCTCTGCCCTTGTCTTGTGCAGCGCCAGCCCGATACAACAGGCGAAGCGATTTGCCCGACGATGTACGAACTGGTTAGTTTAGTCAATTGCGGGTGCGGACGAGAAAGGCGCCTTCATGTCATCTCCTGGATCCTCACTGCCGGCTACCGGCCGAAAGGCAACGACGCGCCAGCAGGATCCCGAGGGCACGCGGCAGAATATCATCGAGATCGCCTCCCAGGAATTCGCGCTGAACGGGCTTTCCGGAGCGCGGATAGACGAGATTGCCGCCAAGACGCGCGCCTCCAAGCGCATGATCTATTATTATTTCGGCGACAAGGAAGGTCTCTATCTCAGCGCGCTGGAAAACGCCTATGCGCAGGTGCGCGAGGGTGAGGCCAAGCTCGATATTGCCGGGCTCAGCCCGATTGATGGCCTCAAGAAGCTCGTGGAGTTCACCTTTGAGCACCATCACCAGCATGAAGACTTCATCCGCATGGTGATGATCGAAAACATTCATCACGGGCAATATCTGGAAAAATCCGGCGTGATCCGCGACCTCAATGTCACCGCCATCGCCCATATCCGCAGCCTTTATGAGCGCGGACTGGCGGAGGGATTGTTCCGGCCCGATCTCGATCCGCTGGAAATTCACTGGCAGATCAGCGCCTTGTGCTTTTTCAATGTCTCGAACCGGGCGACGTTCTCGCAATTGTTCGCGCGCGATTTCGGCGCTGATGAGATGCAGTCCCGGCTCAAGCAGAACACGATCGACATGGTGCTACGCTATATGGTGCGGCCGGAAAAGCTGGCTGGGCTCTGATTTTTCTGCCGCTTCGGCGAGACTTTATGACGGCATAATTCCTTTATATCTGTACTGGCCGAGCCTTCCGGATCGGGCCCCGCATCGTCACGCTTGCGTTGGCCCGATTGACCGGTTGGACTATTCACCCTAACAATGTACGAACTAGTTCGTTTACTGAGGGGTGACGGGCGTGAAGACATCCATTGCAACTGTGTCGATCAGCGGTGACCTCCGCGAAAAGCTCGAGGCCATTGTAGCTGCAGGCTTTGATGGCGTGGAAATCTTTGAGAACGATTTTCTGGCCTATCACCTGTCAGCTTCCGAAGTAGGTGCAATGGCGCGCGATCTGGGGCTCGAGATCACCCTCTTCCAACCCTTCCGAGATTTCGAGGGGCTTCCCGAGCCGCTGCGGGCGAAAGCATTTGATCGTGCCGAGCGCAAGTTCGACCTGATGGAGGCCATGGGTGCGCCACTGATGCTCGTGTGCTCGAGCGTCTCGCCGGCGGCGCTGGGCGGGATCGATCGGGCTGCTGCCGATTTCCATGAATTGGGTGAGCGGGCGAAAAAGCGTGGGCTCAAGGTCGGTTATGAGGCGCTGGCCTGGGGCCGGCATGTGTTTGACCACCGCGATGCCTGGGAAGTGGTGCGGCGGGCCGACCACCCCAATATCGGGCTGATCCTCGACAGCTTTCATAGTCTGTCGCGACGCATCCCGTCCGATACGATACGGTCCATTCCGGGCGACAAGATTTTCATCGTGCAGGTGGCCGATGCCCCGGCCTTTGATATGGATCTGCTCTATTGGAGCCGTCATTTCCGCAATATGCCCGGCGAGGGGGATCTGCCGGTGGTGGACTTTGCCCGGGCCGTGGCGGCGACGGGCTATGATGGGCCGCTGTCGCTTGAGATTTTCAACGATCAGTTCCGCTCCGGTGCGCCCGGCACCATCGCCGCCGATGGCCATAGGTCGCTGATCTATCTGATGGATCAGATGCGGGCGGCGGAGCCGGCGCTCTTTTCCGGTGGAAGCGCCCTGCCCCCGCGGGTTGATGTCCACGGCGTGTCCTTCGTTGAGTTCGCGACGGGTGGGCGCGATGCCGAGCCGCTGACCAAGCTTCTGGGACAGCTGGGCTTCGCCAAGACGGGGCAGCACAGGAGCAAGAGCGTCGAGCGCTTCAGCCAGGGCGGGATCAATCTCGTGGTCAATACCGATCGCGAGGGGCTGGCCCATGCCGCCTATCTCGCCCATGGCACCGCGGCCTATGCGATTGGGCTGGAGGTAGGGGATGCGGAGGCGACGCTGAGCCGGGCCAAGGCGCTGGATGCAAAGCCCTTTTCCCAACATGTGGGTGAAGGCGAACTCGCCATACCGGCCATTCGCGGTGTGGGGGGCGGGCTGATCTATTTCCTCGATCAGGGGACCGATCTGGCGCGGGTTTGGGATATCGAGTTCGCGGAGACGGCCGATACGGAAGCGGACGCCGGACTTATCCGCATTGATCACATCGCCCAGACGATGAATTACGACGAGATGCTGACCTGGATCCTGTTCTATCGGTCGATCTTTGTGGTCGATAAAGGCCCGATGGTCGATGTCATCGATCCGGCCGGACTGGTGCGCAGCCAGGTGATTGCCAATGCCGAGGGGACGCTGCGGCTGACGCTCAATGGGGCGGAAAGCCACCGCACGCTGGCGGGTCATTTCATTGCCGAGACCTTTGGTTCGAGCGTCCAGCACATTGCCTTTGCCTCGCGCGACATTGTCGAAACGGCCAAGGCCATGGAGGCTAATGGGCTGAAACTACTAGCGATTTCACCGAACTATTATGATGATCTGGCGGCCCGGATCGATATCGATCCAGAGCTGATCGCGACTCTCAAGCGCCACAATCTCCTTTATGACCGCGACGGGGCGGGGGAATATTTCCAGTTCTACCTGCCCAGCTTTGCCGACGGGTTCTTCTTTGAAGTTGTCGAGCGGCGGGGAGGCTATGAGGGCTATGGCGCGATCAATGCGCCGTTCCGGATCGCAGCGCAGAAGCGGGCGATCCGTCCGGCGAGCGTGCCGCGGCGCTAGGACGGACTGGACGATCCAAACCCAGTTATTCCCCCTACCCCCCTTATGCGACGGCGCGGGCGGCTGACGGGCAGGTTTGGAACCCGAAACCGCGCCATTTTACGCCATGGCGCGGCTGGGGGGAGAGATCAGCTGGGCAGGCCGGTGTAGTTTTCCGCCAGGCTCTGCTGGGCGATGCGGGAACTCGCGAGGTAATCGAAATCAGCCCGCTGGATGCGGCGGCCGAAGGCCCCGGCATCTGGGAAGGTATGGAGGAGGCTGGTCATCCACCAGGAGAAGCGTTCGGCCTTCCAGATGCGGTCGAGAACCTTGGCCGAATAGGCGTTGATGCCAGCTTCGGACTTTTCCGAAACCGCCTCGATCAGCGCGTCTGCGAGGACGGCCACGTCGCTCATGGCGAGATTTAGCCCCTTGGCGCCGGTGGGCGGCACGATATGGGCGGCGTCGCCGGCAAGGAACAGGCAGCCAAAGCGCAGGGGTTCGGCGACGAAACTGCGCAGAGGGGCGATGGATTTTTCAATGGAGGAGCCGGTTTGCAGGGCCTCTGCCGTCTCGGGATTGAGGCGGGCGCGCAGTTCGTCCCAGAACCGGTCATCGGACCAGGCCTCAACCTTCTCGTCGGTCGGAACCTGCACGTAATAGCGGCTGCGCGTGGGCGAGCGCTGTGAGCAAAGGGCAAAACCGCGGGCGTGATGGGCATAGATCAGCTCATCGGCGACGGGCGGCTTATCGACCAGAATGCCAAGCCAACCAAAGGGATAGACGCGTTCGAAGGTGGTGAGGGCGGACTGGGGCACGCTCTGGCGGCTGACGCCATGAAAGCCGTCGCAGCCGGCGATAAACCGGCAATCGATGCGATGGGTGACGCCATCCTTGGTGTAGGTGACGTGAGGATTGGTGTCGAAATCATGCAGTTCGACATTTTCGGCGTCGTAGATTGTCTGCGCCTTTCGGGCCGCCATGAGATCGCGGGTGACTTCGGTCTGGCCATAGACCATGACGTGGCGACCAATCAGATCGGTGAAATCAAGGCGTTGACGGTCGCCATCGAAGCTCAGTTCGACGCCGTGATGGATGAGGCCCTCTGCATGCATGCGCGCGCCGACACCGGCGCGGTCCATGAGGTCCATCGAGCCCTGTTCGAGGACGCCAGCACGAATGCGGCCCAGCACATAATCCGGGCTTTTGCGCTCGAGAATGATGGCATCAACGCCGGCCAGCTCGAGCAGGCGCCCCAGCATCAGGCCTGCGGGACCTGCTCCGATAATGATAACTTCCGTGCGCAACCTGCTACCCCATTGTTAGCATTATCATGCCTGTTGCCGGGGATTGGTGAATGGACAGGGGGTGCATTGTCTTGCACTATCCGAACATGAACCACATTCCGGTCTACGCACTTTATGGCGAGCAGGACGTCAGCCAGGACTGGTTGCACTGGGAAACCATCCAGTCGCGCAGTCGCCTGCATGGCTATCGCATCGCGCCGCACCGGCATGAGCAGTTTTTTCAGGTCCTGCATCTGACGGGCGGATGGGCGCGGGTGGAGATCGACGGGACGCGGCACGACGTTCGCCATCAAGGGGTGGTGATCCTGCCGGCGCTCAGCGTGCACGGATTTGTCTTCAGCGATGATGTGGAAGGGGTGGTGGTGACGCTGATGGAGCGGGACCTCATCACGCTAGGACCGGATCTGCCGGCGCCGCAGGTGTTGCTGGGGCCAAGCCTTTTCATCGGGGATGCGATTGACCGGCTGATCGCCGAGGCCGACCGGCCGGGCAGCGACCATGAGGCGGCGATGCGGGCCCTTTTGACGCTGCTGGTTGTGGCGCTCAACCGGGCGAGCCAGGAAGTTGTGCCGGCTGGCGGACCGGCGCAGCGGGCGCTGATCCATACCAAGGCGTTTCGGGCCCTGGTGGACCAGAGATTTCGGGAAACGCGGCGGATCGCGGACTATGCCGAAGTTTTGGGGATCAGCCAGACCCATCTCAACCGGGTCTGCCGGGAGGTTCTGGGCGCCTCGGCGCTGGAAGTGGTCGAGCGGCGCCTGGCGCTCGAGGCGCGGCGGATGCTGGCCTTTTCATCGCTCTCGATCAAGCAGATCGGGGCGGAGCTGGGCTATGAGGACCCTGCCTATTTTTCGCGGGTGCTGACGCGCGTGCTGGGCGCGCCGCCGGGGGAGATCCGGAGATCGGCGCTGGAGCGGAAGGGGTGAGGTCTTGGGACTGAGCGCCCCCCACCCTAGCGCCGCTACGGCCCGGAGGGCCTAGCTCTGCTACCCTCCCCACATAGGGGGAGGGAGGCAGGAGCCGGTAGTTTTGTGGCCTATCAGAACGGATAGTGGATGTGTTCGGCGCCCTGGACGGTGATCCAGCGGAGGTCGGTGAATTCGGCGATGCCGGCTTTGCCGCCGAAGCGGCCGTAGCCGGAGGCCTTGACGCCGCCGAAGGGCATCTGGGCCTCGTCGTGGACGGTGGGGCCATTGACGTGGCAGATTCCGCTCTGGATGCGACCGGCGACGGCCATGGCGCGGGTGACATCACGGCCGAAGACGGCGGCGGCGAGGCCATATTCGGTGTCGTTGGCGACACGGATGGCTTCATCGATGCCAGTGACGCGGGTGACCGCGACGATGGGGCCGAAGGTTTCCTCGTGGTAGATTTTCATCTCGGCAGTGACGTGATCGACCACCGTGGCTTCCATGATGGCGCCGTCAATGCCGCCGCCGGCGACGATCTTTGCGCCCTTTGCGACCGCGTCCTTGATGAGGCCATCGATGCGCTGGGCGGCCGAAGCATCAACGAGGCAGCCCAGCGGAGTGTTGTTGTCGCGTGGGTCGCCGGCCTTGAGGGTTTTGGCCTTGGCGGCGAGGGCTGAGACGAAGTCGTCGGCGATGGCGGCATCGACGACGATGCGCTCGGTCGACATGCAGATCTGGCCCTGATTCATATAGGCGCCGAAGGCGGCGGCCGCGACGGCCTCATCGATATCGGCATCATCGAGGACGACGAAGGGCGCCTTGCCGCCCAGTTCGAGCAAAGCGGGTTTGAGATGGCGCGCCGAAAGTTCGGCGATGTGTCGGCCGACCTTGGTGGACCCGGTGAAATTGATGCGGCGCACGCCCGGATGGGCGATCAGTGCCTCGACCAGCTGGGGAGCATCGGCCGGCGCATTGGAGAGGACATTGAGCACGCCCTTGGGCAGGCCCGCCTCGACCAGGGCATCGGCGATGTGGCGATGGGTGCGCGGGCAGATTTCGCTCGACTTGAAAATGACGGTGTTGCCGCATGCGAGCGGCGTCGCAATGGCGCGGATGCCCAGGATCACCGGAGCGTTCCAGGGGGCGATAGAGAGCACGACGCCGGCGGCCTGGCGCACGCCATAGGCGGTCGAGCCGGGGCGATTGGAGGGAATGATCTCGCCGGTGATCTGGGTGGTGAGGCCGGCGGCTTCGCGCAGCATGTCGGCCGAGAGCATGACATTAAAACCCGCCCAACCTGCCGTAGCGCCGGTTTCGGCGGCCATGGCGGCGATGATCTCGGGGCCCTTGGCTTCGAGCTTTTCGGCCGCGGCAAGGAGGATCTTGCGGCGGGCGCCGGGGCTGGTGCGGCTCCACTCGACAAAGGCAGCGGCGGCGGCATCGGCAGCGCGGATGCCATCCTCAACGCTGGCGGCGGCCGCCGTGGTCGCAACCTTTCCATCCAGCGGATTGCGCCGCTCGAAGCTGGCTCCTCCCGTCGCCTGAACGTCCTGATTGTCGATCAGCAGGCCGAGACTTGTCATGCGGTAACCTCCGTTTGCATGGCGTTCTCGCGCCGGGGGACGGCGCGATCGGCCGGTAAGGGAGACACAAAAAACCGTAAAGGCAAGAGCAGTGCCGAGAGCGTGATCAGGCCCGCAAGCGCGCGGCAATATCGCGGACGATCTGCATCAGGCTGATGGCGGCAAGGCCCGGCGGCGTGTCGGCGCGGGTGGTAAAACCAACGGGCCCAAGAGTTTCGCTGGTGTCGACTGGCAGCAGCGCCAATTGCCCATCGGCAACGTCGCGGGCGACCACACCCTCGGAAATAATCCATACCGCCTCAGTGGCGCGGACATAGGAGCGGCCAAAGGCATTGGAGATGGTTTCGACCTCATCGCGCAGGCTCGTGAGCCCATTGGCGCGCAACAGGCGCTCGACCGAGGGGCGGATGACCGAGCCAGGCGTGGGCATCAGCACCTGAAAGGGGGCAATGCTGCGGAGGGTGAAATCGGGCTGATCCAGCAGGGGATGGCCGGGGCGCACCGCCATGACCACGCGCTCGGAATAAAGATGCTCGAAGGAGAGGCCCAGCATGGCTTCGGGCTCGGCCATGCGGCCAATGACGAGATCGACGTCCCCGGTGCGGAGGCGCGTGAGGAGATAATCATTGGGGCCGGTGACGATGCGGGTGTGGACGCCTGAATAGTCGGCGGTGAAGGTCTGGACCGCTTCGGGGAGGATGCGGGCCGAGACAGTGGGGAGAGCGCCGACGCGGACAAGCGCGGTTTCGCCCCCGGTGCGGGCGGCATCCATGCCCTGACGCAGCGCGGCGATGGCCGTCGAGGCATAGCGATAAAAGATTTCGCCAAAGGCGGTGAGCTGGAGTTTACGGCGCGCCCGATCAAAGAGCGGGGCGCCCAGAATGTCCTCCAGGTCCTGCACCGTCTTGGTAGCGGCGGGCTGGCTGATGTTGAGCGCCGCGGCGGCGCGGACAACGCTGCGCTGGCGGGCGACTTCGATAAAGCAGGCGAGATGGCGCAGTTTGATGCGCGGATCGATCAGGCGCTCGGTCACTTCTTGCGACTTCCGGTTATTCAACCAGCCTCGAAGAGGCATAATTTCACATTGAGAATAACCTGTGGGTTATCATCTGGCGAGCGTTTATCATTTTACCTCGGCCGGCGGACGGGCTTTAATCGGCCTGACGAGGGGTAGAACATGCTTTTTGCAGATATTGGCGGCGTGGTGCTGCATTACCGGGTCAGTGGACCAGCAGGTGCGCCTGTGGTGGCGCTGGCCAATTCGCTGGGCACGGATGGACGCATCTGGGACGGTGTGATCGCGCGGCTGGCCGAGACTTATCGCGTCATTTCCTATGACAAGCGCGGACACGGGCTGAGCGACGCGCCGGCGGGCGAGTATAGCCTCGATCAGCATGTGGATGATTTATCGGGGCTGCTCCACCATCTCGGTGTGGACGAGTTGGCGCTGGGCGGGGTTTCGGTCGGCGGGCTGATCGCGCAGGGATTTGCGCTGAAATATCCGGGCCGGCTCAAAGCTCTGGTGCTCTGTGACACGGCGCCGAAAGTCGGCGACGCCGCATTCTGGAATGCGCGACTGGAAAAAGTTCTGACCGAAGGGCTCGGGGCAATTGCCGAAGGGATCATGGAGCGCTGGTTCAGCCCCGGTTTCCGCGAAAATGAGCGCGTGGCGCTGGCCGGGTGGCGCAACATGTTCCTGCGGGCCGACGCCAAGGGCTATGCGGCCACCTGCGCGACGCTGCGCGATGCCGATCTGCGGAGCGAGATCGGAAACATTTCGGTGCCGACCCTGGTGGTGGCGGGGGAAGATGATTTGGCAACGCCGCCCGATCTCGTGCGCAGCACGGCCGAGGCAATCCCCGGGGCGCGTTTCGTAAGCCTGCCGGGGGTAGGCCACATTCCTTCCATCGAGCGGCCGGCGGAGCTGGCAACGCTGATGGCCGATTTTTTCAAGGAGGCCGGTCATGGCTGACAAAACGCGGTTCGAGCAGGGCATGCAAACGCGCCGCTCGGTGCTGGGCGACGCCCATGTGGACCGGGCGAGCGCGCGGGCAACGCCGTTCGACATCGACTTCCAGAGTTTTATCACCGAAGGGGCTTGGGGCTCGGTGTGGTCGCGGCCGGGACTGACCAAGCGCGAGCGCTCGCTGATCACGCTAGCGCTGCTGGCGGCGGCTGGACATGACGAGGAAGTCGCCATGCATGTGCGGGCGACCGAGAATACCGGGGCGAGCCCGGATGATATCAAGGAAGCGCTGCTGCATGTGGCCGTTTATGCCGGCGTGCCGGCGGCCAATCGCGCCTTCCGCATCGCCAAGGAAGAACTGGCAAAGCGCAAGGAGGGCGCGCAATGAGTGGCATTATCCTGCCCGGAGAAGACGGGGCGCTCTACCAGCGCGACATGGCCTGGCATCCGCCAGCCAATACGCCCGGATATAAGAGCACGACGTTTCGCGCACCGCGCCATAGCCTGCTCTCGCTCGGGCCGACCAAGTCGGAGCTGACGGGACCGACCTTCGGGCATGAAAAGCTCGGGCCGCTGGACAATGATCTCATCCGCAATTTCAGCCAGGACGGCACCGAGGCTATCGGCCAGCGGATGATCGTCTATGGTCAGGTGCTGGACGAGAATGCCCGGCCGGTGCCCAATATGCTGGTGGAATTCTGGCAGGCCAATGCCGGTGGGCGCTACCGCCACAAGAAGGAAGGGTATCTGGCCGCACTCGACCCCAATTTCGGCGGGTTCGGGCGGGCGCTGACCGACGCGAACGGGTTTTATTCGTTCCGCACCGTCAAGCCGGGGGCCTATCCCTGGCCCAATGGCGGCAATGACTGGCGGCCGGCCCATATCCACTTCTCGGTCTTTGGCCACGCCTTTGCGCAGCGGCTGATTACCCAGATGTATTTCGAGGGTGACCCGATGATCTGGCAGTGCCCGATTGTGAGCACCGTGCCGGACAAGGCCGGGATCGAGCAGCTGATCGCAAGGCTCGACCGGCACAATACAACGCCCATGGATGCGCTGGCCTATCGCTTTGATATCGTGCTGCGCGGCCGCCGCTCGACCATGTTCGAGAACAAGATGGAAGGGAACTGATGTTGCACCCGACCCCGATCCTCAAGGAAACGCCGTCGCAGACTGCCGGGCCCTATGTGCATATCGGCATGACGCCGAACTTTGCCGAGCTGGGCGGCGTCTATGACGATCCCGGCAAGACCATGCTGACGCCCGACACCAAGGGCGAGCGCATCGACATCGTCTGCCGCGTCATCGATGGCAGCGGCGCGCCGGTGGCGGACGCGGTTGTCGAAATCTGGCAGGCCGATGGCGATGGGCGGTTTGCCGCCCCGACCACGCGCAACTCCAACGCGGCGCCGGCCTTTACCGGCTGGGGGCGCCAGCCGGCCAATGGCGAGGGCGTCTTGACGTTCGAGACGATCAAACCCGGCCGTGTGGAAGGACCGGACGGCAAGCTGCAGGCGCCCCATGTCAGCCTCTGGATCGTGGCGCGCGGGATCAATATCGGGCTGATGACACGGCTCTATTTTGAAGACGAAGCCGAGGCAAATGAGACCGACTTTGTGCTCGGCAAGATCATGGACAAGCGCCGCCGCACAACGCTGATCGCAAGGCGTGAAGAGGGGGGCGTGCCGAAGTATGTGCTGGATGTCCATCTCCAGGGGGAGAAGGAGACGGTGTTTTTCGATTTTTGATTTGTTGGGATTTGGGGCTCTCGATACCCCCTCCTAGCCTCCCCCTGATAGGGGGAGGGACCGATCGAGTCTGCTGATCTGTCTGCGAGCCACCGAAGCACCCCTCCCCCTTCTGCAGGGGAGGTTGGGTGGGGGTTGCCAGCAGCACGATTGCGAGGCTTGGATGACAAGCGAGCGCGCATAGACACTCTCTCTTACGGGACACCAAACTGCTCATGACCACATTGCTGTCGGCCCTTTGTGGCGATGATGAAATCGAGGCGCTGCTAAGCGATGCGCGGCAGGTGGCGGCGATGCTGGCGTTTGAGCGGGCGCTGGCCGAGGCGAGTGCGGATTGCGGCTTTATCGGCGCGGATGCTGCGGCCGCCATTGGCGCGGCGATTGATGGCTTTGAGCCGGATTGGGCGGTGCTCCAGGTCGGCATGGCGCGGGATGGCGTGGTGGTGCCGGCGCTGGTCAAGCAGTTGCGGGGCACAATCGCCGAGCCGGATGGCGCGGCGCTGCATCGCGGGGCAACCAGTCAGGATGCGATCGATACGGCGCTGATGGTGCAGCTGGCCGATGTATTCAGTGTTTACGAAAAGCGACTGAGCGGACTTCTCGACCAGTTGGAGGCGCTGGCAAAAGCGCATGGCGAGACGGCGCTGATGGCGCATACGCGCATGCAGGTGGCGCTGCCGACGACTTGGGCCGCCAAGATTGCCAGCTGGAGCGAACCGCTGGGCCGGCATCTGCGCGCACTGGCGGCGCTGCGGCGGAGCCTGCTTGTCGTGCAATTGGGTGGGCCGGTGGGCGACGGCGGCAGCTTTGAGGGCCATGCCGAAGCCATTCGGGCCGGCATGGCGCAGCGACTGGGCCTGGGGATCGCGACGCCCTGGCAGACGCAGCGCGATCCGATCGTGGCGCTGGGCAGCGTGCTCGCACAGATCAGCGGGAGCCTCGGCAAGATCGGCGCCGATATTGCGCTTCTGGCGCAGAATGAAGTGGCGGCAGTCAAGCTCGCGGGCGGTGGCGGTTCGTCGGCGATGGCGCATAAATCCAACCCGGTGTACGCCGAAGTGCTGGTGGCATTGGCGCGGTACAACGCCGGATTGTCGGGTATTCTGGGGCAGGCACAGGTGCATGAATATGAGCGCTCCGGTGCGGCCTGGACGCTCGAATGGCTGACGCTGCCGCCGATGCTGATCAGCTGCGGGGCAAGCCTGAGGCTCGGGCAGGCGGTGCTCGGCCAGCTGCGCATCGGCTGAGTCACAGGGCCGCATGGGGGCCGACAGGGATCGTTTTCCTTGACCTTCACCCCCATTTCGCCATCAAGGGGCCCAGATTGGGGCGTATCCGCCCGAGATTACTGCCGTCGACAAGGAATTTGCGCATGCGGGCACGAGTGACAGGCCTAGCGGCAACCATGGCCATGGCCGTCGTGATCTCTGGTTGTTCCATGGCGGCGCTGAAGCCCCTGCCCGGCAACAAGCAGGCGGCGATCCCGGCGACGAGTGCCATCGAAACCCTCGCTGCGGCAGCGACGCCTGAAGGCCATGTGCCCAAGGCCAATGCTGTGCCGCGCGCCAATCCCGAAACCCTGCTCGGCTTTGCGCAGAGCGAACGCGGCTCGCTCGACGGGCTGATTTCCCACTATTCCAGCGTCTATAATGTGCCCGAGAGCCTCGTGCGCCGGGTGATCGTGCGCGAGAGCAATTACAATCCGGCAGCACGCAACGGGCCTTATTACGGGCTGATGCAGATCAGCCACGCCACCGCGCGCGGCATGGGCTATTCCGGTGAGGCCGCAGGCCTTCTCGATGCCGAGACCAATCTGCGCTATGCGGTGCGCTATCTGGCCGGGGCCTATATCACGGCCGGCGGCAACCATGACCGCTCGGTGCAGTTTTATGCGCGCGGCTATTATTATGACGCCAAGCGCCTGGGGCTCCTGCAGAAGAGCGGGTTGCGCTAGGGCGGAAGATCCCCCTCATCTCGACCGCAATTCGCTGCGCGAATTCGGTGTGCCCTTCGGGCACCTTCTCCCTCAAGGGGAGAAGGCGATAGCCGATTGATCGTCCCATCGTCAGACGACGTCGAGGCTCACCTCAAACCCGTTGCGGCTGACTTCGCTGTAGGGGCAGATGATGTGGGCGCGCTGGACGATGTCCTCAACCTTTTCCCGATCCAGCCCCGGCACGTCGACCTTGAGCGCGGCCTGGATCCAGAACCCTTCGCCATCCGGCCTGTCGCGGAAACTGACCTCGGCGGTGACTTTTGCGTCGTCGGGGATCTTGTCGCCGCTCTTGCGGGCGGCAGCCTTCATGGCGCCGAGGAAGCAGGCGGAGTAGCCGACGGCAAAGAGCTGTTCGGGATTGGTGCCGCGCGCGCCATCACCACCCATTTCCTTGGGCGTAGTCAGGGTGACATCGAGCACGCCATCATCGGTAGCGCCGTGGCCGGAGCGACCGCCAGTCGAGGTGGCGCGCGCCGTGTACATGATCTTGGTCATCAGGCTTCTCCTTGGGTTTATGATTGGGTAACCACGCAGTCTATCAGGCCGGTTCCGTCACAAAGCCGCCAGCTCTGTCGGACAGAGAGAAGACCACGATGCGGCAATGATCGAAAGGGCGGTTTTTAATGAGGACGAAGTGGATCTGGCTGCTCATGGGCCTGGTGGTAGGGCTGGGGCCGAGCGCGCCGGCAACGGCGCGGGATATCTGCACGCTCATTGCCGATGCCAGTTCGCGCGCAATCCTCGTTGAGGAGGGGGACTGCCAGTCCCCGGTGACCCCGGCCTCGACCTTCAAGCTGCCCCTGGCGTTGATGGGTTTTGAAGATGGGATCATCACCTCACCGACCACGCCGAAGCTGCCGTTCAAGGAGGGCTATGCCGATTGGGGCGGTGAGGCGTGGCAGCAGGACACGACCCCTGCCCTCTGGATGAAGAATTCCACCGTCTGGTATTCCCAGGTCCTGGCGCGGACGATGGGGCTCGAAAAACTGACCGCCTATGGCCGCGCCTTTGGCTATGGCAATGCCGATTTTTCCGGGGACCCCGGAAAGAACAACGGGCTGGAACGATCCTGGATTTCGTCCTCGCTCAAGATTTCGCCGCTCGAGCAGGCCGGTTTCATCGCAGCGCTGGTGACCGGCAGCCTTCCGGTGTCGCGGCAGTCGCGGGATGGCGCGATGGCACTGGTCGAGGTGGCGGGCACGGTGGATGGCTGGGAGATTTCGGGCAAGACCGGATCGGCTTATCCGCGGCGGGCGGACGGCAATTTTGATCGCACGCGCGGCTGGGGCTGGTTTGTGGGCTGGGCCGAAAAGGGCGGTCGCACGCTGGTGTTTGCGCGGCTGGCGCAGGATGAGGCGCGCAATTCCATATCCGGCGGGCTGCGGGCGCGCGATAGCCTGGTCAAACAGTGGCCAGAATTGCTGCGCGCGGCAGGGCTTTAAGCGCTGGCGGCGAGCTCTGCCGGCGCCATCAGGGCTGCAATTTCAGCCCAGCGGGCGCGGAAGGCGTTGACGCAGACGGGATCGAAATGCGTGCCGGAGCAGTGAAGGATCTCGGCATAGGCCTTGGCGAGCGGCCAGGCCTTTTTATAGGGGCGCTCGGAGCAGAGGGCGTCAAAGACATCGGCCAGAGCGACGATGCGTGCCTCGATCGGAATATCACTGCCGGAGAGGCGGTCGGGATAGCCGGTGCCGTCCCATTTTTCGTGATGGCTCTGGGCGATCAGCTCGGCGGTGCGGATGAGATCGCTATCTCCGTTTTCAAGGATGCGGGCGCCAATGGCGACATGCTCGCGCATGATGGCCAGTTCCTCGGGCGTGAGCTTGCCGGGCTTGGAGAGAATGGCATCGGCAATGCCGATCTTGCCGATGTCGTGGAGCGGGGCGGCCAGATAAATGGTGCGGCACCGCTGGGCATCGAGCCCGACGCCTTCGGCTATGATCTGGCTGATGCGGGCGACGCGCGAGACATGCTCGCCGATATCGCCGTCGCGATATTCAATGGCCCGGGCGAGGCGCCAGATGATCTCTTCCTCGCGCTCATGCAGATGGGCTGTAGCCGCCTCGACCTCGCGGGCGAGACGTTCGGCGTGGCTGGCCAGCTCCAGCTGGGCGCCGCGCAGGGCGAGCAGATTGGTGACCCGCGCCTGCAGCTCGATGGGATCGAAGGGTTTTGTCAGAAAATCATTGGCGCCGGACTGGATGGCCTCGATGCGCACCTGCTTGTCGATATCGGAGGTGACCATGATGATGGGCACGCTGCGATAGGTGAGGCGCTGGCGCAGGGCGGCGGTAAACTCCATGCCATCCATGTCGGGCATGATGTGATCGACGAGGACGAGATCGAATTGTTCGGCCTCGGCGCGGGCGAGCGCTTCGCGCGGATTGAGGCAGAGTTCGACATTGTCCGAGACGGACTGACGGATGATCGCGCCAAGCATGGCCAGACTCGATCTGGAATCGTCGACAATCAATAAACGCACGTCCCGGCCCCCCGGCAGAACTCTCCGCCGAGACCCTATGGGGGAAGCTCTTAGTCGGAGCTTAACAGGAAGGCCGATCTTGTCTCGGAACCGGTCAATTCGCCTTTCCTACTGTCGATCCTCAGAAAATTTATTGGCCGCGAAGGAATCCGGCTTCATTTCGATGGAGAAGCCGGGGCGCTCGGGCGGCATGTAGGCGGCGTTCCTGATAATGCAGGGATCAAGGAAATGCTCGTGCAGGTGATCGACATATTCGATCACCCGGCCGGTCTTGGTGCCGGAGACGGCGATGTAGTCGATCATCGAGAGATGCTGGACATATTCGCAGAGGCCGACGCCGCCGGCGTGGGGCCAGACGGGCTTGTTGTACTTGGCGGCCATGAGCAGGACGGAGAGCACCTCATTGAGACCGCCGATGCGGCAGGCGTCGATCTGGACGATGTCGATGGCGTCGCGGGTGATGAACTGCTTGAAGAGAATGCGGTTCTGGCACATTTCGCCGGTGGCGACCTTTACCGGGGCAATAGCCTGCCGGATTTTGCGGTGGCCCTCAACGTCGTCGGGGCTGGTCGGTTCTTCGATGAAGAACGGTTCAAACTTCTGGAGCGCCTTGACCCAGGTGATGGCTTGGTCGACTTCCCAGACCTGGTTGGCGTCGATCATCAGATAGCGATCCGGCCCCATGATGGAGCGGACGATGTCGAGGCGGCGGATATCGTCCTCGAGATCGCGGCCGACCTTCATCTTGATATGGGTGAAACCGGCGGCCACCGCCTCATTGGCAAGGCGGATCAGTTTTTCATTGGGATAGCCGAGCCAGCCGGCGGAGGTGGTGTAGCAGGCATAGCCCTCGGCGCGCAGAGTGGCGATGCGTTCGGCCTTGCCCGGTTCGGCAGCGCGGAAAATGGCGAGGGCTTCCTCGGGCGTGATGGCGTCGGTGAGGTAGCGGAAATCGATAATGGACACGAGCTGTTCGGGGCTCATTTCGCTGACATAGAGCCACACCGGTTTACCGGCCCGCTTGGCGAGGAGATCCCAGACGGCATTGACCACCGCGCCGGTGGCCAGATGCATGGCGCCCTTGTCGGGGCCGATCCAGCGCAGCTGGCTGTCGCCGGTGATGTGGCGCCAGAAGCGGCCGGGATTTTCCTCGATCCAGTCGAGATCGAGGTTTTTCACCCGATCGGTAAGGGCGTTGATCGCGGCGCAGACGACTTCATTGCCGCGGCCAATGGTGAAGGTGAGGCCATGGCCTTCGAGGTCACCATCCGTACCGAGGACGACATAGGCAGCGGAATAGTCCGGGTCCGGGTTCATCGCATCGGACCCGTCGAGCGAGGCCGAGGTGGGGAAGCGGAGGTCGTGGGTTTTGAGCGATGTGATCCTGGTCATTTTCCAACTCTCCCAAAGGCCCCCTCACCCGCCGCTTTGCGGCGACCTCTCCCCCAAGGGAGAGGTGGGGCATCGCGCGCGACTGACGTGTCGGCTCCATCGTCCCCTCTCCCCTTGGAGGAGAGGGATAGGCTGAGGGGCCTTAGCCCGGCAGAAGGCCTCAGCCCGTCCAGCCGCCGTCGATGATGTGGACCTGGCCGGTGGTGTAGGTGGCGCCGGCGAGATAGACGGCGAGGTCGGCGACCTCCTCGGGCTGGGCGATGCGGCCGATGGGCTGGCGGGCGATGAAGGATTTTTTCGCCGCCTCGAAATCGCCGGTGGCGTGCCAGCGCTCATGCAGGCTCGGACTTTCCACCGTGCCCGGGGCGATGGCGTTAATGCGGATATTGTGGGCGACGTAATCGGCGGCGACGGATTTGGTCAGCCCGATGACGGCGGCCTTGGAGATGGAATAGGCGGCGCGGTTTGGTACGCCCTTCACCGAGGAAGCGACCGTCGCCATGTTGATGATGGCGCCATCGCGGCGCTCGATCATCTGCGGCAGCACGGCACGAATGGTGCGGATTTGCGCCCGGACGTTGAGATCGAGCGCGAAGTCGAGATCGGCATCGCTCATTTCGAGAATGGCGCCGCTGTGCACGACGCCGGCGCAATTGAAGAGCACATCGATGTGGCCGATCTCGGCGATTGCGGCGGTGACGTCATCATTGGAGAGCACGTTGAGGACGCACGTGGTGATGCCGGGCGTACCATCGAGCTCGGCGAGCTTGGCCGCATTGATGTCGGTGGCAATGACCTGCGCGCCGGCACGGGCGAAGGCGAGGGCCGAAGCCTGCCCGATACCCTGGGCAGCTGCGGTGATAACAACGATTTTTCCGGCAAGGTCAGACATTTTGGTCTTTCGGTATTTTTGATCTCCATGCCATGCCCGCGTCGGGATGGCAGTCGGGAGAGGGTTCGAGATCATGGCTCATGTCACCCCCTCCCACCTCCCCCTGCGCGGGGGGAGGTACAGTGCAGTGGGTGTGGCTCAATCGTGCCACACCGCAAGCCTCAGTCGTAGAGCACGGCTGCGATTTCGGGGGCGTCCATATTGGTCGCATCGAACCAGGCAAAGCCGGAGTCGATGATCTTAGGCAGGTCTTCGCCGTTGAGCGCGCCGATGGCAGCCTTGACGGTTTCGTAGCCGATGCCGACCGGGTTCTGGGTGATGGCGCCGGCCATGACGCCGGAGGTGATCATGCCCTTCTGGGCGGCACCGCTATCGAAGCCGATGACGACGATTTCCGAGCCCAGTTCGGTCTTGCCATTGGCGACACCGATGGCCGAGCCTTCATTGGCGCCGAAAATGCCCTTGAGATCGGGATTGGCGAGCAGGATCGACTTGGTGATTTCGGTCGACTGCAGCTGGTCGCCACCACCATACTGGACGGTGACCACTTCGATATTGGGATAGACTTCCTTGATGCGATTGACGAAGCCATCGACGCGGTCGATGCCGGTGCGGCTGGTCTGGTCGTGGGCGACCACGGCGACCTTGCCTTCGCCGCCGATCAGCTCGGCCATCTTGTCGGCGGCAAGCGCGGCCGCCGCGACGTTATCAGTGGTGACCGTGGTCAGCGGGATGTCGCTGTCAACGCCACTATCGAAGGCGATGATCGGGATATCGGAGCTCTGGGCCTGTTGCAGCAGCGGGGTTGCGGCCTGGCTGTCGAGCGCGGCAAAGCCGATGGCGTCGGGCTGGCGCGAGAGGGCCGCGGCCAGCATGTCCATCTGACGGTCGACCTGGGTCTCGGTATCGGGGCCTTCGAAGGTCACATTGGCGTTGAACTCGGCAGCGGCCTTGTCGGCACCGGCCTTCACGGCCTGCCAGAACTGGTGCTGAAAACCCTTCGAGATGAGGGCAATGTCATATTTGTCCTGGGCGTGCACGGCTCCAGAAGTGGCGGCCAACATGGCCACGGCACTGAGTGCGCCGAGCAGGGTACGACGGTTGAGCATGGTTTTCCTCCCAAATGCTGCGGTGATTTTCGCGGGCATTTTTGTCTGCCTCTTGTTGGCGCGGAATGCGCGGATGGATTTTTCTTGAGGCGCTAAAGGGCGCGGCGCCGCAAGATATCGGCATAGACGGCCAGGATGATGATCGTGCCGGTAACAACGGTCTGCCATTCCTGGGCGACGGAAAGGATGCGCAGACCATTGGCCAGCACGGAGATGATGAGCGCGCCGATCAGCGTGCCAAGCACGGTGCCGCGCCCGCCCGAGAGCGAGGTGCCGCCGATGACCACCGCGGCAATGGCGTCGAGCTCATAGCCCTGGCCGAGCGCCGGCTGGGCCGAATTGAGGCGCGAGGCGATGAGGAGGCCAGCGACGCCACAGATGGCCCCGGCGGTGGAATAGACTGCGATCTTCCAGCGATCGATATTGACGCCGGAGAGGCGCACCGCCTCCTCGTTCGAGCCTAGGGCGAAGGTGTAGCGGCCCAGCGCGGTCTTGGAGAGCACGAAGGCGGCGAGCAGCGCGACGGCGAAGAGGATGACCACGCCATTGGGAATGGGCAGAGCCGGAATGAGGGTGCCGACGATGGAGCCCTGGGCGATCTGGGTGAAGCCGGGCGTGTCATTGAAATAGATCGGGCGCGTGCCGGAGATGACCAGCGACAGGCCCTTGAGGATCAGCATCATGCCCAGAGTGGCGATGAAGGGCGGGACCTTGAGCTTTGCGACGATGACGCCCGAAATTGTGCCGCAGAAGGCGCCGGCGAGGATGGCCCCGACCACGCCGACCGGCAGGGGCAGGCCCAGATAGGTCAGGAGGACGCCGGTGATCACGGCACAGAAGGTCATCAGCGTGCCGACCGAAAGGTCGATGCCGCCGGTGATGATGACAAGGGTTGCGGCAATGGCGAGGACGCCATTGACGGAGGTGGCCTGCAGGATCGCCAGAACGTTCTGGGTCTGCATGAAATTGGGCGAGGCCAGGGAGAAGACCACGATCAGCGCGATCAGCCCGGAAAAGGCCAGCAGCCGGTGAAAGGCACCGGAAATGCGGGGGCCGGATTTTTCAGCGGCGGGGGCGGTGGTGTCGGTCATGGATTGATCCCCTGAACTTGGCAGGAAAGATACCCCACCCTTGATCCCTCCCCACAAGGGGGAGGGAGACGATGAACATCGGCGTCTGTGCTGGCGCCTCCCTCCCCTTGATGGGGAGGGGTTGAGGGTGGGGCGGTTGTTTGGAGCCGTTCGTGCTTGAGGCCCCCCTCATCCGCCCTTCGGGCACCTTCTCCCTCGAGGGGAGAAGGGGGCATCGTGCCTTCCCATGCCCGGCTCTTCCCCTCTCCCCTTGAGGGAGAGGGTGGATCGCGCGCAGCGCGAGACGGGTGAGGGGTATTAGGTGTCCGCCGTTCTCACCCCGCATGGCGCACCTGCATGGCGGGGTCGCGGAGGGTGGCGAGGTGCATGATTTCTTCCTGGCTGGCGCCGCCGGGCAGGATGCCGGTGAGGCGGCCTTCGCACATCACCGCGATGCGGTGAGAGAGGCGCAGGATCTCGGGCAGTTCGGAGGAGATGACGATGATCGCCTTGCCCTCGGCGGCGAGGGCATTGAGGAGTTTATAGATCTCGGACTTGGCGCCAACATCGATGCCGCGGGTGGGCTCATCGAAGATCAGGATATCGCAGTCGCGCAGGAGCCATTTGGCGATGACGACTTTTTGCTGGTTGCCGCCAGAGAGGAGGCGCGCTTCCTGCGTGTCGGACGGGGTCTTGATGGAAAGCTGGCGGATATATTTCTGGGCCGCATCGCGCATGCCGGTCTCGTTGAGCACGCCGGCAGGGCCGGTGAAACGTTCCAGGCTGGGGAGGGCGATGTTGTTGCGGACATCAAGGCCGGTGGCGAGGCCGAAATGCTTGCGGTCCTCGGAGAGATAGCCAATGCCGAAGGCCACCGCGTCCCGCGGCGAAGAAATGCCGACGCGCTTGCCATGAACCCAGATCTCGCCGCTCTCGCGCCGGTCGGCCCCAAAAATGGCGCGCGCGACTTCGGTGCGCCCTGCCCCCATCAACCCGGCAAAGCCGAAGATCTCGCCCTTGCGCACCGAAAAGCTGACATCGCGGATTTCGCGGCCGCGATTGAGATGGCGCACTTCGAGCGCGACAGGCGCGTCGGCGGTGTTGGGGATGGAGAGGGTTTCGTGGCTGAGCGTGCGGCCCACCATCATCGAAATGATGGTTTCGATGGGCGTTTCGGCGGCCGGCACGGTGCCGACATATTCGCCGTCGCGCATGATTGTGACGCGGTCGGAGATGCGTTTGATCTCGTCCATCTTATGGGAGATGTAGACGATGCCGACGCCCTCGGCCTTGAGGCGGTTGATGATGGCGAAGAGCTCGGCGATCTCGGCGTCGTTGAGGGCCGCCGTTGGCTCATCCATGATGAGGACGCGGCTTTTATGGGAGAGCGCTTTGGCGATCTCGACCATCTGCTGCTTGGCAATGGTGAGAGTTTCCACCTTTACCGTGGGCTCGAGATTGAGGTTCATCGATCGGAAGATCGCCGCGGCATCAGCATTGAGCTGGCGCTCGTCGAGGAGGCCGAAGCGGCGCGGTTCGCGGCCGACGAAAATGTTCTGCGCGGCGGTGAGGTCGCGCATCAGGGCCAGTTCCTGATGGATGATGCCGATGCCCAATTGCTGGGCCTCGCGCGGCGAGGTGATTTCCACGGGCCGGCCATCCAGCAGGATCGAGCCGGCATCGCGCTCGTAGACGCCCGAGAGCACTTTCATCAGCGTCGATTTGCCGGCGCCGTTCTCGCCCATCAGGGCATGAACCTCACCCGCCACGAGATCGAAGCGGGCACGGGAGAGGGCACGGACCCCGGGGAAGGTCTTGTCGATATCGGTCATGTCGACAAGCGGGGTGGCGCGCGCGGCACCATCCGGCAGGCTGGAAACCATGTGACGTCCTCCCACTGGCCGGACCGCTCTGATGGCAGTGCTCGGCAAGCGGCATGAGCTAAGTCCAAGTCTGCCAAGCTGTCAAGTGGTCAGACCAGTGGACAGGGTTCGGCACCGGCGCTATGACTCGAACACAGTCAGCGGCGCGTTCCGGCCGCGGGGGAATGATGAAACTACAGGCCGTCTCCAACCGAAAACTCTACCTGCAGATCGCCGACCAGATCCGCGACCAGATCACTGCGGGCGCGGCGGCGCCCGGCAAGCAATTGCCCTCGGAGCGCGATCTGGCCGCCAGCCTTGGCGTGTCGCGACCCACATTGCGCGAGGCGCTGATTGCGCTGGAGGTGGCAGGACTGGTGGAGGTGCGCGTCGGCGTCGGCGCCTTTGTGCGCGGGCCACAATCTCCCGGTGACCACCTGCCCGAGCAGAGCCATTCGCCGATCGAGATCATGGCCGTGCGCCGCATGCTGGAGCCGGAAGCGGCGGCGCTGGCGGCACAGTCGATTGCCCCGGAAGGGCTGGCGCGGCTCGCCGAAGTGCTGGGGCATATGCAGGCCGATGCCGAT
This sequence comes from Devosia sp. SD17-2, assembly GCF_029201565.1. Lineage (GTDB taxonomy): Bacteria > Pseudomonadota > Alphaproteobacteria > Rhizobiales > Devosiaceae > Devosia. The sequence goes on from NZ_CP104002.1 coordinate 3,962,303, forward strand.
CAGGACCGATGGTCGTCCGAATGGGACCGGACGCTGCACCTGGCCATTGCCGAGGGCGCGGGCAATTCCATGCTGCGGGAAATCCTCGACATTCTCTGGAACTCGCGCTCCGAAGAGGTCGACAAGCGGTTTCACGACCATCTGGCGACGATTTCCGAGGTGCGCCAGCAGATCATGGAAGATCATCGCGCCATTGTCGCCGCCATCGTGCAGCGGGATGGCGAGGCGGCACGGGCGGCCATGGCCGCCCATCTCGACTACGTCAGCGCCGCGATGCTTAACACCTGGGAATAGGGCTCAGCCGGCGCGCAGGTCGATCAGGATCTTTGTGAAGGCGCCGGGATCGGCGTCCCAGGCGGCGAGCGCAGCGGGGGCTTGGTCGAGCGAGGCGACGCGCGAGACGATGAGGTCGCCGGCACCGGGATTGGCCTTGAGACAATCGATCACGTCAGAAAAATCCTGCGGCAGGGCGTTGCGCGAGCCGCGGATGTCGATCTCCTTGGTGATGAAGGTCTTGGTGTCATAGGCAATTGGCGCCTTGGCGTAGCCGATATAGACGACGCGGCCCGTGGTAACGACCATGTCGACCGCCTGAAGGAAGGTCGCTTCTGCGCCGACGGCTTCAATGACCACGTCCGGGCCTTCGCCGGTCAGAGCAGTGACGGCAGCGCGGACGTCGCCCTTGGCGTTGATGGTCTCGTGGGCACCGAGCCTTTTGGCAATTTCGAGCTTGGCGTCGCTGAGATCGACGGCGATGACGCGCGCGCCAGCCCGCAGGGCGCCGAGGAGGACGCCGAGGCCGATCATGCCGCAGCCGAGAACGACGACGGTTTCGCCCGGTTGCAGTCCGGAGCGGCGCACGGCGTGAAAGCCGACGGCGCAAGGTTCGATGAGCGCGAGGTCGCGCAGCGGGAGGCCATCCACCGGCAGGACTTTTGCGGCGGGCACGGTGATCCGCCCGGTCATGGCGCCCTCGCGCTGGACGCCCATGGTCTGATTGTTGACGCAGGCATTGGGGCGGCCGGTGGTGCAGGCGTGGCAGGTGCCGCAATTGAAATAGGGAATGACCGTCACGGTCTGGCCAGCGGTAAAATCGGTGACGCCTTCGCCGAGGGCCGCGATGGTGCCGGCGATTTCGTGGCCCGGCACGCGCGGATAGCTCACCAGCGGATTGAGACCGCGATAGGAGGTGAGGTCCGAACCGCAATAGCCGACATAGGCAATATCGATGGCCACTTCGCCGGCCTGAGGGCTCGGCATCGCCATTTCCGTGAGGGTGGCCTCCCCGGGGCGCAAAATGGTGAGGGCTTGCATAATCGTCTCCTGAGCGCCGCAGCGCTGCCCCTATCTTCCATACATGAAGGGTGACAGCAACGCTGTCGAAGCGATAAACAGCAGGAAAGCGATGAAGGGAATGCGGACATGAAAACTGATTTGCCAACACGCCCGCTGGGCAAGACCGGCCTCGAAATCACCCGTGTGGGGATCGGCGCCTGGGCCATGGGCGGCAATATGTGGGGACCGCAGGACGATACGGAGTCCGACGCCGCCATCCGCCACGCCATCGATCTGGGGATCAACTGGATCGACACGGCGGCGGTCTATGGAAATGGCCATTCGGAAGAAGTGATCGGCCAGACGCTTAAGAAACTGCCGGCGGACAAGCGCCCGCTGGTGTTCACCAAGGGCGGGATCGTGCGCGACAGCGAGGGCAAGAACCCGCGCCGGCTGGGGGAGCGCAATCATCTGCGTGGAGAGCTGGAAAATTCGCTCAAGCGACTGGGGGTGGAGACCATCGACCTCTACCAGATGCACTGGCCATCCGACGACGTTGCGCTAGAGGACTATTGGGGCACGCTGCTCGCGCTCAAGGCCGAGGGCAAGGTGCGCCACGTGGGCCTGTCCAACCACAATGTCGAGCAATTGGCGCGGGCGGAAGCCATGGGCCATGTCGAGACGCTGCAGCCGCCTTTTTCGATGATCAAGCGGCAGACTGCGGCCGAAATCCTGCCCTGGTGCCACCAGCATGGCACGGGCGTGATCTGCTACAGCCCCATGCAGGCGGGGCTGCTCACCGGTACGTTCACCGCCGAACGCGCGGCGAATTTGACGGAAAATGACTGGCGTCGGGAGAGCCCCGAATTCCAGGGCGATGCGCTCAAGGCCAATCTGGCGCTCGCCGACAGCCTCAAGCCGATCGCGCAAAAGCACGGCACCAGCGTTTCGAGCGTGGCGCTGGCCTGGGTGCTGGCCTGGCCGGGCCTGACCGGCGCCATCGTCGGGGCGCGCTCGCCGGCGCAGGTGGACGGCTGGATCGATGCCGCCAGACTTGAACTGGATGCCGACGATCTCGCAATGATCGCGCAAGCAATCGAGCGCAATGGTGCCGGTGCGGGTCCGTCGCGACCAGCATAACGCACGGCGCTTTTGCCGCATTCCCATATGCCGGGCTGACTAAAAAACCAGCCCGGCATTCGACATGACTAAAAAAAACGCCCCTTGCGCATCTGGGACGAAATTCCGACTTGCGCATTTGAGCTTGTGCAGCGAAAAGCAGTTATGCGTTCTTCTTGAACGTCAAGCTCCCGATCATAGCCCTAGAGGTCTTTAAACGCGCTGATGACGCCATCCGTCTTGTTGCTCTTCGTCGTGCTCGTGCCCTTCCTGGCCAGTGTATTGGCCGCAGCCCTGCCTTCGAACGCGCGCAATGCGGAAGCCTGGCTTGCCGGCGCCGTGGCCGTTTTCGGTCTTGGCTCCATGATCTGGCTGTTCCCGCAGCTGGCTGACGGGGCGGTGATCCGGCACGAAGTGGCATGGCTGCCCTCGATGGGGCTCAACCTCGTCTTCCGGCTCGACGGCTTCTCCTGGCTCTTTGGCATTCTCATCACCGGCGTTGGCTTCCTGGTCGTGCTCTATGCACGCTATTACATGTCGCCCAAGGACCCGGTGCCGCGCTTTTTCGCGTTTTTCCTGGCGTTCATGGGCTCCATGCTCGGCCTCGTGCTCTCGGGCAACATCATCCAGCTGGTGGTGTTCTGGGAGCTGACCAGCATCTTCTCCTTCCTGCTGATCGGCTACTGGTTCCATCTCTCACAGGCGCGCGACGGCGCCCGCATGGCGCTGACCGTTACCGGTCTGGGTGGCCTCGGCCTGCTCGTCGGCATGCTGATCGTGGGCCATATCGTTGGCTCCTATGATCTCGACGTGGTGCTCAATTCGGACGATCTCATCCGCAACAGCGATCTCTACCTGCCTGCGCTCGGCTTTGTGCTGCTCGGCGCATTGACCAAGAGCGCGCAGTTCCCGTTCCACTTCTGGCTGCCCAATGCGATGGCGGCGCCGACCCCGGTTTCGGCCTATCTGCACTCGGCGACCATGGTGAAGGCAGGCGTCTTCCTGCTGGTGCGGTTCTGGCCGGTGATGGCCGGCACGGACGCCTGGTTCTGGATTGTCACCTGCGCCGGCATGGCGACGCTGATTTTTGGCGCCTATGCGGCCATTTTCCAGACCGACCTCAAGGGGCTGCTGGCCTATTCGACCATTTCCCACCTCGGGCTGATCACCACGCTTCTGGGCATGTCGAGCCCGTTGGCGGCGGTGGCGGCGATCTTCCACATCGCCAACCACGCGACCTTCAAGGCCTCGCTGTTCATGGCGGCCGGCATTATCGACCACGAGACGGGCACGCGCGACATCAGGCGACTGAGCGGGCTCTTCCGGTTCATGCCGTTTACCGCGACCCTCGCCATGGTGGCGAGCGCGGCCATGGCCGGCGTGCCGCTGCTCAACGGCTTCCTCTCCAAGGAAATGTTCTTTGCCGAGACGGCTGTGCGCGATGCCAATCCGTTCGTGAACATTGCCCTGCCCGTCGGTGCGACCATCGCCGGCATCTTTGCCGTGGTCTACTCGCTGCGCTTCGTGCATGGCGTCTTCTTCGGCCCGGCGCCTGAAGGGCTCGACAAGGAGCCGCACGAGCCGCCCGCGCTGATGCGCCGCCCGATCGAAATTCTCGTCCTGCTCTGCCTTCTGGTCGGCACCATTCCGGGCATCACCATGGGGCCCTATCTGGCCGCTGCCGTGCTCTCGGTGCTTGGTCCCGACGTTCCCTATTATTCGCTCTCAATCTGGCACGGCTGGAACCTGGCGCTGTTCATGAGCCTTCTGGCGCTGGTCGGCGGCGCCCTGCTCTACTGGGCGCTCTATCGCTATCTCAACAAGGGCATTGATGGTCCGCCGCTGATCCGCCAGCTCAAGGGTCAGCGCATCTTCGAGCGCATCATGCTCACCGTCACGTCCAAATGGGCAAGAGCCCTCGAAAGTGCGCTCGGGACCCGTCGGCTGCAGCCGCAGCTGATGCTGCTGTTCGCGCTGGCCACCATTGCCGCAGGCGTGGCGCTGATGGGCGGCATGGGCGAGATCTCGTTCTCGTTTGATGGCGTCGATCCGGCCTTTGCCATGATCTGGGTGATCGGCATCATCTGTGCGGTGATGGCCGCAAATCAGGCCAAGTTCCATCGCCTGGTTTCGCTCGTCCTGCTGGGCGGCACCGGCCTTGTGGTGTGCCTCACCTTCGTGTGGTTCTCCGCCCCGGATCTGGCCGTGACGCAGCTCCTCGTTGAGATCGTCACCACCGTGCTGATCCTGCTCGGCCTGCGCTGGCTGCCCAAGCGGGTGGAAAAGCATACCGACGAGGCGCTGCTGATGCGGGCGCAATTGCGCCGCTATCGCGATCTGACCATTGCCATCGCCGCCGGCCTTGGCCTCGGGTTTACGGCCTATGCGGTGATGACGCGCCAGCTGCCCGAAGGGATTTCCGAGTTCTTCCTCGAAAACGCCTATACGCTGGGTGGCGGCACCAATGTCGTCAACGTCATGCTGGTTGACTTCCGCGCCTTCGATACGCTGGGCGAAATCACCGTGCTCGGCATTGTGGCGCTGACGATCTTTGCGCTCCTCCGCCGCTTCCGTCCGGCTGCTGATAGCGTCGGCAAGCCCGAGCAGCAGAAGATTCAGGCCGCATTCGACGACAAACAACCCGAGCGCGAAGTCGGTGACACGGTGCGCGAATATCTGATGATCCCGGCGGTGATGATGAACTGGATGTTCCCGGTCATCATCGTGCTTGCGGCCTACCTCTTCCTGCGCGGGCACGACCAGCCCGGCGGCGGCTTTGCGGCCGGTATCGTGATGTCGATCGGCTTTATCCTGCAATATATGGCCGGCGGCACCCGCTGGACCGAAGAGCGGCTGCGCATCCTGCCGCTCAAGTGGATCGGCTTTGGCCTCGTCATCGCCGTGGCGATCGGCATCGTGCCGCAGATCATGGGCTATCCGTTCATGACCACGGGCTTCCAGTATGCGGATATCCCGTTCATCGGGAAGGTCCCGATGGCGAGCGCGCTGATCTTTGATCTTGGCGTGTTCGTGCTCGTGCTGGGTGCAACCGTGCTCATGCTCATCGCGCTGGCGCACCAATCGGTCCGCTCGCCCAAGGCCGCCCGCATGCCCGCGCCCCCGGTAAGGGAAGTGGAAGTGTCGGCCGACGCACCGGTGGAGAAGCCCTGATGGAACTCGTACTCGCCATCGGCATCGCCGTCCTCTGCGGCAGCGGCGTCTATCTGATGCTGCGCCCGCGCACTTTCCAGGTCATCATCGGCCTGTCGCTCCTGTCCTATGCGGTCAATCTCTTCATCTTCTCGATGGGACGGCTCAAGATGGACGGCGCGCCTGTGATCGATCACGGCCCGGTTGACCCGAGCCTTTATACCGACCCGGTGCCGCAGGCGCTGGTGCTCACCGCCATCGTCATCGGCTTTGCCATGACGGCGCTGTTCCTCGTGGTGCTGCTGGTCAATCGTGGCCTCACCGGCACCGACCATGTCGACGGGCGGGAGCAACGCTGATGAACGGAATTGCTGCACATCTGCCTGTCCTGCCTATCCTGATCCCGCTGATCACCGGCGCGGTGCTGGTGCTGTTCGACGATCGCCAGCGTACGCTCAAGGCGATCATCAGCTTCACCGGCCTGCTGATCCTCGTGGCTTCGGCCATCGCCCTTGTGGTCGAGGCCAGCCAGAGCGACGCCGTCTCCACCATCAGCTATGCCATCGGCAACTGGCCGGTGCCGTTCGGCATCGTGCTTGTCGCCGACCGGCTTTCGGCGATGATGGTGCTGCTCGCCACCATTCTCGGCCTCTCGACGCTCGTCTATTCGCTGGCGCGCTGGCACACCTCGGGCCCGAGCTTCCACAGCCTGATGCACTTCCTCATCATGGGGCTCAATGGCGCGTTCCTGACCGGGGACATCTTCAATCTCTTCGTGTTCTTCGAAGTGATGCTGGCGGCCTCCTATGGCCTGGCGCTCCACGGCGGCGGCAGCGCGCGCGTCAAGGCGGGGCTGCACTATGTGGCCATCAACCTTGCCGCATCGTCCCTCTTCCTTGTCGGCGCGGCGCTGATCTATGGCGTCACCGGCACGCTCAACATGGCTGACCTGGCCATGAAGGTGGCCATGGTCCCCGCCTCGGATCGCGCCCTGCTCGAAATGGGTGCGGCCGTGCTGGCCGTCGCCTTCCTGATCAAGGCCGGCACCTGGCCCCTCGGCTTCTGGCTGCCGGCGACCTATTCGGTGGCTGCGCCGCCCGTGGCGGCAGTCTTTGCCATAATGACCAAGGTCGGCATCTACGCGCTGCTGCGCCTCTCGACGCTCGCCTTTGGCGCCGAAGCGGGCGCGTCCGAAGGCTTTGGCCAGATCGTGCTGCTCTGCGGCGGCATGGCCACCATCGTCTTCGGCGTCATCGGGCTTCTCGCCTCGCGCACGCCGGGCCGCATGGCGAGCTACAGCGTGCTGGTTTCGGCCGGAACGCTGCTGGCGACCGTGGGCATCGGCAATCCGAGCACCACAGGCGGCGCGCTGTTTTATCTCGTCGTCTCGACGCTGGCGGTCAGCGCCTTCTTCATGCTGATCGAGCTCATGGACCGCGTTCGCATCGAGGGCGCCAACGTTCTCGCCCTGACGCTCGAAGTTTTCGGCGACGACGACGAAGAGGCGGAAGAGGAAGTCGGTCTCGCCATTCCCGGCGCGCTGGCCATGCTCGCGATCAGCTTCTGCGTTTCGGCGCTGTTGCTGGCGGGCTTTCCGCCGCTGGCCGGGTTCCTCGCCAAATTCGCCATCATCAGCAGCCTCTTCAATCCCGATGGCATCACCGAAACCGCTGCGGTGTCGCCCTGGGCTTGGGGCCTTGCCGGCCTCATGATCTTCTCGGGCTTTGCCACGCTGATCGCGCTCATGCGCGAGGGCATCAACACCTTCTGGGCGACCCTGTCGGATACGCCCGGCGCGGTGCGTGTCCTTGAAATGATGCCGGTGGCTTTCCTCCTCGGCATTGCGCTGGTGATGACCGTGATGGCAGCGCCGGTGATGGATTACATGCAGGCCGCCGCACAGGAGCTCTACCTGCCGGGCGGTGCCATCGGCACCATCATTGATACGCCGCTCGTCGTTTCTGTGGAGGCGGTCCAGTGAACATGATCAAGCGCCACGTCCTGCCCTATCCGCTGCTGTCGCTGTCTCTGGTGGTGATGTGGCTTCTGCTGCAACAGAGCCTGAGCCTTGGGCACCTGCTGCTCGGCAGCGTCGTTGCCATCGGCGCGGGCAAGGCCATGCAGGCCCTGCAGCCCGACACTCCCAAAATCCGCAACCCGCTCGCGATCATCAAGCTGTTCGGCTATGTCATTGCCGACGTACTGCGCTCCAATATCGCCGTCGCCATCATTGCGGTCAGCGGGCGCAAGCACCAGCCGCACCCGGCCTTCATCCTCATGCCGCTCGAGTTGACCGACAAGCTTGGCCTCGCCGTGCTGTCGATTATCGTCACCGCGACGCCGGGCAGCGCCTGGCTGGAATATACGCCGGGGCACAAAACCGTGCTGCTGCACGTGCTCGACGTGATCGATGAGGACGAATGGGTCCACACCGTCAAACATCGCTATGAGCGTCTGTTGATGGAGATCTTCCAGTGAGCGAACTCATCCTTCATTGGGGGCTGATGGCCGCCCAGATCATTATCGCCCTCGCCATGGGCTTTGCCGCCTATCGCATCGTCATCGGACCACGCGCGCAGGACCGCGTGCTGGCGCTCGACGCCTTTTACGTCGCCGCCATGCTGATGCTCATGCTGTTCGGCATCCGCGTCGGCACGGCAATCTATTTCGAGGTGGCACTGGTCATCGGCATACTGGGCTTCGTCGGCACCGTGGCGCTGGCCAAATTCCTCATGCGCGGCGAGGTGATTGAATAATGGACGCTGCTGAAATCCCCGTCTGGGTCGCCATTATCGTCAGCGCATTCTCGATTATCGGGGCGCTTCTTACCCTGCTCGGCTGCGTCGGCCTTGCGCGCTTCCAGGATTTTTACGCACGCATCCACGCGCCGACCCTCGGGACCAGCTTCGGCACGATCTTCATCGTCATGGCGTCGATGCTGTATTTCTTCGTCTCGGGCCAGCGCCCGGCCGTGCACGAACTGCTGATCCTCGCCTTCGTGCTGGTAACGACGCCGGTGACGCTGATGCTGCTGGCGCGCGCTGCGCTCTATCGCGACCGCGCCGAGGCCAATGGCAATGTTCCGGACCCGGTGGGGCAGGACATTGTAGTCGAGCCGGAAACGACCCCGGCTCAGCCCTCCTGACAAACGACTATGGGCGGCTCGCTCTCGCGTGAACCGCCCAGCTTGGTCTGATCAGCCTTCCAGCTCTTCGCGCAGCATTTCGAGCTCGAGCCACTGCTCCTCGGCGGCGCTGCGCTTTGCCTCGGCGTCGGCAAGCGCCTTGCTGTCCTTGGCAAAGCCCTCGGGGTCGCGGGTGTAGTAATTGCCCTCAGCCAGCTTGTCGTTGAGCTGGCGCATCTTTGCTTCGAGCTTCTCGATCTCACCCGGAAGGGTTTCGAGCGCGTGCTTTTCCTTGAAGCTGAGCTTGCGCTTGGCGGCTTGCGGCGGTGCGGCGAGCTGGGCCTTGGCTTTTTCGGCCCTGGCGGCCTTTTCAACCACGCGGGCGTTCACGCCCTCGCCGCGCTGGGCAACCATGTCGGAATAGCCACCGGCATATTCGATCCAGCGGCCTTCGCCCTCCGACATGATGATCGAAGTGGCGACACGGTCGAGGAAGTCACGATCGTGGCTGACGACGATGACGGTGCCGGCATAATCGGAAACCATTTCCTCGAGCAGGTCGAGGGTTTCGAGGTCGAGGTCGTTGGTCGGCTCGTCGAGCACGAGGAAGTTGGACGGCAGCGCCAGGGCGCGGGCCAGGGCCACGCGGGCGCGTTCACCACCCGAGAGCTTGCCAATGGGCGTATTGGCCTGTTCGGGGGTGAATAGAAAATCCTTCATGTAGCCGACGACGTGCTTGTTCTCGCCGTTGATCAGCAGCGTGTCGCTGCCGCCGCCGGTCAAGGCATCGCGCAAGCGGGTATCGGGATCCAGCCGCGCCCTGCCCTGGTCGAGCATGGCCAACTCGAGTGCCGAGCCCATCTTGATGGTGCCGCTATCGGGCTCGGAGAGCCCTGTCAGCATCTTGATCAGCGTGGTCTTGCCGGCGCCATTGGGGCCAACAATGCCGACGCGATCGCCGCGCAGCACGCGGGTCGAGAATTCCTTGACGATGGGACGGGTGCCGAAGCTCTTGGAAATGTTCTCGGTTTCCACGACGAGCGCGCCGGAGGTGCGGCCCTCGGAAACGGCCATGCTGACCGTGCCAACGGCGCGGCGCTGCTCGCGGCGATCCTGACGCAGGTCCGAGAGGCGCTCGAGGCGGCCGACATTGCGCTTGCGGCGGGCGGTAACACCATAGCGCAGCCAATGCTCTTCGCGCACGATCTGGCGGTCGAGCTTGTGGCGGTCCTTTTCTTCCTGCTCCAGCACTTCGTCACGCCAGCCTTCAAAGGCGGCAAAGCCGCGTTCGATGCGACGGGTGACGCCGCGGTCCAGCCAGACGGTGGAGCGGGAGAGATCGGTAAGGAAACGACGGTCGTGGCTGATCAGCACCATGGCCGAGCGCGTGGAATCGAGCTCGTTCTGCAGCCATTCGATGACCGGCAGGTCGAGATGGTTGGTCGGCTCGTCGAGCAGCAGCACATCGGGCTGCGGCGCGAGCACGCGCGCCAGGGCGGCGCGGCGGCCTTCGCCACCCGAAAGGGTCTTTGGGTCCTCGGTGCCAGTGAGGCCGAGCGCGTTCAGCAGATATTGGGCGCGGTAATCGTCGTCGCCCCCTGCCATGCCCGCCTCGACATAGTCGAGCGTCGTCGCAAAGCCCGTCAGATCGGGCTCCTGCGGCAGATAGCGGATGGTGGCGCTGGGCTCGACGAAGCGCACGCCAGCGTCATGCTGGACGAAGCCTGCGGCGATCTTGAGCAAGGTCGACTTGCCCGAGCCATTGCGCCCGACAAGGGCAATGCGCTGGCCAGGAGAGACGATGAGTTCGGCGGCCTCGAGCAATTGAGTGCCACCGAAGGTCAGTTGGATATTCTGCAGAGAAAGAAGCGGGGGCGCGGCCATGGTCAATCCGGAATGTTGTGCGGGATAGAGCACAGCCCAACCAGCAGATCAATGTTTGGAGGGGATATGAAAAGGCCGGTCAGGACGTTGAGGATCCTGACCGGACGGTAGCAGCAAGCCCCCGTCCAATATCTGGCGCTGCGCTCCACAGGCCCCAGGGGGCGCTGCGCCATGTCCATAATCAAGCACGCTTAAACTTGACAATCAAATTCATATTTCAGCAAGCTGCGTCTCTGCGGGTGCTGGAACATCGAGATCGTAAAGGCCCAGACGCTCGCGAATGGAGCGTTTCTTGCTCGCGAGATCGGCGATGGTGTAGCCGGCGAGGACGTCAAAAAACGCGCCGAGCGCTTCGCGCAGTGCCGAATTGAGGTCGCATTCCCCGATCAGCGGGCAATCTGCGCCCTCCTCGAAGCATTCGGCGAGGGCGAAACTCTCTTCCGTCAGCCGAATTGTGTCGAGCAGGGTGATCTGGTCGGCAGGCTTGCCGAGGCGAATGCCGCCGTGGCGGCCGCGTACGGTCTGCAGAAGCCCGTTCTCCACCAGTGGTTTGATCAGTTTGAACAGGAAAAGCTCAGAAATTGCGTAAGCCTTCGCAATCTCTGCAACCCGACTGAGTTGCGGCTCGTTTACCGCACAATACACCAAAGTGCGGATGGCATAATTTGATTGACGAGTCATTCTCACGGGCGGGCATTCCCTTGCAGTGCGCAGCCAGTCCCGGCCACGGGTCGGGCACACCTTATAACCGTTCTAAAAAATGTCAACTAATCCTGAACGAATGGATCAGGTTTGGACCGAGCTAGACAGCCATTTAACTTCGGCATATGAATTTATTCGTACAGGAGAACGCAGGTGGCAAAGACAGTCACGCGCGCCATGCTCAGCGAGGCTGTTGCCGAGGCGACAGGTTTTGCTCGGACCGACGTGGGCCAGATCAGCGATCGCATGATAGAACTCATCGGTAAGGCGCTCATGGAGGGCGAAACGGTCAAGCTGACCGGTTTCGGTTCGCTCCAGATCCGATCACGCGCCGAGCGCGTCGGTCGCAATCCACGGACCGGCACGCAGCACCGAATCACACCCCGTCATACGGTGATGTTCACGCCGAGCGGACGTCTGCGCGAAGCGCTGGACGCGTTGGTGGATGGTGGCGGTTCTGCACCCAAGAAGAAGCAGTCCAACGGGGATGCACGCTGACCTGAGGGCGGCTCTCTAGCCGAGCGCGCCTCAGCGGGCCGAGCGAAGCTCAGCGGCCGAGCAAAGCTCAGCGAGGGCGATCCATGAGGTGCACGCCGGAGAAATAGCGCCGATAGAGCGGCAGTTCTGCCGCCCCAATTGCCGGAGCAAGCCGCCCCAGCTGGCCCTGCTGGACTTTTGGCGTCGGCGCACCGTCGCGCTGCAAAAGGTCCAGTTCATGGCGCAGGCGCTGCACAAGGCGTTCCGAGACCGCGGAAAGCGTTGAGTCAAGCACAACCAGCCGCGCATCAACCACGCGCAAGGTATTGAAGACCACAAGGGCCAGCGCACGCGCGGCGTCGTCCAACCACGCTTCGACCTCGCCCTTCATGGCATCGAGATCCCAGCTATCAGCCTGGGCAAGATCAACGGCGAAGCCGGCAGCCTTGAGCCGCTTCTCCAGCGCGGTCAGCGAAGCGATGGCATGGCCCGTGCGGGGATCACCGCTGTCGACCTGCACCAGCATGGCGGCGAGATCGGCCGAATTGCTGGTCGGCCCGTCCCAGAGGTGCCCATCGCCGAAGATACCGGCGGCCACATAGGTTGATACCAGCAGATAGATGAAACTGCCCGGGCGCGGCGGGGCGAGGGCAATCAGTTCACTCCAGCAGCCGGCATTTCCATCCTTGTAGACCGAAACCGGCAGGCGGAGACGGCGCTCAAACTCTGCGCCCGGATCAATCTCGCTCCAGAGCGCCACGAGGTCGGCACTGACCCCACTTCGCTCGAGCCCCTCGGACATGCGCCCGGGAACGGCAACCCCCACATCGAGCAGGCGTGCAAGGTGTTCGGCCGGCAATTGCGCCATCAGATCATGGGCTCGGCCTGCGAGGTCATCGAAAATCGTTCTCGGATCGGGGAATGCGTATTCCACGCGATACTGGGCGGCGACCTCGGCGTGGAAATTGATGATCACCACATCGGCGTGACGCCGGCCGATCTCGATCCCCATCGAGAAGCCGCCGTCGGCACGCAGATAGATGGGCAGGGCCGGCTGTCCGCGCCGCCCGCGCAAGGCTTCCCCGCGCATGATCAGCCCGTCGCTCTCCAGCGCCGAGAGGATTGCCGACACGGTCTGGGGCGCGAGCCCCGACATGCGTGAAATCTCGGCATTCGACAAGCCGGGGTTAAAGCCGACGATGTTAAGCACCACACCGACATTGGCCTGGCGGAGGCCGTTGTGCTGCAGGCCCCTCGCCTTCAGCTGAAAGACGTCGACGGACGCGTCGGCGGTATAATCATCACTCATGGTCATGCCCCAAACCCCCGCGGCCTTAGCCACAAGGGCATCCCCCTGGCACGACACAGCTAGAGTGACGCGCCCCCAAGGCTACCCAAGTAGCATCATGGCTGAGCAGCAACATGCGACAGAGTTACTCACCGCCTCATACTTTAGACTAGAGATAAAGGCAGATGGTGATGATCTCGAAGGGCCGCAGGGTTAGTCTGATCCCGTTGCCATCTACCTCCAGAGGGGCGATGTCTTCTTCCATCAGGTTGACGATGCGCGCCGACTTTATCTTCGGCCCGAGGCTGAGGCGGACGTCAGCCCGAATGTTGGCGTGCTCGAAGAGGCGCAGCACAATGGACGTGCCGTCTTCTGCCTTCTTGACGGTCTCGATAGTGACATTGTCAGCATCGACTTGGGCAAAGCTGAACCGGGAGAGCTCCGCGACCGTATCGGCGGGCCGGCGGGAGCCGATGACGGCGACGGGATTATTGAAGCGCTCGGCGGCGCGGTGCACCTGGGCGAGATCGGCGACGCCGTCATGGACGAAGAGACCATAGCGCAGGCGGTGTTCGCCAAGATCGGCATCAGGCGCGGGGAAGCTCGAGCCGCGCACCAGTGAGAGGCGCACGGTCTGCTCGTGGCAATCATAGCCATATTTGCAGTCGTTGATCAGCGCCACGCCGAAATCGGCCTCGCTGATATCGACCCAGCGCTGCATCGAGGCTTCGAACCGCGCCTTGTCCCAGCTGGTGTTGCGATGGGTGGGACGGCGGACATGGCCAAACTGGATTTCCGAGCGGATCTCGGAGGTGTTGAGATCGAAGGGGAAGACCGCCTTGATCACCTGCGCCCGCTCCTGCCAGTCGATGAAGGTGTCGAATTCGAGCTGGCGCTCTCCAGCAGAAAGAGAGATCACCTGCACGATGCGGGAGGCCTGATAGCGCCGCTCGATGCGGATGGCGGCGCGGTGCGGGCCGGTTTCGACCACCGCGATCTCTGTGGGGGCATCGGCCAGCGGCCAGAATTGCTCCTCGAAATAGCGGTCGATGTCCCAGGCGTCCCATTCCATCGGCTTGTCTTCATAGGCGATGAGGCGGTTGGCACGCGCGCCGGCGGGCAGCAGCTCACGGTCGCGGGTCTTGTCGCGGATAGAGGTGATCTCGCCAGCCCTGTCGAACTCCACCCGCAGCAGGGCGTTCTCGAGGTGCTTTTTGGAGACCGAGACCGCGCTTTCCGGCGTCGTGGTCTGGGTGACGATCTGGGCGCCCGCCCAGCCGAGGGAAGGAAGGGTGCCGGCCGGCGCGACATGATCGCCCGAACCGTCGGCACGGACAATTTTCTGGATGGGCTGGGCGCCGGCAGCGGTCGCAAGGGCAAGGCCCTCTCCCAGATCCGGGGCATCGAGATGGACAAGGTCGGTGCGGTTCTGGCTGGTGAAGTTGACGAGCCGCAATGCGTTGCGGTCGGCGCCGGTCGCCGCCTGCGCGGCGCCATGCCAGGGCCCATTTTCCGAGGCGAGGGTGGAAAAGATCCTCTCGTAATCGGCATCGCTGTCGACATAGACCTCAGGAATGGAGGTGCCGGGCAGGATGTCGTGGAACTGGTTGATGAGCAGCAGGTCCCAGAATTCAGCGAGGATCTCGCTGGGATAGGCCATGCCGGTCTCCACCAGCGCCAGGGATCCCAGAAATTCGAGCTCGCGCAGCAGGCGCTCCGCCTTGCGGTTGTTGGCCTTGTTCTTGGCGACGGAGGTCAGCGTGCCGCGGTGATACTGGAGGTAGAGCTCGCCGTTCCAGGTCGGGAATTTGCCGGGATTGGCGTCCATGCGTTTTCCCAGGCGATCGAGATAGGGGACGATGCCTTCGAGCTTGACCCTTGGTGCGCCGGGGATGCCGCGCTCGAGGCGGATGCCGCGCTCGATCATGGCGCGGGTGGGGCCGCCACCGCCGTCGCCATAGCCATAGGACATGACCACTTCACTGTTGGCGGCCTTGGGCTCGTAGCGCTTCCAGGCACCCATGGTCTCGGAGACGGAGAGATCGCCATTGTAAGTGGTGTAGACGGCGTCGCTCTCATAGCGTTGGGCGGTGATGAGCTGGGCCTTGGTCACCGTGCCGTCGATGCCGCGCCAGAAGAAGCTGTCGTAGGGATGGCGGTCGGTGTCGTTCCACGAGAGCTTTGAGGTGACGAAATATTTGAGGCCCGATTTCTCCATGATCTGGGGGAGATTGGCCGAGTAGCCGAAGGTGTCGGGCAGCCAGACGGTTTTTGGCGTGACGCCGAAATTCTCCTGATGGAAACGCCGGCCGCGCATGATCTGGCGCACGAGGCTTTCGCCCGAGGAGATGTTGACGTCGGGCTCGACCCACATCGCCCCTTCGATCTCGAACTGGCCGGATTTGACCCGTTTGAGCATGCCCTCCCAGATTTCCGGATAGTCGCGCTTCAGGAAATCGAACAGCACCGACTGGTTATACATGAAGACATATTCGGGATATTCCTCCATCAGCTTAAGCACGGTGGCAAAACTGCGGGCGGTCTTGTCGCGCGTGTGCATCACGCGCCAGAGCCAGCCGACATCAAGATGGGTCGAGCCCACCGCGCTGACCTGTGGCTGCACCTCGGTATCCTTGAGCCCATAGATCTCGGCAGCGATCTTTTCGGCGGCAGGCAGTGATCTGGCGAAGGCTTCTGTGTGGCCGTCCCGGCGATCGAGAGCGCGCAGGGCGCGCTCGACGACATTGAGGATGGCGTGGCGGCGCGGATCGTTCTGGGGGAGCCGCATGGCGACCTCCACCGGGGTCTGCAGGTCGTAATAGAGTTTTTCAGCGCGCTCATTGCGGACGAAGAAATCCACCTCGAACCCGACCAGCGGACGATCAAAGAAGGTGAAGGCATTGACGAGCAGGACATGCTTGCTGCCGGGGCGGGCGTTGCGCTCGATGACGAGCTCCGTGTGATTGCCGTCGAGCGCCTGGGCAATGGCGCCGTCGAGATAGGCAAGGCACTGCGGATCGGTCGAGCCCGGGCGATCCTGCCACTGGCTGGTGAAACGGGCGACGAAGACCTGCCACTTGGCTTCCTTGGGTACGGTGATCTCGGCGGCGAACCAGCTGTGTTCCTGATGCTTGGCCCAGACGGTATGCGAGCCGAACTTTTCCCACTGGCGCCAATCGGCCTTGAGGGCGTCGGCCGCCGAATAGCCATCGGCGCGCTGGATATGCCACTGAAACGGTACGTCCGCGATCGGCGTGCGGGTCTTCTGTTCGAGATCGGCGCAGAGCCTGAGCAGCTTGCCTTCCATCTTGAGATCGTCGTCGATCAGGCCGAGCTTGGTCGAGAGCGGATTGGCATAGGTCATGGCGCGATCCCCGGATGGCAGCGCCGGCAGGTAATCACGAAAATGCAACGTTGCAAAGACAGGAGTTTACGGCACCCTGACGCATAGGCAGTCTGCGCGAAAACGCCTAGAATGGTGGAATGGAGGTTTTGCCATGGGTTTAGACGAGCCTTCCCGATCCCGGCCCAGTGAGCGCGTGACGCTCAAGACCATCGCCGTGATGACGGGGCTGAGCCTCTCGACGGTGTCGCTGTCGCTGCGGGGCGGCACGACGCTCAAGCAGGAAACGCGCGACAAGGTCAGAGCGGCCGCCAAGGCGCTCGGCTATGTGCCCGACCGCGCAGGAGTGCGTCTGCGCACCGGCAAGACCAATGTGCTGACGCTGGTGCTCGATGGGGCCGAGGATTCCATCGACTTTGCCCGCCAGATGATCCAGGGCATCGGCCAGGCGATTGCGGGAACACGCTACCACCTCAATGTCGCCCCGGAATTTTCCAACAGCCAGTCGACCGACACGATCCGCTATATTCTCGACAGCCGGGCGGCGGACGGGGTGATCATCACTCATACCGCGCCGGACGATGCGCGGGTGGCCATGATGATGGACGCGGGGTTTCCCTTCGTCAGCCATGGCCGGACAGAATTCACCACGACGCACGCCTTTCACGATTTTCACGCAGAGGCTTTTGCGCGCCTTGCAGTCGAGCGCCTCGCGGCGAAGGGCTGCAGGAAGGTGATGCTGATCATCGGGGATGACCGGACCACCAATTTCCGCAATCTCACGACGGCGTTCGAGGCGGCGGCAGCAGCGGCAGGGCTCGAGCCCGAGGTGCGCAACAATGGCGTCTCGCGGCTTGATCCCTCCGGCATGCGGGCGCTGGGTCTGGAGCTGGCGGCAGACGGGCAGCGGCCCGACGGCATTGTCTGCGACAGCGAGATGCGCGCCATTGCGCTCGTCGGCGGGCTGCTGGAGGGCGGACTGCGTCCGGGCGAGGATATCGGGCTCGTCTACAAGCAGACGTCAGGCATCTTGCCGACGCTGTTCCCGCGGGTCGACAGCATCCAGGAGGACGTATTTGCCGCCGGGGCCGAGCTGACGCGGCTGTTGCTGAAGCGGATCGAGGGGGAGCCGGTGGAGAGCCTGCAAACGCTCGCCGAGCCCGTGGTGCACTGGCGGAGCTGACAAAACAAAACGCCCCCGCAGCATGCGAGGGCGTCCATTCGGCTGGTTCGCGCTGGTTACGCGCCGGCAGCGGTCAGGCGAGCAATGGCATCCTCGGATAGCTCCAGTCGGACACCCTTGGCGAGGCTCTTCACCTGCTCGATCGAGGTCGCCGAGGCGATCGGGGCGCTGACGCCGGGCTGGGCGACGAGCCAGGCCAGGGCGATCTCGGCAAGCGTCGCGCCGGTTTCGGCCGCAACTTCATCCATGGCCGCAAGGATCCGGAAGCCCTTGTCGTTGAGGAAACGATCCATCTTGAGGCCCCGGATGCGCCCTTCCTTGTCTTCGGCCGAGCGGTATTTGCCGGTGAGGAAACCGGCCGCGAGGCTGTAATAGACGATGGCGCCGACGTCGTGTTCGAGGAGGAACGGACGCAGGGCGTCAAAGTCCTCGCGCTCATAGAGATTGTAGAGAGGCTGGACCACTTCATAGCGCGGCAGCGACTTGACGATCGAGGTCTCGATGGCCTCTTCCATCTGGGCGCGATTGTAGTTCGACGCGCCGATGGTGCGCACCTTGCCGGCGCGGATCAGCGTGTCATAGGCGCTCAGGGTTTCCTCGATCTCGGTGGTGGGATCGGGCCAGTGGCTGAAGTAGATGTCGAGGTAGTCGGTCTGGAGGCGCTTGAGCGAGGCTTCAACGCTCTGCTTGATGCCTTCATGGCTGAGGCCGCGCGCCGGCTTGCCCGAATTGACCTTGGTGATGAGGTGAACCTTGTCGCGATTTCCGCGCGCCTTCATCCAGTTGCCGATGATGGTTTCGCTCATGCCGGGCGGGTTGCCCTCGACCCAGTTGGGATATCCCTCGGCCGTGTCCACCGCGGTAAAGCCTTCGTCGAGGAAAGCGTCGAGGATCTCGAAGCTTTTCTTTTCGTCCGCGGTCCAGCCAAAGACATTGCCGCCCAAAACCAGGGGTTCGATGACGATTTCACTGCGTCCAAGGGGGCGACGATTCATGGCTTCTCTCCAAGTTCATTTGTTGTTTCAACGCCTGTCTCGGCGTTTTGTTCGGTCGGGCTGACGCGCGGCGCGCACCAGTAGAGCGCTTCATGGATGGCGGCGAAGGAACCGGCAAGGCTGATGAAGCGAAAGGGCGCATTTTCGTCAGTGCTGTGACGGAGATAGATGTAGCTGCCCTGCTTCAGCCCATCGAGCAGCCAATCGGTCTCGGTGGCGACGCGACCGGAATAGGGCGCGATGTCAGGAATGACCTCAATGGTGCGGTCTTCGCGATCAAGGGTCAGCTTCCAGGTGCCCAGGGCATTTGGTGTGCGGTTCGAAAAGAGGTGGAGACCCGTGGAATAGTCGTCCTCGCAGCGAACGACGACACAGGCAAATTCGGCCGCCGTGCTGTCGCGATCGCAGCCCATGGCGGCGCGATCCCCCTCGCCCGGGAGAGGAGAAAACTGCCAGCCGGGCGTCTGGGCCACAGCCGGCGCGGACAAGAGAAGGCTCAACGCCGCGGCTCGATAAGGTCCCATTTGTTTCCATAGAGATCGGCGAAAACGGCAACGCTGCCATAAGCCTCGTGGCGAGGCGGTTCGAGGAAGGTAACGCCCCGGGCCAGCATTGCAGCGTGATCCCTCGCAAAATCATCGGTTTCGAGAAACAGCATGACCCGGCCACCGGCCTGATTGCCGAGAGCGGCCAGCTGGGCTTCGCCCTCAGCCTTGGCGAGGAGGAGGCGCGGACCCGAGCCGCCGGGCGGAGCGACCAGAACCCAGCGCTTGCCGCCGCCCATATCGGTATCTTCCAGGAGATCGAAGCCGGCCTGGTCGCGATAGAAGGCAATGGCGGCGTCATAGTCGGCGACGAGAAGCGAAATCGTGGCGATCTTCTGCATGGGTCTGGTTCCTGGCTGGCCCTCAGAGCGCGACGCGCCGGCCTTCTCGGGCGGAGGCGACGAGGGCATCGACCAGCTCATGGACGGCGAGCGCCGAATGGCCGGTGGAGACGGGCTGGCGCCCTGCCCGCACCGCATCGGCGAACTCGGCGATCTGGGCCATGTGCCAGTCGAACGGAAACGCCATGGGGTCGGCGCCACCGCCGGAATTGCTGGCCTCGCCGATGGTCTCGGT
Organism: Devosia sp. SD17-2; assembly: GCF_029201565.1. Lineage (GTDB taxonomy): Bacteria > Pseudomonadota > Alphaproteobacteria > Rhizobiales > Devosiaceae > Devosia. The sequence continues at coordinate 3,981,964 of NZ_CP104002.1, forward strand.
TCGCCCGTCCATCCAATGAAGGGTGAGATTGCCGCCGGTGAGTGTGGCGCTGGCTTTTTCGAACTTGAGGGTGAGGCTTTCAGCGCCGCCAGGGAAATTGGCCGTGGTGGCCATCAGGGCACCCACCGCGCCATTGGCGAATTCGAGCCCGCCGGCGACGAAATCCTCGGTTTCCATCTGGTGGAACCCAGTGGTCGCGGCAAGCGCTGTCACGGCCTTCACCGGCCCACAGAGGCTCAGCATCAGGTCGAGCGAGTGGACAGCCTGGGTAATGAGGACGCCACCGCCGTCATGGGCGAGCGTGCCCCGGCCGGGCTTGTCGTAATAGCCCTGCTGCGGTCGCCACCATGGCACAATAAGATGGACGGCAAAGAGTTTTCCGAGCTCCCCGCTCGCCACCTTGGCGGCCAGGGCCTGCGAGGCAGCGCGAAAACGGTGCTGGAAAATAATGCCGAGGGTAACGCCTGCCGCGTCGCAGCGCTCGACGATGGCACGGGCGGCCGCTGTGGTGCGCTCCACCGGCTTTTCCATCAGAATGTGTTTGCCGGCAGCAGCAGCGGCGGCCACGAGCGCCTCGCGGGCGTTGGGCGGAGTGAGGATAAGGACAGCCTCGACCGCCGGATCGGCGAGCAGGGCGTCGAGACTGGCAGCGGCCGGGAATCCGTGCTCGTTGCAGAAGGCGTCGAGCGCTGCGGCATCGCGCCGCCAGACGCCGCGCACATCGATCTGGTCCCTCAAACCCTTGAGCGCCAGGGCGTGGGGCTTGGCGGCCATGCCTGCTCCGATCACGCCCAGGCCCAGGCGCTTTTCCCCGTCCGCCATCACTTCCCCCCGCAATTGTTCGTGGCCATGATGGGGAAAGACCGGGCGCTTGTCATCCCAACAAGGCCAGTGCAACGCTGAAAATCATAGAGAAATTGGAGTGGCGCCCGCCTAGGAGGCCGAGCGCCAGCTTTCCTGTCGGAGGAAGACTTCCAGGCTGTCGCAATCCATGGGACGGGCGAAGGCATAGCCCTGAAGGATGTCGCAGCCCAGATCGCGCAGGATGGCGGCGTGCTCCCTAGTTTCGACGCCCTCGGCGACAATCTCGATGCCCATGGATTTGCCGATATCGACGATGGAGGCGAGGAGGCGCCGCTGCGCCGGCTCGGTGAGGATCGGGTCGACCAGCTGGCGGTCGATCTTGAGGCGGCGCGGATGGAGTTTTTGAAGCGAGACGATGGAGGCATAGCCGGTGCCGAAATCATCGATCTCGATATCGATGCCCAGTTCCTTGATGCGATCGATGTTCCAGCCGACGAGGCCGTCGCTCTCGTCGAGATAGATCGATTCCACGAGCTCGAAGGCGATACGGCCGGGTTCGATGCGCAGCTCGCGCAGGCTCTGCACGAGGTCTTCATCATGAAGGCGCCGCTGGGAGACATTGACCGAGGCGCGGGGCACATTGAGACCCATGGCCTGCCAGCGATCGAGATCGCGCAGCGCCTGATCGAGCACAATGCGGTCGATGCTGGCGACGACGCTCAGCTCCTCGGCAATGTTCAAGAAACGGTCGGGTGTCTTGATGCCCTCGGTCGGGTGGTTCCAGCGGGCAAGGGCCTCGACCCCGACGACGTCGAGTGTGTGGGCATCGAACTGCGGCTGATAGAAGGCGATGAAGGCGTTGGTGTCGAGCGCCTTGAGGATTTCGTCGGCGCTGCGCTTGGTGTCGATCACCTCTGCCTGCAGCGCTGCGGAGAAAAACTCATAGCGATTGCGGCCGCGGCCCTTGGCTCGATAGAGCGCGATATCGGCATTGATGAGCAATTGCTTGACGTCGATATCGGTGCCGCGCGCCGTGGCAAGGCCAACGCTGACGCCGATCCGGCATTCGTGGCCCTCGTGCAGGGCGGGCTTGCGCATGGCCTGGACGATACTGTCGGCGAGACAGGCAACGCTCGCATCATCCGCGTCAGCCTCAAGCATCACCACGAACTCGTCACCGCCGATGCGGGCGACGAAGTCGGTCGGCTTGCAATTGGCGCGCAGGACCTCGCTGGCGTGGATCAGCATGGCGTCGCCGGCAGCGTGGCCGAGCGTATCGTTGATCTGCTTGAAGCGGTCGAGATCGATATGAAGGAGGGCGATGCCGCCCGACCCCATATAGCCGTTCTCAGAATGCTCCTGGAGCTTTTCGTCGAGAAAGCGGCGATTGGGCAGGCCGGTCAGACTATCGTGCAGCGCGTTATGCTCGATGCGGATCTTGGCGGTCTCAAGCTCGGCGTTGCGGGCCTCGGTCAATTGGTGGGCGCGGCGCAGATCCTCGTTGAGGGCGACGTCCCGGGTAATGTCCCAGTTGACGCCAAGCACGCGGTCGGACTCGCCCGGAACCTTTTTGACCATTGCGATGGAGCGGACATGGCGGACCGTGCCGTCATCGAGGCGGATACGATAGACAGCCTCATAATGGCCGGTCGCGATCATGCGCTTGAATTCGGCCTCGCTCTTTTCGAGGTCATCCGGGTGGACGATGGCGCGCCACTGCTCGTAGGTGCGCGGCGCGGCGTCGGCTGGCAGGCCATAGAGCTCGTTGGTGCGGGCGTCCCAATATTCGGCCCCGCTGTCGAGATCGAGCTCCCAGATCCCCACCTGTGAGGTCTGCAGCGCCAGATTGAGCCGATCGGTGAGGGCCGCCAATTCGCGTTCCCTAACCCGCAACTGGCCAATGTGCCGGTAGCGCTGTTCGACCATGCGGCGGGTGGTGAAGATGGGCAGGATGACGAGGCCGCCGGCCAGAACGATCAATCCGCGCAGGAGCCACTGGGTCAGCCCATCCGGGGCCCAGCCGCCGCGCGGGATGGCGCTGAGCTGCCAGCTCCCCGTCGGCAGCGCGACATCGGCGAGGATCGGGTTTTCGGCACTCAGGTCGCGGCCGTAAAACAGCGCGCCATCGCCGCCCTTGCTGTCATGCCCGGTGATGGCGATTTCAATCGGCAGGTCCGGATCATAGAGGCCGCTGTCGCGATAGAGCCGGTCGATATCGATGACCGCGGCGGCAATGCCCCAGAACGATCTGTCCTCCCCGGTGCCCTTGTAGATCGGGAAACGGCCGATAAAGCCCTTGCCCCCCTGAATGAGATCGACAGGACCTGCCAGCACCAGCCGGCCGGTATCAACGACTTCCTTCACCGCGTCCCATTGTCCAGGGCTGGTGCGATAGTCGAAGCCGATATTGCGGGTCTGGTTGGGCGGATAGGTCATGGCGATCACCAGATCGGGCGCCACGGAAATGGAGCGCAGCTGGCTCTCTTCCTCGAAGAGATGCGCGGCCAGAACCTGGAACTGTTCCTGACTGAGGTCCGGCTGGCTCGAAATGGTCGAGACCAGCCCCCGCACGAGCTGGATATCGCTCGCGATATTGCCTTCGAGCTTGGCCCTGATGATGGAGAGTTGCCCCAGAACATCGGCGCGCATGCGCTGCTCGGAAATACTGTGGCTCTGACGGTCGATAAAAAAGCCCGCGGCGGTAACCATCAAAAGCGCAAGAAGCACCGGCACCCAGGTGGTGCGGCGGCCATCGGTGCGCTGCCTGTCCGTCTCTGCCGTGTTCATTCCGCCAATGCGTAAGCCGCCCCCCAGCTTGTCTCTCCGACATTGCGCACAGGGCTTGACCAAAAGCTTACCGGCAGAGCGGCATCCGCGATCTTGGTAAACGGGCAGGTAACGCAGCCGGGGCAGCACGGCCCCGACCGTTACAGTGCGCTAGAGGGGCGCGACTTCCTCGAGTTCGACCAGCGTGCCGTCAAAATCCTTTGGGTGGAGGAAAATGACGGGGTTGCCGTGGGCACCGATCCGGGGCTTTCCATCGCCCAGGATGCGGGCGCCGCGTTCGACCAGTTTGGCAATGGCTGCTACGATGTCGGGGACTTCGTAGCAGATGTGGTGCATGCCACCGGCAGGGTTCTTTTCGAGAAAGCTGGCAATGGGCGAGCCTTCGCCCAGCGCCTCGAGTAGTTCGACCTTGGAATTGCCGGTGTCGATGAAGACCACCGTCACCCCATGCTCGGGGAGCGCCTGGGGTTCGCCGACATTGGCGCCGAGCATGTCGCGATAGCGGGCCGAAGCCACCGCCAGATCCTGCACGGCGATGGCGATATGATTGAGACGCCCGATCATCTGTTGGACAGCCTTCCCTCGATTTCGTTGAGCACCGAAAAGGCCGCGTCGAGCACATTGGTGCCCGGACCGAAAATGGCGGCGACCCCTGACTCATAGAGGAAGTCGTAATCGGGCTCCGGGATGACACCCCCGACAATGACGGTCACATCACCAAGGCCACGATCGCGCAGTGCGCCGATGAGCTCGGGCACCAGCGTCTTGTGTCCGGCTGCCAGCGAGGAAACTCCCACCGCATCGACGCCGTAGGTTTCTGCGTGGGCCGCCACTTCCGGAGCGGTCTCGAAGAGATCACCCATGTGGACGGTGAAGCCGAGATCGGCGAAAGCCGACGCGATGATTTTGGCACCGCGATCGTGTCCATCCTGCCCCATCTTGGCGATGAAGATCGAGGGCGCGCGGCCCCGCGAGGTCTTGAACGCATCAACCCGATCGGAGACCGATTTCAATTGCGGGTCGTCGCCATAGCCGCCGGCATAGACGCCGGAGATGACGCGGGTGACCGCGCGGTGGCGGCCGAACACATCTTCCAGCGCCTGGGAAATTTCCCCCAGCGTGGCGCGGGCACGGGCGGCCTCGACGGCGGCGGTGAGGAGATTGCCCTCATCCTTGGCCGCATATTCGCGCAGCGCCGAAAGCATGGACTGGCACTTGTCCTCGTCGCGGGTCGCCTTGATGTGCTCGAGCTGGGCGATCTGCTCAAGGCGCACCTTGGCATTATCGATTTCGCGGACTTCGATTTTCTCTTCGGTCTCGACCCGAAAGCGGTTGACGCCAACGATCACATCGTCGCCCCGGTCGACCCGGGCCTGGCGCAGGGCTGCCGCCTGTTCGATGGCCATTTTTGGGCCGCCGGACTGAACATAGGGCGTCATGCCGCCAACAGCTTCGGCGTCAGCGATGAGCTTTTTGGCTTCACTGACCAACTGGTCGGTCAACGCTTCGACGTAATAGGAGCCGCCGAGCGGATCGACCACATCGGTGATGCGGCTTTCGTGCTGGAGGATGAGCTGGGTATTGCGGGCAATCCGGCTCGAGAACTCGGTCGGCAGGGCGATGGCCTCGTCGAAGGAGTTGGTGTGGAGCGACTGGGTGCCCCCGAGGGTTGCCGCCAGCGCCTCGATGGTCGTGCGCACGATATTGTTGTGCGGGTCCTGCTCGGTGAGCGACACGCCCGAGGTCTGGCAATGGGTGCGGAGCATTTTGGAGCGCGGATCCTTGGCGCCGAGATCGGTCATGATCTCGCTCCAAAGTTTCCGGGCTGCCCGGAGCTTTGCGACCTCGAGGAAGAAGTTCATGCCAATGCCGAAGAAGAACGAGAGGCGCCCGGCAAAGGCGTCGATATCGAGCCCCTTGGCCTGGGCGGCCCGGACATATTCCATGCCGTCGGCAAGGGTGAAGGCCAGTTCCTGCACCGCGGTCGCCCCGGCCTCGTGCATGTGATAGCCCGAGATCGAGATCGAATTGAACTTCGGCATATGCTCGGCGGTGTGGGCGATGATGTCGCCGACAATGCGCATGGAGGGCTCAGGTGGATAGATATAGGTGTTGCGGACCATGAACTCCTTGAGGATGTCGTTCTGGATGGTCCCTTCGAGCTTTTCCTGGGAAACGCCCTGCTCTTCGGCCGCGACAATGAACATGGCCAGCACCGGGATGACGGCGCCATTCATGGTCATGGACACGCTCATCTGATCGAGCGGAATGCCGTCGAAAAGGATCTTCATGTCCTCGACGCTGTCGATGGCGACGCCCGCCTTGCCGACATCGCCGACAACGCGCGGATGATCGCTGTCATAGCCGCGATGGGTGGCGAGATCGAAGGCGACTGACAGCCCCTTCTGGCCCTTTTCGAGCGCCTGCCGGTAGAAAGCGTTGGACTCCCGAGCGGTCGAAAAGCCCGCATACTGGCGGATGGTCCAGGGCCGGTTGGCGTACATGGTCGCCCGCACGCCACGGGTGAACGGCTCAATGCCCGGCACTTCGCCGTCATCACCGAGATAAACCGGCTTCACCGGCAGGCCGCCATAGTCCCGGTCGAGCGCGGAAAGCGGGGTATCGCGGAGTTCCTTTTGGGCCAGCTTGGCCCATTTCTCGTGATCTGCTGACATCACACCGCCTCGAACTCAAGCATGACCTGGTCCACCGCCAGAACGGCGCCGGGGACGACGTGGACCGTCTTCACGCGGGCGCGCTTATCGGCCTTGAGCACGTTTTCCATCTTCATGGCTTCCACAATGGCGAGGGTCTGGCCGTCTTCGACCACGTCCCCCTCCTTGACGTCGATACGCACCACTTGCCCCGGCATGGGGCAGAGCAAATATTTGCTCATGTCAGGCGGCACCTTGACCGGCATATGGGTCAGATATTTGGCAATATGGGGCCGCAGCACCAGAACCTTGAGGTCCGCCCCGCGATAGCGAACGCGGAAGCCCGATGTGGTCGGATCAACCTTGAGCACGGCATGGCGGCCGCCGGACCAGTCGAGACGGGCCAGCGTGTCGCCGGGCTGCCAGGTAACGTGGACCGCTTCGGAGCGCCACTCGGCGTCGACGACGATGTCGGACCCTTTCTGGTGCAGCACCACTGTTTCGGCCTTGTCGCCGACCTGCACGTGCCAGCGGCTTTCGGTCTCCCCACCCATGCGGCGATGATCGCGGCGGGCCATCAGCACGGCGGCTGCGGCAACGACGTCGAAGTGATGCTCGTCGGAAAGCGCGGCGCCAGAGAACCCTTCCGGGAATTCCTCGGCGATATAGCCGGTGGTGAGCCGCCCCTCGCGGAACCGGTCCTGCTCCATGACGGTCGAGAGGAAGGGGAGGTTATTACCCACGCCTTCGACCTCAAAGCTGTCGAGCGCCACCGCCATGGCATCGACCGCGGCCTCGCGTGTCGGGGCCCAGGTGCAAAGCTTGGCGATCATCGGATCGTAGAAGGTCGAGATTTCGCCGCCTTCGAAAACGCCGGTGTCGTTGCGCACGACGAGATCATCCGAGACGCTTTCCGCGGGCGGACGATAGCGGGTGAGGCGGCCGGTCGAGGGGAGGAAGTTGCGATATGGGTCTTCGGCGTAGAGGCGGCTTTCAATGGCCCAGCCATTGCGCTGCACCTGGTCCTGCGTGAGCGGCAGCTTTTCGCCATTTGCGACGCGCAGCATGAGCTCGACCAGATCGAGCCCGGTGATCATCTCGGTGACCGGATGCTCCACCTGAAGGCGCGTATTCATCTCGAGGAAGTAGAACTTTTTGTCCTTGTCGACGATGAATTCCACCGTGCCGGCGCTGCGGTAACCCACGGCCTGGGCCAGGGCCACGGACTGCTCGCCCATGGCCTTGCGGGTGGCCTCATCGAGGAAGGGCGATGGTGCTTCTTCGATGACCTTCTGGTTGCGGCGCTGGATCGAGCATTCGCGCTCGTTGAGATAGATCGCATTGCCATGCGCGTCGGCGATCAGCTGGATTTCGATGTGGCGCGGCTCGGTGACGAATTTTTCGATGAAGATGCGATCATCACCGAAGGAGGACGCCGCTTCCGACTTGGAGCGTTCGAAGCCTTCACGGGCCTCGGCGTCGTTCCAGGCAATGCGCATGCCCTTGCCGCCACCGCCGGCCGAGGCCTTGATCATCACCGGATAGCCGATGGATTTAGAGATGGTGACCGCGTGCTCGGCGTCATCAATCAGGCCCATATGGCCCGGCACGGTCGACACACCGGCCTCGGCGGCGAGCTTCTTAGATGTGATCTTGTCTCCCATGGCTTCAATCGCCTTGGGACCCGGGCCGACGAAGATAATGCCTTCGGCTTCGAGCGCTGCGGAGAAAGACGCATTTTCCGAGAGGAAGCCGTAGCCGGGATGGACCGCCTGGGCGCCCGTCGCTTTACAGGCAGCAATAATCTTGTCGGCCAGCAGATAAGAATCCTTGGCGGGCGAGGCGCCGATATGGACCGCCTCGTCGGCCATGCGCACATGCAGGGCCTCACGGTCGGCGTCCGAATAGACCGCAACCGTGGCGATGCCCATCTTCTTTGCCGTCTTGATAACCCGGCAGGCGATCTCGCCCCGATTGGCGATGAGGAGTTTGGTGATGGTCATGGTCTGGCTCCTCACAGCGGGATGTTGTCGTGCTTCTTCTTGGGGCCCTGCACGCTTTTGTGGCGGAGGGTCGAGAAGGCACGGATGACGCGGCGGCGGGTGCCGTGGGGCATGATGACATCGTCGATAAAGCCGCGTTCGGCGGCGACGAACGGATTGGCAAAGCGCGCTTCGTAATCGGCTGTGCGCTGGGCAATCTTGTCCTTGTCGCCCAGTTCGGAGCGGTAAAGGATTTCGGTCGCGCCCTTGGCGCCCATCACGGCGATTTCGGCAGAGGGCCAGGCATAGTTGACGTCGGCCTTGATGTGTTTTGAGGCCATCACGTCATAAGCGCCGCCATAGGCTTTGCGGGTGATGACGGTGACGAGCGGGACGGTGGCTTCCGAATAGGCGAAGAGCAGCTTGGCGCCGTGCTTGATGATGCCGCCATATTCCTGCGCGACACCGGGGAGGAAGCCGGGCACGTCGACAAAGGTCAGGATCGGGATCTCAAAACTGTCGCAGAAGCGGATGAAGCGCGCGGCCTTCTTACTGGCATTGATGTCCAGGCACCCGGCCAGCACCAGCGGCTGGTTGGCGACAACGCCGACGGTCTGGCCGTCGAGGCGGATGAAGCCGATGAGAATATTGCCGGCGTGGTTCTTCTGGAGCTCGAGGAATTCGCCTTCGTCGGCGACGGTCTCGATGACCTCGCGCATGTCATAAGGCTTGGTCGCACTATCGGGGATGATGGTGTCGAGCTTGTCGTTGCGGCGGTCGATGGGGTCGTGGCTTGGCAGGCGTGGCGGCTTCTGGCCGGCCGCGAGCGGCAGGTAGGAGAAGAGACGACGCACTTCGAGCAGGGTCTCGATGTCATTGGCGAAGGCCGCATCGGCCACCGAGGAAATCTTGGTGTGGGTGGAGGCGCCGCCCAGCTCTTCCTGGGTAACGATCTCATTGGTCACGGTCTTCACCACATCGGGACCGGTGACGAACATATAGCTCGTGTCCTCGACCATGTAGATGAAGTCGGTCATGGCCGGCGAATAGACGGCACCACCGGCGCAGGGGCCCATGATGACGGAAATCTGCGGCACGGCGCCAGAGGCCTGCACATTGCGCCAGAACACATCGGCATAGCCGCCGAGCGCGGCCACGCCTTCCTGGATACGGGCGCCACCAGAATCGTTGAGCCCGATCACCGGCGCGCCATTCTGCATGGCCAGATCCATGATCTTGCAGATTTTCTGCGCATGGGTCTCGGAGAGCGAGCCGCCGAACACGGTGAAATCCTGGGAGAAGACATAGACCATGCGGCCGTCGATCGTGCCCCAGCCGGTGACCACGCCATCACCGGGGATGACCGTCTCTTCCATGCCGAAGTCGGTCGCCCGATGGGTGACGAACATGTCGTATTCTTCGAACGAGCCGGGATCGAGCAGGACGTCGAGGCGCTCGCGCGCCGTCAGCTTGCCCTTGCCATGCTGGGTGTCGATGCGCCGCTGGCCTCCGCCAAGCCGCGCCTCTCCGCGTCTCGTTTCCAGTGCGGCGATAATTTCCTGCATGAGAACCTCCGGCATTCCTGATGCGGCCGGAGACTAAGCGCTCATCTTGCATACCAGAAGACAGGAAAGGGCGTTGGTGCTACAATCACACAACAGTAGGTCTGTGATTTTGTGGAGTTGTGTGATGGCTGCCAGAAAAGTGTTCGCCGGGGCCAAAATAAGGGCCCTGAGGGCGCAGCACAGGCTGACGCAGGCGGAGCTTGCTGCGCGGTTGGACATCTCCGCCTCCTATATCAACCAGCTCGAATCCAATCAGCGGCCGCTGACAGCGTCGGTGATGCTGGCGCTGGCGGAGCATTTCAGCCTCGACCTTTCGAGCCTTGCCACGGATGGTTCGGACCGGTTGGTGATGGATCTGCGAGAGGTTCTGGCTGACCCGGTGTTCGGCGAAACGGTGCCCAATCTGCAGGAGCTGAAATCGACGGCCACCAATGCGCCCGACATGGCGCGGGCCGTGCTGCAGCTCTACGAGGCTTATCGCAAGACCAATGAGCGCCTCGCCGGCATGGATGCCGCCCTGTCGCGCGATCCGCAGAGCGGCGTCACCACGGCCTATGAAGAGGTGCGCGACTTCTTCCACTATGCCGATAATTACATCGACCCGCTCGACCGGGCGGCCGAGAGCCTTGCGGCTGAACTCGGACAGTTCGGCCCAGATCGGATGGCCCGGCTGGTGGATTATCTTCGTGAGACCCACGAGGTGCGCGTCAGTTTCACCCCGCCCCTCACCCCCGACGCGATGAGCCGGTTTGATCGGGGCGGGCGGGAAATCTGGATCAACAGCCGGCTCGACCCGGCCAGCCAGTTCTTCCGTCTCGCCACCCATCTCGCCAGCCTCGAGCAGACGACGCTGATGGGCGAACTGCTCGACAATGCCAATTTCAAGGCCAGCGAGGCTCGCGCCATCGCCCGTATGGGCTTGGCCAATTACTACGCCGGGGCGCTGCATATGCCCTATAGCGCCTTTCTCAAGGCGTCCGAGGCGCATCGCTATGATATCGAGGAACTTGCCCATCTCTTCGGCGCGAGCCTTGAACAAGTGGCCCATCGCCTCTCGACCATGCAGCGGCCGCGGGAGCGGGGCGTTCCGTTCTTCTTTGCCCGGGTGGACGCGGCGGGGACGATCACCAAGCGCCATTCGGCCACCGCGCTGCAGTTCGCCCGGTTCGGCGGCGCCTGCCCGCTCTGGAATGTACATCGGGCTTTTGAGGCGCGCGGCGAGATCATCCGCCAGCTGGGCGAAACGCCGGATGGCAACCGCTATCTCAGCCTTGCCTGGTCGGGCGAGAAGCGCATGGGTGGCTACCGCAGCACGACGCGGCGCTATGCCTATGCGCTGGGCTGCGAAATTTCGCACGCCAACCGCGTGGTCTATGCCGATGATCTGGAGCTGGGAAAGGCCGTGTTTGACCCGATCGGCGTCTCCTGCCGCATCTGCGAGCGCCGCAACTGCCATCAGCGGTCAGTGCCCCCGCTGGCCGTGGGCATTTCCGTGCCGGCGGACCGGCGCTCGATCGTCCCCTATGAGATCGGTTAGCGCCGCGTCAGGGTGAGATTTCGCCCTGCCCCGCCCGGCGGGATCGACAGCGCAATGGTGATCGTCACGGCGTCGACCACCTGCTCGGCCCGCTCGGCCCATTCCACCAGCACAATGCCGTCGACATTGTCGAGAAGGCCAAGCTCGTCGGCCTCGGCGGCATCGCCCAGCCGGTAGAGATCGGCGTGGAGCACCTGTCCCTTGGAGGTATCGTAGGGCTGCACCAGGGCGAAGGTCGGCGAGGGAATTTCGAGCTCCGGATCACCGGCCAGCGCCCGGATCGTGGCGCGCGCCAGGGCAGATTTGCCCGCCCCAAGCTCGCCCTCAAGGCTGACGATGTCGCCGGGCACCAGCATTTCGGCCAGTTCGGCCCCGAAGGCCGAGGTGGCCGCATCGTCTGGCAGGAAGCGCTCCATTATTCGGCCACGCCTGCTAGAGAGCAGTCTCGTGGCAGATTGACCACGATGCGGCTGCCGCGCGGTTCGCGCGGCGATGCCGTAATGGTGCCGCCATGCAGATTAACGAAGGTCCGCACGATGGAGAGCGCAAGGCCCGCACCGCGCTGACGACCCGGATGGGGGCCATCGAGACGGGTCAGAATGGCCGACTTCATCTCGTCGGTGAGACCGGGGCCTTCATCCTCGATGACGAACAGCACGCGCTCACCGCGATATTCGACCGAGAGGCGGATTTCGCCACCCGGCGGCGAGAAGCGCGCGGCATTGGAGAGGAGATTGTAGAGCACCTGCACGAGGCGCGTGCCGTCGGCGATCAGTACCGGCAAATCGGTCGGCAGATCGACCACGAGGTTCGGTGGTTCGCCCGAGCCAGCCGGGAAAGTTGCCGAGATGCCGGCGCGGGCCTTTTCGATGAGATTGACCACATCGAGCGGCTCGGGATTGAGTTCGGCAATGCCGGCGTCGACCGAGGCGAGATCGAGGATATTGTCGATCAGCACACCCAGGGTCACTGAGGAGGCGCGGATATAGTCGATATAGGCGCGCTGGCGGTCGGTCAGCCCGTCGCCCTCGGCGGCAGCCAGGAGATCGGCAAAGCCAATGATATTGGTCAGCGGCGAGCGCAGTTCATAGGAGACGTTCTCGACGAAGGCGTCCTTGAGCCGGTCGGCGGCAACGAGGGCGTCGTTACGTTCCTTGAGCACCTTGGAATAGGAGGCGCTTTCGGTGACGTCGAGGAAGGTCATCATCGTCTGCCCGTCCGGCAGGCGGGTGATGGCATAGTCGAGGAGGCGCCCATCCGAGCGGTCAATGCGTCCGGACTGGTCGGTGCGCGTGGGATTGAGATCGATGATCCCGCGTTTCAGATCGCGCCAGATCTTTGAGCCGTCGGCGGGAATGGCCCGTCCGGAGACCTCGGCGATCTGATCGATATGGGGGCTGTTGCCGAGCTCGTTCATCGGCAGCTTCCACAAAGCGGACAGGCGCGGATTGCAGAGCGTCAGGCGACCATTGGTGCCGAACACGGCCACGGCCTCGGACAGCGCATTGATGGTTTCGCGCTGCACATTGGACATGGCCTTGTTGGCCGATTCCAGTTCGAGCCGCTCGGTGAGGTCTTCAAAGACATAGATGACGCCGCCAACGGGACCGGCGGGGGCCGAGATCACCTTGATGGTGCGGCCATCCGGCAGATGCCAGGGGTCAGCTTCAAACGGGGCTTTTCTTGTGTAGCTCTCGAGATGCTTGGCGCGCCAGGTGTGGTAGTCGACCTGATTGGGCAGCATGCCCTCGGTGCGGAGCTTATCGAGGACCGCCCGCTCATCCAGCCCGGGCGTCAGGAAGCCGGGCGCGAAATTCCACAGATTGGCATAGGCCTGGTTGAACTGGATTAGTTCGCGGCCTGCACTGAAAATGGCCAGCGGCGTCGCCAGGGCGTCGATGATGCCGGCGATATGGCTGAGACCGGGGGCGGCGGGGGCCGCGACGACCGGCTGGACCAGCGGGCGCAGATAACCCGCGCCAAGCGCGCCGAAGGTGAATTCGGTTAGCTCGAACCGGCCCTTGTCGCCGAAATCGAGCGGCAGCAGCACAGGCTCATCGAGGTCGCGACAGCGATCAAGGTGGAGCTGAAGATGGCCCGCGTCGAGCAGTTCGGCCGGCTGGCTGTCGGTGCCGGCCTTGCCAAGGCTCTTGGCCAAGGCGTGATAGGCCGCATTGGCATAGATCAGGCGGCCCTTGTCGTCGCGGACGAAACCGGGATTGGCCTGGATCTGCAGGATCGCGCGCAGGCCATCGAGCCCGCTATCGCTGGGCGCGACCGACTTGGCCTTGCCTGCGACCGGAGTTGGGCGCAGCCGCAGAGCCGCACCGCCGCCGCTGATCCAGCCATTGATCTCGACGTGACGGCCGTCACCGAAAGGGAAACCGGCGCTGAAGGCTTCGCCGCGCACGCGCAAGTCTTCGACCAGCCGCGCCAGGCGCGAGGCGTCAGCGCTGCTCAGCCAGGAATAAAAATCGAGAAGGGCCTCGGGCGGGCGCCCGGCCGGCAGGATGGCACTGGTCTGGCCAAAGAGGCGCGGCGGCACGCCAGCTTCCTGGCCCCAGACAATCGTAACCTCGCGATTGCCGGCGATGAGGTTTTCGTAGTCATCAACGAGGGCGCGCAGGCCGGCGATCCGCTCATTGTTGCGGCGGCGCACGATGCGGCCTTCCTTGAGCATGGTGCGCACCACAGTGACGGCGAGGATGGCAAAACACCCCGCGCCAACTGCGACGGCGATTGGCGCGATGCCGCCCAGGCTTGCGGTGGAAACACCCTGAGCCCAAGCGGGGGCGGCGGCACTCAGGGTAAGGGGGGCCGACGCCATAATGGCGAATCCCCGATGCTTCCGGAATCGATCCGGCGCCATAGACAGCCCTCGCTACTTGTTGTTGCGCTGCAAGTCCGACCCGACAGGTCGGTACGCGTGCACTCAAAAGGCGGCATCACACAGAGTTCCGCACAAGGAACTCGAACTGCCCCCGAACCGGTAACGTGTCCCCTACACTTCCGAATCGTCTCAACATAGCTTCGCGATGAATCGTGCAAAAGAGTGCTTTTGGCTGTGCTTTGCGGGCAAAGTGTTAATGAATGCCTTGACCGGGAACGAAGCAGAAACACTTCGCGCGAACGCCGGCGCACCATTGCCGCCCGAAGATTGAACGATCCAGCGCACTGTCCGGGGACAAAAAAGCCCCTCCCCCGGCTGGGGAAGGGGCATGATCATGCCGAAAGACGTGATCTCGATCAGAACTCGGACCAGTCCTGCTTGATCGCTGCATTGCCCTGGGTGAGGTAGGCGGCTGCGGCCTTGGCCTTCTGCTGGATAGCGCGCACCGGACCGGGCTTTTTGGCCGGCGCTGGCTTGGCGGCAACTTCCATGCGGGCGGCCCCGCTGGCGTCGAGCGTGAACACGTCGACGACGAGATCAAGTTCGCTGGCCTGGGCCTCGGTCTGCTCGATGGAGGCGTTGACCTCCTCGACGAGGGCCGCATTGTGCTGGGTCATCTCGTCCATCTGGCGCACCGCCGTGTTGACTTCGTCTATGGACGAGGCCTGTTCGCGGCTGGCGCGGGCGATTTCATCGAGAAGGCTGGTGTTGGCACGCAGCGAGTCCAGCATGTTGGACAGCTTGCCGGCCGCCGAGGCGACAAGCTTGGAGCCGGAATCCACTTCGCGCACGCTCTGCTCGATGAGGCCCTTGATCTCGGAAGAGGCTTCCGCCGAGGACTGGGCGAGACGACGCACTTCCACGGCAACCACGGCAAAGCCCTTGCCGGCTTCACCGGCGCGCGCCGCTTCCACCGAGGCGTTGAGCGCCAGAAGATTGGTCTGGAAGGCGATGTCGTCGATCATGCCGATGATGTTGGAGATTTTCGCCGAGCTATCGGTGATGCGCTCCATGGCTTTGTTGGCCTGGGCCATGACTTCGCCGCCCTCTTCGGCCGAGCGAGACACGGCCTGGGCCTTGTCGCTGGCATCAGCGGCCTTGCGGGCATTCTCGCCAACTGTCTGGGCCAGCTGTTCCATCGAAGCGGAGGTTTCCTCGATGGTTGCCGCCTGACGCGTGGTGCGTTCGGACAGGTCATTGGCGCCCGAGAGGATTTCGCGGGTTGCCGACTTCAGCGCACCTGAGGTGCCGCGCAGCTGAGTGACGATCTCGGTCAGCTTGTCGGCCACCGCATTGGTGTCGTCCTGCAGACGACCAAAGGCACCGCGATAATCGCCTTCCATGCGCCGGGTCAGATCGGTGTTGGCAAGCGCACCAAGTACTTCCTGGGTCTCGGAGATTCCGCGATCAACGCTCTCGACGAGATTGTTGACCGACTTGGCCAGGGTGTTGAGTTCAGCGTCGGGGAACTCGGCCGAGACGCGGCGCGAGAAATCACCATCGACAGCCGCATCGACGACCTGGCCGAAGGCCTGCTGGAGCGCTGCCATCATATCCTGGCGCGCTTCCTGGTCGGCGATGATACGGGCGGCTTCCGCCTCAGTCATCTGGGCGACCTTGAGGCCGTTTTCGCGGAACACTTCCACCGCGCGCGCCATGGCGCCCACTTCGTCCTTGCGGCCGACATCGCTGACGGCAACGTCGAACTGCCCCTCGGCCACCTTGCCCATCAGGCCGGTCAGGCGACCGATCGGGGCAGTGATGGTTCGGGCGATGAGGAAGGCGACGCCGGAAACGATGAGGGCAATGACCAGGGCGAGGCCGGCCATCTGGATCATGCTGTCACGGGCGGCATTGCGCAGGTCGTCGATATAGACGCCGGTGCCCAGCACCCAGCCCCAGGGCTCGAACAGCGTTACATAGGCGCGCTTCTCGATGGCCTCGGTCCCACCGGCTCGCGTCCAGCGATATTCGTCGAAGCCTGCACCATGGGCCTTGGCGATCTCGATCATGCTGGCGACGAACTTCTTGCCAGTCGGGTCAGCCATATTGGCCTGGTCCATGCCGATCAGGTCCGGCTGGGTGCCATGCATCAGCACGATGCCGGTGAGATCGTTGACGAACATGTATTCATTGCCGCGATAGCGCAGGTCCTGCAGCGCTGCGAGCGCATTCTGGCGCGCCTCGGCTTCGGTCTGTTCGCCGCGCTCGAACCGCTCATACTGCCCGTTGACGATCGACGCTGCAGCCTCGGTAATGGCCTGCAGTTCGACACCGCGCAATTCGTCCCGGGTGGTGTTGACCTGGTGCACGCCGATCCAAGCGGTGACGGCGAGCGCCAGGACCATCAGGCCCACGAGCAGATAAATCCTGCTGGAAATCTTTAAGTTAAACATTCTGTCCCCTTCACACCTTCTGGTGTGGTGATTGGTGGGCCGCAGGAATGCGGCAAATCGGGGAGGGACCATTCGGACGACGCCGCATCGGCAGAGGCCGACGTGGGCTGATCAGCCATTACTAGTGCCCCCGCACCTGGATTCGGCCGTCCAACCGCATCCGTCAGCGCTTATGGGAGGGGTACAGTAAAAACTTCGATAAACGCTTTACCGATCAAAGGGATGCGACATATGCGGCACACGCATACCTCTGCATAAAAAATGGGCTGCGCCTTTCGACACAGCCCATTTGGGAGGAATTGATCCCTGAGAGATCAGTAGCGATATTCGCCAGACTTGAACGGGCCGTTCTGCGGCACGCCGATGTAGTCGGCCTGGGTCTTGGTCAGCTTGGTGAGCTTGGCGCCCAGCTTGGCCAGATGCAGTTCGGCGACCTTTTCGTCGAGGTGCTTGGGCAGAACATGGACCTTCTTTTCGAGGCTTTCGCCCTTGGTCCAGAGTTCGATCTGGGCCAGCGTCTGGTTGGCAAAGGATGCCGACATCACAAAGCTCGGGTGGCCGGTGGCATTGCCAAGGTTCACGAGGCGCCCTTCGGAAAGCAGGATCAGGCGCTTGCCATTTGGCTGCTCGATCATGTCGACCTGCGGCTTGATGTTGGTCCACTTGAAATTGCGCAGACCCAGCACGTCGATCTCATTGTCGAAATGACCGATGTTGCAGACGATGGCCATGTCCTTGAGATTGCGCATGTCATCGACCATCAGCACGTCACGATTGCCGGTGGCGGTAACGACGATGTCGGCGCGATGCGCGGCGTCCTCGAGGGTGACGACCTCAAAGCCTTCCATGGCGGCCTGAAGCGCGCAGATCGGATCGACTTCGGTGACCAGCACGCGGGCGCCGGCGCCACGCAGGGATTCAGCCGAACCCTTGCCCACGTCGCCAAAGCCGCAGACGATGGCGACCTTGCCGGCCAGCATCACGTCGGTGCCGCGACGGATGGCGTCGACGAGCGATTCACGGGTGCCGTACTTGTTGTCGAACTTGGACTTGGTGACCGAGTCATTGACGTTGATCGCCGGGAACGGCAGCTCGCCCTTGGCGTGCAGCTGATAGAGGCGCATCACGCCCGTGGTGGTTTCTTCCGAAACGCCGCGGATCGCATCGCGGATGGCGGTGAAGAAGCCGGGGCTCTTTTCCAGACGACGTTTGATCGTGGCAAAGAAGATTTCTTCTTCTTCATTGCCCGGCTTGGCCAGAACGGAGATGTCCTTTTCGGCCTTGGCGCCGTTGAGGATGTACATGGTGGCGTCGCCGCCATCATCGAGGATCATGTTGGGGGTGAGGCCATTGCCCCAGTCCATCATGCGGTCGGTAAATTCCCAATATTCTTCCAGCGTCTCGCCCTTGTGGGCGAACACCGGGACACCGGCGGCAGCGATGGCAGCGGCAGCGTGATCCTGGGTCGAGAAGATGTTGCAGCTGACCCAGCGCACTTCGGCGCCCAGGGCCACCAGCGTCTCGATGAGAACGGCGGTCTGGATGGTCATGTGCAACGAGCCGGCGATGCGCGCGCCCTTGAGCGGCTGGGCGGCGGCGTATTCTTCGCGGATTGCCATCAGGCCGGGCATTTCGATTTCGGCGATCTGGATTTCCTTGCGGCCAAATTCGGCGAGGGAAATGTCTCGGACCGCATAATCGGTCGGGCTGCTGGTCATGGGTCTGCTCCGGAGGGTTTCTTCGTTGCCTTTCCTATACGCAAGCGGCCCGTCGCGATCAACATGGCATATAAAGAAATGTTTATATCCTATGAACGTCGCGGGTAGGCGTAGCGCCGCCGCTGGAACGGCAGCATGAAGAAGCGCACGAGGCCGGACAGCACCAGATAGCCCAGGACAAAGCCGCCACCGGCATAGAGAATGCCCTCCATGGTGACGGGAACGGCTGGCTTGTAATTCTCGAGCGTACGGCGGCCGATGTCGGTGTCGAGATAGGCCGGCAGCGCCTGCAGCCGCTCCACCGGACCGGCGTTCTCGATGCGCTCGAGAGTTGTGCGCAGCATGTCATAGCGCTGGAAGGTGGCGGTCATCGAGCTGCCGCGCCCGGCGAGGAATTCGTCGTTCGAGGCGTTGTAGCGCGCCAGCGCCGTCTGCCGGTCGAGGCCACCCGCCATCGCCGCCTGGTCGAATTCCTCGGTGACGATGCGCAATTCATCGACCGCGCCGCCCAGGCGCTGGGTGTATTGCTGGGCATATTCGGGAAACTGGCTCAGCGTGACCGCAAGCCCGAGCCCCCCGATGCCGGCTAAGAAACGTCGCATGCTTGGCCTCCTGCCTCCCAGAAACTACAGATGGTCATGTCTTTTCAAGGGCGGACAGTGCTTTCTGGCGCGGAGAGTTGCGGAGGTGGCGCAGCAACCGTCGCGGGGCTGTGGCGGGTCTTGATCCAGTGGAAGGGCCGGAAGACAAGGTCGCGCAGGGCCCGCAGGGTCGCCCAGGCGATCAGCAGCCAATAGACCGGCAACAGAAATTGCGCCGCGACCAGTTCAGTCTGGCGGGTGCGCCGCAGTCCGACAATGGCTGTCGCGATGGCCACGCAATAGCCGAGGGCCATGACGCCGACGCAGCACAGCGCCCAAAGGCCGATGCGCGGCAGCACCAGACCGCCATAAGCCAGCTGCACCATGGCAAGGATCAAAAAGCCGGTGTGCAGGAGCGGGCCGAGCACCATGCTGATGACGATCAGCTCGAATGCCACGAGGCGCCGCCAGCCCAGATCGCCGAGCAATTCGCGCGGATGACGGTTGTGGACGAGAAAGGTCTGCATCCAGCCCTTCATCCAGCGCGCCCGTTGACCGACCCAGGTCGGAAAGGTTTCCGGCGCATCTTCCCAGGTCACCGCCGTGCTGGTGCCGCAGGCGAGGCGACGCCGCGCCAGGCGCACGCCGAGATCGGCATCCTCGGTAACATTATAGGCGTCCCAGCCACCGATGGCGCGCAGGCTCGAGAGGCGAAAATGGTTGGAGGTGCCGCCGAGCGGCATGACCACGCCCCAGCGGGCGAGCGCCGGCAGGAACACCGAGAACAATCCGGCGTATTCGCCAGCAAAGAGCGCCGGGAAGACGCCCTTTCGTCCATTGGCGATCACAAGCCGCGCCTGGATGCAGTGCAGGTTCGGGGCGCGACGAAAATGGCGCAGCACGCGGCGCAGCTGGTCCGGCTCAGGCCGATCCTCCGCATCGAAGACGACGACAAACTCCCCGCGACAGAACGGCAGGGCGAAGTCGAGCGCCTTAGGCTTGGTCAGCGGCAGGGCATGGGGGACCTCGAGCAGGCAGAAGCGCGGATTGTCGAGGTTCTGGCTGACGGCCGCCAAGGTTTCCGGGGAGCGGGCTTCGACGACAAAGATGATGTCGAGCCTGTGGGCGGGGTAGTCGATACGATTGAGGGCAAGACAAAGCTGATTGACCATGTCGGCCTCGTCGCGCAGCGGCACGAGCACCGAATAGATGGGCATGTCGGACGGATGCTCATCGGGCGCGGTGCCGGGCTGGGGCACCGGATCGGGCATCATCAGTGCCGCCAGCCGCAGCAGCGTTGGCAGCAGCATGACGGGCATCCACAGCGCCAGAGGCCAGGCGGCGTCAATAAAGGGCAAGGCAAGCAGACCGGCCACCAGCCCCAGCAGGGCGAGCGCGAAGCCATACCGAATGGGCTTGCCGAGTTCGAGCCCGGCCACCGCGTGGGGCCATTTGACAGTCAGGTTCTGGCGCGCGCCGGTGATCAGCACCTCGGAAGCGGCGCGAGCCAGATATTGCTTCATGGCCGCATGGGGCACGATACAGACGCGCCGGAACAGGGTTTCGTCGGCAAGGGCGGCGGCGTGGAGGTTGAGAAGCCCGGCAAAGTCTGGCGCGGCGTAGGTCACCATGCGGTCAATGGTTTTCACCCGGACCACACGGATATCGGCGAGCAGTTCAGGACGGGCCGGCGAGAGTGCCTCGCCGGTGTCGGCGATCACATCGAAATAGGCAAAGCCGAGAAAATGGGCGGCGCGGCGCAGGACCACATCCATGCCAAGACCGCGCTCGACCGCCATATGGAACAGGGCATCCGCGCCCGAGGCCTCGGCCGCGCGCAAAAGGCGGCGCGCCTCTTCTTCATTCCCGTCGGGTCCCATGATCGCCTGCATAAGCCGAGACGCCGAGACCATCGCTGTTGCAGCTAATGAATGAAGCGGGAGGGTGGGACGCTATCAGGCCCCCAGGCGCCGGAGGGGGCGGGCTCATCCACCACCCCGCCAGCCAGGCGCGCATTGAAGAGGGCGGTTTCGTTAACAGCGATCCAGGCTGCCACGCTGGGGCGCCCGCCCAGCATCAGCGGCGCGCCGAGCGGGGTTATTCGCCAGCCCACTGACGCGCAGCATTCGATGAACGCCAGGGGCACGACAAAGGTGAGGAAGCGATACCCTTCATCGAGGGCATGCTCCATCACCGCAGAGAAAAGGGCTGCAGACTCCGGAGTGCGCCGGCCACCTTCACGTCGATTAGGAAGCACGTAGTAATGTGTCCAATCGGCCCCAAGCGAAGGATGGTCGGGGAATTCTCCTTGCACAAGCCCGGAATAGGCTGTCTGCAGCAAGTTAGGTCGATCAAGGGGAGTGAGGCGGGATCCTCCCACCATTTCGCCCCCCTCGATAATGAGGATATGAACTGAGCCTGGTGCGTCGAACTCGTCGACTACCTGCCCGTCCGGCATATTGGCCGCCTGCCAGCCCTCTTGGTCAATTCGGACCTGATGACGCAGGCGAAAATTCTCTTCAAGCAAGCGCTGTCGTTTTGGATCCGCCGGCATGCGGATGATCTCGACCTGCATAGCACCGCCCCCCGCACTGCCTGCCCTATTAGCCACAGCCTACCACAAGTCGGAAATTGGCAGAAATCCCAATATCGAAGCGCTTTGGAGGTAGTGCGTATCACAAAGTGATTAGGTTACGGCGCATTGCCTCGACCACGGTCTGCAATCGATTTCGGGTCCCGAGCCGCCGCTGGGCATTTTCGCAGTGCTGGTTGACTGTGCGCACGCTGGTGCCGGTGATCTCGGCGATCTCGCCGGCCGTCTTGCCCATGGCTGCCCATTTGAGCATTTCGGCCTCACGCGGCGTGATGGTGCGCTGAGCCAGGCCCTCCTGCGAGAACGTATTGAGAAAGCGCAATTGTCCGAGCGCATAGACCGTCAGCATATGCAATTCGAGCCGTTCGGACGGGCTGATGGCCTTGGGATCGCCTTTCATCGACATTGCTGCCTGCATGCCGCCATCCATATGGAAGGGCACGCAGATGCCATCAGACATGCCGAATTCCTTGGCGTCCTGCATCATCCTGTGCGTGCCGACATCCCTTTCGGGATCGTAGCGGGCACTCGACCAGTCGAACGGCAGTGTCGTGGTAAAGCAGTGTCGGACCAAGGGGTCGACCGAAAAGTAGTCGCGCTCGGTATAGCGCCCCAGCCACTCGTCGTCCCAGCCGGAGAGCATGACATACTCTCGGATATCTTTTGCACTGTCGGGAAGTCCGGAGATGACGAAGCGGTGAAAGCCGTACCGCTCAAGCGCCTTTTGCAAGACCTTCCGAACACCTTCGGCCGTATCCTGGCGCTGCAACGCCTCGATGCTTGCCATTCGTTCAGAATTCAAGTTGTAGATGCCCCCATAAACAACAGGATCCAATTCAATCGACGCTTGAGTAAAATACACGCCGCCCCGCGGCACTGCTCATTCCAACGTCGACTTCACAAAACAGTCTTCAGAGGCTTCAGCAAGCAATACAAAAGTCTCGTATCGCTCCGCCACCACTGATTTCCATCACCCGTGCAGATCGCCTGTAAATTCGATTGCTGAGCAATCTCAGCCAGCGAAAAACGCCTGCACGTCTAAACGAAGAACGGCGCAGCCGGGATAATCTATCCCTACTGCGCCGTCCAGCATCATTGCATTAACATAGTTTTAGACACGTCCCCAACACGCCCGAAATCCTACTCAGCCAGATCAGTTCTTGGCGTGAAATTGGTGTGGGTTAAACCGATAGGCTGTCGAGCAGAACTCACAGACCACTTCGATCTCACCGTCCACAGCCATGTCTTCGCGTTCTTCGTCGGTGAAGCTGTTGGCCAGCATGTCCTCGATCCGGTCGACCGAACAGGTGCAGCGCTCCTCAAGGCCGGCCGGCGGGAACACCCGCACGCCGGTTTCGTGATAGAGCCGGAACAACAGGCGCTCGGGCGAGACTTCGGGATCCGCCAGTTCCAGATCTTCGACCGTCGCCAGCATGGCGCGGGCTTCGTTCCAGCCGTCCGGATTGGCCGTATCGCTGTTGTCGAAATTGCCGTCGCCCGGCAAGTCGGTATGCACCGGTATGCCGCTCTGGGGCAGGTGCTGGATCAGCAAGCCACCAGCGCGCCAGCGCGGACGATGGTCACCCTTGGTGGTCATCTGCGCCACGGCGATCCGCACCTGGGTGGGGATCTGCTCGGACTGAAGGAAGTAGGTATGAGCCACTTCCTCAAAACCATTGCCGTCGAGCGCAACGATACCTTGGTAGCGCTCGGTGTGCTGGCCCTGATCGATGGTCATGGCCAGATGGCCCTTGCCCAGCAGCTCGGGCGCACTGGTGCGGCCCTCTTCGGCAGCCTTGAGCAGCAGGTCACGGTCAAAGCGGGCATAGCCGCGAATGCCATCGGGTGCCTCAAAGTCGACGACGATGAGATTGACCGGACCATCGGTCTGGGTCTGGAGGATAAAGCGGCCCTCGAACTTCAGCGACGAGCCGATGAGCGAGGCGAGCACCACGGCTTCACCAAGCAGGCGCGCGACCGGAACGGGGTAATCATGGCGCGACAGGATAGCGTCGAGGGCGGGCCCCAGACGCACGGAACGGCCGCGTGTGTCGAGTTTTTCGAGCGTAAAGGGCACCACGGCGTCATCGCCGGTTTCCGGGCGATCCAGGCCCATGGCACTGAGCAGGTTTTCGGTCATGGTCGTGGCATCCGTCGTCATGAGAGGCAAAACTTTCCTTGAGGCTACGCCTCCCGGCCGCAACGCGCTACCCGACCAGCGCCCTCACCCTTCCCGCGCGGCGGGATCTCCTCTGGCTAAAGAAGAGATCCCCGCTTTCGCGGGGATGGCATGGCTTGATCAGGAACAGCTGCGCTTGAGTGACAAGCGCCTAGTTCGTCGCGACCCCGAAGGCCCAGCACAATACTGCTTTCTGGGCATGCAGGCGATTTTCGGCCTCGTCGAACACTACCGACTGGGGACCGTCGATCACTTCGTCGGTCACCTCATCGCCACGGTGGGCGGGCAGGCAGTGCATGAACAGGGCATCCTTGTTCGCCAAGGACATCAAATTGGTGTTCACCTGGTAGGGTTTCAAGACCCGACGGCGCTCGGCGGCATCGACGTCACCCATCGACACCCAGGTGTCGGTGATGACGAGGTCGGCGCCTTCGACGGCTTCGCGTGGATCTTCAATGAGGCGCACCTTGTCGCCAGCGCGACGAATGTCCTGCATCAGGTCTTTTTCCGGGCTGTATTCATCCGGAACGGCGATGGTCAGCTCGCATTCGAAGAGCTCGGCTGCGTTGACCCAGGAATGGAGCACATTATTGCTGTCCCCGACCCAGGCGACCTTGGCGCCGCGGATATCGCCGCGATGCTCTTCAAAGGTCATGAGATCAGCCATGATCTGGCAGGGATGGGCGCGGCGCGTCAGGCCATTGATCACGGGCACGGTGGCCGCTTCGGCCAGCTCGAGCAGATCGGCGTGGCTGAGGATGCGGATCATGATGGCATCAACATAGCGGCTCATGACCTTGGCGGTGTCGGCGAGGGTTTCCTCGCGGCTGAGCTGCATCTCCTGGCCGGAGAGCATGATGGTTTCGCCGCCGAGCTGGCGCATGCCGACATCGAAGCTGACGCGGGTACGGGTCGACTGGCGCTCGAAAATCATGGCCAGGACTTTGTCTTTCAAAAGCTGCGGGCGATCACCATCCTTGAGCCGCTCCTTGAGGGCGTAGGCCTGGTTGAGCATGCCGCGCAGCTCTTCATAGGAAAAGTCGTCGATCGAGAGAAAATGCCTGGGGGTGCCGGTCGTGTTCATAGGCCGGGTTCCTTTTTGACGCATAATGCAAGGGTGTAGCTGTGCCGCCTGTATGGTTTACAGGCGGCTAACAAAACATGTCAGCGTCCTCGGCGGCGGCCAAAATGATAGAAGGTCAGGATCATCAGCTGGCCGATGGCGTGGCTGCGGTTTCCGCCTCGATGGCGTCAAAAGCGGCACCGAGCTTGGCCATGGCCTCTTCGATGTCGGCTTCGGTCACGATCAGCGGCGGCAGGAGGCGCAGCACATTGTCGCCGGCGCCGATGGTCAGCAGCCGGTGATCATCGCGCAGGCGACCGACGAAATCGCGCACGGGCGGGGTGATCTTGATGCCGGCAAGGAGACCCTTGCCGCGCAGCTCGAGCACATAGTCCGGATATTTCTGCGCCAGCTGGCCCAGATGCCAGGCGAGACGCTGGCCCATGGTGTTGACCTGGTCGAGGAAGCCCGGCGCCAGGATGCGATCGAGCACGGCATTGCCGACGGCGCAGGCCATCGGATTGCCGCCATAGGTGGAGCCATGGGTACCCGGCACCATGGAGGCTGCGACAGCCTCGGTGGCAAGGCAGGCGCCCAGCGGGAAGCCGCCACCAATGGCCTTGGCCACGGCGACGATGTCCGGGGTCACACCCGACCATTCATGGGCAAAGAAGCGACCGGTCCGGCCGAAACCGCACTGGACTTCGTCAAAGATCAGGACGAGGTCGTTCTCGTCGCAGATCTGGCGCAGGCCCTGCAAAAATTCATTGCTCATGGCGGTCACGCCGCCTTCGCCCTGCACGGGCTCGATCAGGATGGCGCAGGTCTGCGCCCCGACGAGCGCCTTGACGGCCTCGAGATCGCCCGGCGCAGTATGCTTGAAGCCGGCAACAGCCGGGCCGAAGCCTTCGATGTAGCTGGGGTTGCCTCCGGCAGCGATGGTGCCGAGCGTACGGCCGTGGAAGGCGCCGGTGAAGGCGATGATCTCGTAGCGATCCGGCTGGCCCTTGGAGAAGGCGTAGTGGCGCGCCGTCTTGATGGCGCACTCAAGCGCCTCGGCGCCCGAATTGGTGAAGAACACCTTGTCGGCAAAGGTCGCATCGACCAGCCGCTGGCCCAGCCGTTCCTGCTCGGGAATGGAGAAGACGTTGGAGGTGTGCCAGACCTTTTCGGCAGCAGCCTTGAGGGCGCTCACCAGATGCGGGTCGCCATGGCCCAAGGCGTTCACCGCGATGCCGGAATGAAAGTCGAGATAGTCTCGGCCCTGCTGGTCATAAAGGCGCATGCCCTCGCCCCGCTCAAAGGCGAGTTCAGACCGAGCGTATGTGCCATAGAGCGCAGACATGGGACGTTTCCTTTTCTCAACCGTTTTTTTGCACGCGGCGACCCCGCAGGGCACCAACCGTGGCAAAGCTGCCACAAAAACCAAAAACGCGCCGGTTCGGACGCGCGTTTGGCCACGAGAATTAGGCGAATTCGGTCTGCCAAGTCAACGCACTCGCGCCAAGTCTCTGATTTGACTCAAGGATTGTTAAGACGATTTTAACCAATGAATAAACGGGGAAATTCGCCCCCGACTCTTGATCCCGATTCCCCCGATGGCGTAGTCTCAATCCTGTCGGGGGACACGATATTTCGTGCGGCGGACCCGCTCAGCATACGAGCTGTAGAGTCGTAAAGGCTGCCAAGCCCACTTTGGCGGCACAATAGAGGATTCTATTTTGACAATGGTTTCAGGAACGCAGCCGGCTGGCTGGACCGACGATCGCGTCGAGCTTTTGAAGAAGCTCTGGATGGAAGGCCTCAGCGCCAGCCAGATCGCCGGCGAACTCGGCGAAGGCGTGACCCGCAATGCCGTGATCGGCAAGGTTCACCGCCTCAAGCTGTCGGCACGAGCCAAGCCGACCAATACCACGCCCCGGGCACGGCCCGCAGCGCGTCCCGCGCCGCGCCGCCCGGCCAGCCCCTCGGTTTCGGCGGGCGTCAGCCCGATGGCAGCAGCTGCAAAGCCGCGCCCGCAGACGACCATTTCCCGTCCCCAGGTCATGGGCGCAACGGCTCTCGCCGTCAGCCCCCAGATCGAGACCGAAATGTATGTGGCGCCTGCCGCTGCCGAGCTGTTTATTCCCGAGCACAAGCGCCTGTCGCTGCTTCAGCTCAATGAACACACCTGCAAGTGGCCAATCGGCGATCCGCTGACCAAGGATTTTTATTTCTGCGGCCAGCACAGCCTGGAGACCGGCCCATACTGCGAGTTCCACTCGCGTCGCGCCTATCACCAGCTCGACAAGCGCAAGCGCTGAGGCCTCCTCAGCACCGGAAATGAACAAGGGCGCCAGTGGCGCCCTTTTCTTATGGTCTGTCGCCAGAAGATTTCAGCTTTCGAGATACATCGGCTCGGACTGGCTCGGCCCCTGCCCGACCACCGTCGGCAAGCCGTGGCGCCTGGCCATCACCTGGCGGCCCTGCCAGGTCAGCCGGAGCCCATGCAGCGTTATTTCAGCCAGACGATGGTAGCAAAGCGTCCGCTGTACGCGCCATTCCACATGCTTTTGCGGCCCGCCCGTCATGGCCAGCATGACCAGTTGTTCCTGCATCTTGAGCTGGTTCCAGTGCAACTCTTCAGCCCTGCGGAAAATCTCCATGGCCACGCCTCCACGACAATATACGAATGCATTCAACGCTCTGGCGGGTCGGAGGTTGCCAACGCCTCCGTATTTCTCCCGGTAGGATGTCCGGTCTGGCGCAAAAATGAGGTACCGCTTTTGTTCCCGAGCCATTAGAGTTGCGGCCGCTTACAAAGGGGAATCGTCATGCATCTGCTGCTCGTTGATGGCTCGGGTTATATCTTCCGCGCCTTCCACGCCCTGCCGCCGCTCAACCGCAAGTCCGACGGACTGCCGGTGGGAAGTGTCCAGGGGTTCTGCAACATGCTGTTCAAGCTGACGCAGGACATGGACGGCGATGATGCCCCAACCCATATGGCGGTCATTTTCGACGCCAAGGGCAAGACCTTCCGCGACGACATCTACCCGCAATACAAGGCCCAGCGCCCGCCGGCGCCCGAGGAGCTGGTGCCGCAATTCCCCCTCACCCGCTCAGCGACGCGCGCCTTCTCCATTCCCTCCATTGAAATGGAGGGCTGGGAAGCCGACGACATCATGGCCACCTATGCCTGCATGGCGCGCGATGCCGGCATGAAAGTGACCATCGCCTCATCAGACAAGGATCTGATGCAGCTCGTCGAGCCCGATGGCTCGATCCGCCTGCTCGACACCATTCCCCGCCCCGGCCAGCCGCCGCTGCGCTGGATCGGCCCGGATGAAGTGTTCGCCAAATTCGGCGTTTCCCCGGACAAGGTCGTGGACGTGCAGGCGCTCTGTGGCGACAGCGTCGACAATGTCCCCGGCGTGCCCGGCATTGGCGTCAAAACCGCGGCCGAACTCATCAATACCTATGGCGATCTCGAAACCCTGCTCGAGCGCGCCGGCGAGATCAAGCAGCCTGCCCGCCGGCAGAAGCTGATCGACAATGCCGATCTCGCCCGGATTTCCAAGACGCTGGTGACGCTCGAACGCGCCGTGCCGGTCGAGCTCGACCTCGACGGGCTCGTGCGCCAGCCGATGAGCCCGTCGGCGCTGTTCCCGTTCCTCAAGGCGATGGAATTTGCCACCATCACCAAGCGCCTCGCCGGCCTGCTCGACGCCAATCCCGACGACTTTGAAGCCGACCCCGATCTGCGCGCCGGTGGCGCCTCGGCTCCCGCCTCGCTCAAGTCGACGACGCTCTCCGTGGCCAAGGCCAAGCTCGCCGCCAATGTCGTGCCCGGCACTGGCCCGGCGCGTCTCGCCGCAGAAGAGCATGCGCGCGTAAAGGCCATTCCCGTCAATTACGAAGCCTACGAAACGATCACCACGCCTGAGCAGCTCGCGGCCTGGGTGGCAAAGATCGTCGATGTCGGGCATGTCGCCATCGACACCGAAACCACCGGACTCGATCCGCAATCGGCCGATCTCGTCGGCGTCTGTCTCTCCACCCAGATCGGCGAAGGCGCCTATATCCCGGTTGGCCACGCCAAGGCCGGCGACCTTTTGTCCGGCGGCGGGCTGGTCGAAGGCCAGCTGCCCATCCGCGATGTGCTCGATGCCCTCAAGCCCGTTCTCGAGGCGCGCTCGATCCTCAAGATCGGCCAGAACACCAAATATGACGTCGAGATCTTTGCGCGCTACGGCATCGCCATGGCGCCGATCGATGACACCATGCTCATCTCCTATGCACTCGATGGCCCGCGCTATAACGGCCTCGACGTGCTGGCCGATCATTGGCTCGACCACAAGACCATCACCTTCACCGCCCTTGCCGGCACCGGCAAGAACCAGAAGACCTTCGACCAGCTCGAAATCCCCGAGGCCGCCCGCTATGGCGCCGAGGACGCCGACATTACCCTGCGGCTCTGGCATGTGCTGAAGCCGCGCCTGTCGGCCGAAAACGCCACCACGCTCTATGAAACGCTGGAGCGCCCGCTCGCCCCGGTGCTCGCCCGTATGGAAGCGCGCGGGATCACTGTCGACCGGCAGATCCTCGCCCGCCTCTCGGGTGATTTTGCCCAGCGCGCCGCCGCCTTCGAGGCCGAGGCGCATGAGCTTGCCGGCCAGAGCTTCAATCTCGGCTCGCCCAAACAGCTCGGCGAAATCCTCTTTGAAAAAATGCAGATCGAGGGCGGCACCAAGACCAAGACCGGCGCCTGGTCGACCGGCGCCGATGTGCTCGAAGACCTCGCCCTCAAGGGCGTGCCGCTGGCGCGCACCATTGTCGACTGGCGGCAGCTGACCAAGCTCAAGGGCACCTATACCGATGCGCTGCCCAGCTATATCAACCAGCGCACCGGCCGGGTGCACACCTCCTACCAGCAGGCGAGCGTGCTCACCGGGCGCCTCTCGTCCAACGAGCCGAACCTCCAAAACATTCCGGTCCGCACCGCCGACGGCCGAAAAATCCGCGCCGCCTTCGTGGCCGCGCCGGGCAAGGTGCTGATCTCGGCCGACTATTCGCAGATCGAGCTGCGCGTTCTCGCCCATATCGCCGATATCCAGGCGCTCAAGGACGCGTTCGAGGAAGGTCTCGACATTCACGCCATGACGGCGAGCGAAATGTTCAATGTCCCGGTCAAGGACATGCCGAGCGAAGTGCGCCGCCGCGCCAAGGCGATCAATTTCGGCATCATCTATGGCATTTCCGCCTTTGGTCTCGCCAACCAGCTCGGCATCGCCCGCGGCGAGGCGGGGGACTATATCAAGACCTATTTCGAGCGCTTCCCGGGCATCAAGGACTATATGGATGCCCAGAAAATGCGGGTGAAGGCCGAGGGCCATGTCACCACGATCTTTGGCCGAAAGATCCAGTTCCCCAATGCCAATTCGGGCAATCCGTCCGAGCGCAGCTTTGTCGAACGCGCCTCCATCAACGCCCCGATCCAGGGTTCTGCCGCCGACATCATCCGCCGCGCCATGATCCGCATGGAGCCCGAGCTGCAAAAGGCCGGCATCGACGCCGACATGCTCTTACAGGTGCATGACGAACTGATTTTTGAGGTCCCCGAAGGCACCGAAGATCAGGCCATCCCGGTTATTAAGCGGGTCATGGAAACAGCAGCGGAACCGGCCGTGCGCTTAACCGTGCCGATCCAGGTGGATGCGCATGCGGCTAAGAATTGGGACGAGGCGCATTGACACAGAGAGCGATGCCTAAGAGCCCAACCGCGATCAGTTCGCATAGGTCCTAACCACATCTTTGATGTTCTTGGCCAACCGGTAAATGTCTTCAACGCTGTCAAGTTCATGCCGTGCGCCGTCCTTGTCAGCGCCAAACATGGTTACGAATTTCATTTTCTCATTAAAGTGCAGGCGCACAATTGGCTTGCGGTTATTGTCGTCAAACAGGATCGCGCAATAGGATTGTGCGTCGCGTAAAGTTATGCGTGAAACTGGAGCAACCTCGGCTGCAATGGCTCGTACAATCATGAAGCCCTGAAGCTCTTCTTCCGTCGTCTCGATTTTCTTATCGTCCACGGCAGGGATCGCTTCCTCGGCGCCGCCATCGAAAGCGACGTCGATTTTATGTTTCGCGCGTTGTCGGAATAAATCGGAGAATGCTCTCCGCACAATCGGCTTCAGAGATTCCACAACTGGCATACGCAACTGGCCTTCGTAGAAGTCCTTTGCGACCATCCGAACGAACGCCTCGTCCGGTTCTGCCCATTGTTTCTCAATAAACGCAATCGCGCCGCGTAGATACTTCAGCGTCGAGGCCGCCGATTTGATGTTTTCGATGGAGAAGCTGGCCTTGTGGAATTTTTCTAGCTCCTTCAGGTCGTTCTCATCGTAAGCTAAGAGGTCAAACTTGAAGAAGGGCGTCGCGTCCATCTTGTTAGGCGCTTCTAAATCCGTGAAAAACCAGATCTGAAGACCGTTGGTTAGAATTCCGATATTCGCATAACAGGTGTGAAAATATCGGAACAGCTGGCTGTACTGAGCATCACGCAAGCTTACGGACACAGACTTAGCTTCAACCAGATATTCTATCCGATCGCCGATTTTCGCGGCGTAATCGATTTTCTCTCCCTTCTTGAGACCAACGTCAGCAACATATTCAGGAATGACTTGGGTCGGGTCGAAAACGTCAAACCCTAGGGTCCAAACCCAATCAGGTTGTTGAATAGGGGCTGCAAATCAGATTCTCTGGCTTCGGATAAGCCGGAGGCATTGATGAGCAGACTGTTTTGGTTGAGTGACGAAGCCTGGGTGGCCATTGAGCCCCACCTTCCCAAGAACCAGCCTGGAGCCCGACGGGTTGATGACCGGCGGGTGATTTCGGGGATCATTCACATGCTCAAATGCGGCGGGCGCTGGGCTGATTGCCCTGGCGAGTATGGTCCTTCGACCACCATCTACAATCGTTGGAACCGTTGGAGCCGCCGCGGTATATGGGCACGCATTCTTGCGGCTCTGACCGAACAGGGCTGGATTGCCGAGACCGCCCAGATCGACAGCAGCTATATCAAGGCCCATCGTTGTGCAGGTGGGGGAAAAGGGGGGCGCGAGCCAATGCCATTGGCATCTCGCGTGGTGGCCGGACCACCAAGGTCCATGCGCTTGTCGACGTTATCGGCAGACCACTCTGCCTCGTCCTGACACCCGGCAATGCCTCGGACATGAAGGGAGCAGATCTGCTCATCGCCCACACAACGGGTATGAAGAGGATTATCGCGGACCGGGGCTATGATGCCAACCGTCTTCGCTCCACTCTTCGAAGTCAAAACACCATCCCGGTGATCCCCGGCCGCAAGAACCGCAAGCGCAAAATCCGATACGATGAGAAACGCTACAAGGACCGCTGGCGCGTTGAGGCCATGTTCTGCCGCCTCAAGGATTTCCGCCGCGTCGCCACACGGTACGACAAGCTCGCTCGGAATTATCTATCTGCCGTCATGCTCGCAGCAGCAGTTGCGTACTGGCTATGATTGAGTCTCAACCCTAAAACCCGTAAAAACGGCATCACAATAGCGTTTTTCGTCGCCTCTTCGGTTTGCGCAATTGCTTGCGCACTTATTGCTCTCTTTGCTAGATCAGCAACTTCTTCCCTAAACGAAATCGCATCCCCCAACACTATTTTCAGGCTATTCAGGAACAGCTTTTCTGTAAATCGCTTTCTATTGAAGTTAATCGGATGTGATCTGAGGTGGGCTAGGCCGGCCACAACTTATCCCCGCCCACTTCCACGTCTGCGCCATTGCACTTAGCCGGCGGCGAATGATCGTGTCGCCGAAGTCGAATTTGAGGGGTAGCTCAGCGCCACCCGCAGCCACTCGTCCTCGCCCAGCTGGCGCAGGGGACGTGGCCGGCACTCATCGCCCCTCGACCAAACAAGCCCAATGACACCCGGCCCGTCCGCAGGCACAATGCCCGGATGGGAGTTTTGCGGTGACCATCGATACCGAAGAAGTTCTGACTGGCGGCGGTCGCACGGCGGTTTCGCGGATCGGGCGGTCGTGCATCGCCAGACAGGTCCTTGGGCGCCCGCAGTTCATGCGCTGTTGCGCTTTCTCGAGGCAGAAGGTTTTTCAGGCGCGCCGCGCGTTGTTGGGACGGGTTTTGATGACACCGGCCGGGAAACCCTGACCTTCGTTGCCGGCGCGTCGCCGCATCCTGGGCCCTGGCCGGAGGGTTCGCACTTTCTCCTTGGGCAAATGCTGGCCGAATTTCACGACCTCACCCGACGGTTTAAGCCGCCGCCGAATGCCATCTGGCGAGACTGGTTCGGCAGGACGCTGGGCGATAGCGTCCGCCTCATCGGTCACTGCGATCTCGGCGACTGGAATATTTTGGCCCAATCCGGCAGCCCCATTGCCTTCATCGATTGGGAGCAGGCCGGCCCGGTCGACCCCATGGTCGAGCTGGCGCAATTGTGCTGGCTCAACGCGCATCTCTTTGATGACGACCTCGAAGAGCGCCTCGGCCTCGCGACAGCCGAAATCCGCGCCAGGCATTTTCGGGCCATCGCCGATGGATATGGCCTTGGGCAGAGCCGACGGGCCCAGCTTGTCGACACAATGATCCGGCTGGCGCTGCACGACACCGCGAACGAGGCGATCGAAGCGCGGATCGTCCCCGACAGCACCGATCCAACGCCCCTCTGGGCGCTCGCTTGGCGGGCCCGCAGCGCTGCGTGGATGGATCGAAACCGCGCCCTGCTGTCGCGGTAAGTCATCGCCGGCGCCACCAAAAGCGCAGCGCGCGGCAAAGCCCCGATCTAATCCAGATTTTTTCCTGTCCCGACAACTATTTGATTTACGCCATTCAGCTCAAGCAAACAAACCGACCCAACACATCAAATTGAACAGACTGATAAATACTCGTTCTTAAAATTACCTGAAATTAGGATTTTACAAATATTCTGAGCGTCGGATCATTAGTTGTAGAGTTGCAAATTGATCGCCGCCACGGACACGACCGCCCTGAGTGAATGCTCTGCCTTGGTGTTTTCCCCCAGCACAGCCAATACCGACGCCACCCTTCAGCTCTGCCACCGGCTGGGCTTCAAGACAGCCGTCCGCGATGCCGAGATCGCCTCGATCCCGGCCGACAAGATCATCTTCTTTCTTGTGCATGGCGCCCTGCCCGACGCGCAAAAGCAGCGCCTGCTGCAGGCGATCCGCTCCACCAACAATCCCATGCGCCGCTTTGCGCCGGTGGTGTGCCTCGTCCCCAGTGGCCCGCGCCACCAGCTCGTGCAGCTGACCGAGATGGGGTTTGACGAGGTCCTGTTCCTCTCCGACCCGGTCGAGGACATGAGCGGTAAGCTGGCAGCCCAGCTGAACCATCCGCTGATCTATGTGAAAACCGCCAAGTATTTCGGGCCGGACCGGCGCCGCATCGAGCTGGTGGATCGCGCCGATCCGCGTCGCAAGCACGGCAATAATGATTGCCACAAGATCCGCGTCATGCGCGATCCACGCCGGGGCATCTCCGCCACCGACGTGCTCTAGTGTTGTGCCGGCTCAGGCCGGATCGAAATCCACCCGGCGTGGCACTTCCACCATGCCGGCGGCAAAGCGGCGTGCGTTGCGCACATAGCCCTCGGCCGAGACGGCCAGCCTTTCGGCCGAGTCCGGACCCAGCGTGCGGATGATCTTTCCCGGCGCGCCGACAACCAGCGAATTATCGGGAATTTCCTTGCCCTCGGTGACCAGCGCATTGGCGCCGATCAGGCAGTTCTTTCCGATTTTGGCGCCATTGAGCACGGTGGCGCCCATGCCGATCAGCGAGTTGTCGCCGATTGTGCAGCCGTGAAGAATGGCGCTATGCCCGATAGTGCAGTTTTCGCCGATGGTGAGCGGAAAACCCATATCGGTGTGCAGCACGCAGTTTTCCTGCACATTGGAGCGCGCGCCGATGGTGATCCGCTCATTGTCGCCGCGCATCACCACGCCAAACCAGACGCCGGCCTCGGGGCCCACCACAATATCCCCCACCAGCACGGCCGTGGGCGCGATGAACCCGGCCTTCGGGTCGATCTCGGGCGCAATCCCGTCCAGCGCATAAATCGGCATCACTATAGTCCTCCCTCGTCCACGCAGCGCATTCTAGGCGCTGCGGGAGAGGATCGGTAGGGGGCGATGGCGATTAGCCGACCAGATCTTCGACCGTGCCGCGCGCGCCTTCATCGAAGAGGTTTTCAAGGTGCTCGGCGACGACCGTGCGGAAGTTGGAATTCTCGGCAAGGTCGGTGCCGAACACTTCGGTGAGGGCAGCAAGGCCGTCGAAGAGGGCCTCCGGATCGTCGCCGGCATCGGTGGCGATGGCGAGCATTTTGAGGGCGTGCGGATCCCGGACGTCGATCTCGCTACCGTCCTCGGCAATGCCGGTGACATAGCGCATCCAGGCGGCGACACCTAGAGACAGGCGGGTGATCGGCTGGCCGGCTTTGAGGCGGTCGCGAATAGTACCGAGCAGGCGCTGCGGCAGTTTCTGCGAACCGTCCATGGCGATCTGCCAGGTGCGGTGCTTGAGGGCCGGATTGCGGAAGCGCTCGAGCAGTTCGTCACGATAGGCCCCGAGATCGGTGCCGGGCATGTCGAGCGTCGGCATTGCCTCTTCGGTCATCAGGCCATGGATGAGTTTGACATAGGCAGGGTCGCCCATGACCTCGGAAATATACTCATAGCCACCGAGATAGCCGAGATAGGCCATGGTCGAGTGCGAACCGTTGAGCATTCTGAGCTTCATCAATTCGAACGGCTCGACATTTTTCACCAGCTGGGCGCCGACCTTCTCAAACGCCGGACGACCGGCGGGGAAATGATCCTCGATCACCCATTTGGTGAAGGGCTCGGTCATGATCGGCCAGGCGTCTTCGGCGCCGATGAGGCCCGTGACTTCAGCCCGGTCAGCATCGGTGGTCGAGGGGACGATGCGATCAACCATGGTCGAGGGGAAGGCCACATCCTTGACCCAGGCGCCGAGATCGGCCTCGCGCAGGGCGGCAAAGCGGGTCACGATGCGCTTGGCCGTCTCGCCATTGGAGGGGAGATTGTCGCAGCTCATCACCGTGAAGGGGGCGATCCCGGCCGCCTTGCGACGGGCGAGGGCTTCGACCAGCATGCCGGGGGCCGATTTTGGCGTGGTGGGATTGGCGAGATCGTGGACGATGTCCGGGTGGCGCTCATCGAGCTCGCCGGTTGCCGGATCGTGGCAATACCCCTTTTCCGTCACGGTCAGCGAGACAATGCGGATGGCGGGGCTGGCCATCAGCGCCAGCAGCTCTTCACGCTCAGAATTGGCATCCATGACCGAAAGGATCGAGCCGATCACCCGCGGATGGGTGCCGGAGGCGTCGCGCACGGCGATGGTATACAGCCCGTCCTGCGGGGCGAGAGCGTCCTTGGTGTCGGGACGGCGAAGGCTCGCCCCCACAATGCCCCAGCTCGGGTCTTCGGCGAGGAGATCGTCGACATAAACGGCCATATGCGCACGGTGAAAGGCGCCGATGCCCAGATGGACGATGCCAGGCGACACCGCCGACCGGTCATAATTGGGCACTTTGGTGCCGGCCTTGAGGGTGGCGAGAGTGGCGGGGCTGAGGCGCGCGTCGGTCAAGGTAGTCTCCGGGAAAGGCTATTTGGGCGCAGCATAGAGATTTTCCAACTTGTATGGAAGATAGTGCGCGCCTATTCAGGCTCCTGTGTCGGGGCTTGCCTCAAAAGGGTCAAGCCCGGCATAAGCCTTTTGTGGGACTGGAGGAAGCGCAATGGCCGGCAAGCGGATCGTCAGCATTGGCGAATGCATGATCGAAATGAGCGGCGGCGAGGACCGCAATTATCGGCTGGGCTATGCCGGCGATACGCTGAACACAGCCTGGTATCTACGCGCCCTGCTCAGCAAGGATTTTGCCGTCGACTATGCCACAGCGCTGGGTTCGGACCGCTATTCGGACGATATCCGCGCCTTTCTCGATACCAATGGCATCGGCACCGACCATATCCAGACCATTCCGAGCCGTCGTCCGGGTCTTTACATGATCCATCAGGACAAGGGCGACCGGCATTTTACATACTGGCGCGACAATTCTGCGGCCAAGCTATTAGCCGACGATAAGGAGGCGCTGGGCAAGGCCGTGGAGGGTGCGAGCCTGGTCTATTTCTCCGGCATCACCCTCGCCATCCTCGCGCCCAAGGCGCGCGGGCGCCTGCTCGGCGCCATCGTCAAGGCGCGCGACAAAGGCGCGAAAATCGCCTTCGACACCAATCTGCGGCCTGCGCTGTGGTCGAGCGAGCGGGTGATGGCCTCGGTGCTGACGGCGGCGGCAAGCCTTTGCGATATCGTCCTGCCCACCCATTCGGACGAAGCCCCGCTCTTTGGCGACAAATCGGTGGAGGAGACGGCCGAGCGCTATCTCGAGCTGGGCGTCGAGGAAGTGGTGGTCAAGGACGGCTCCAACGAGGCGCTGATCGCCACGGCCCACGAGCGGGTGAAAATGGCCCCGCCGCCGGCCAAAAGCGTGGTGGATGCCACCGGGGCCGGCGACAGCTTTAATGGCGGCTATCTTTCGGCGCGGCTGATGGGCAAGTCGATCGCCGAAGCTGCCGAAAATGCGCACCGGGTGGCCGGGGTAGTGATCGGCCACAAGGGCGCGCTGGTGGACCCCAAGCTTTTGGGGTGAGGGTTTAGGCCAAGGCCGCCTCACCCGGCCTTCGGCCGACCTCTCCCCCGAAGGGAGAGGTGAAGAGGTGCCCGAAACGCGGAGCGACACCTCTCCCTAGGGGGAGAGGTCGACGGCGTAGCCGTCGGGTGAGGGGGCCGTGGCCCCTACTCCCCCTTCAACTCCAAAAATTCCTTGGCGCTGAGGACGATCTTGCGGTCAATCTTGCCGATCTCGCCTTCGTCCTTGCCGTCATAATCAAACCGTTGAGCAGGGTGCGGATGACGTTGAGGCGGGTGCGCTTCTTGTCATTGGCGCGGATGACGGTCCAGGGCGCGTGGTTGCTGTCCGTGCGCTTCAGCATGGTGTCGCGGGCGCGGGAATAATCGTCCCATTTGTTGAGTGCCTCGAGATCGACCGGCGACAGCTTCCAGGTTTTCAGCGGATCATGGCGGCGATCATGGAAGCGCTTCAACTGCATTTCCCGGCCAATGGAGAGCCAGAACTTGAAGAGTTTTATGCCGTCCTTGGTGCGGCGCTTTTCAAATTCAGGCGCTTCTTCGAGGAAGAGCTCGGTCTCGCCCGGGGTACAAAAGCCCATCACCGGCTCAACCCCGGCGCGGTTGTACCAGGAGCGATCGAACAGCACCATTTCACCGGCCGCCGGCAGCCAGTCGATATAGCGCTGGAAATACCATTGGGTGCGCTCGCGATCGTTCGGCTTGGGCAGCGCGGCGATAAGGTTTTAGCGCGGATTGAGATTTTCGAGGATGCGCTTGATGGTGCCGCCCTTGCCGGCCGCGTCGCGTCCCTCAAAGACGAGGACGATGCGCTCGCCCGCCCGCGCCATATGCGCCTGCAACAGCACGAGCTGCTTTTGCAGCGCGTACATCTGCGTGTCATACTCGTCGCCATCCATCCCGTCTTCATAGGGATATCCGCCCGAGGTCAGGGCCGCGCGTTTGATGGATTTGGGCAGCTGGGGATCATTTATGTCGAAGCTGTCAAAGGGGTCGGTCACGCTGTCGCTCCATTGTTACATTGAGCGTGATAGAAACCGGGCGCCAACACAAGGGCGGAACGAAGGCTTTGATTTTGCTGCCGGACATGGAAGACACTGAAATGGAACGGCGCGACGCGCCTCGGAATATGCTGGCCAATCTGTGCAGCCAGCTCGGCCTCCTTGCGGTGCTCGCCATCCTTGTTGCCGCCTTCGTCATGTTCGGTGGCCTGCGCATCGAAATCGCTCTCATCGGGTTTGCGCTCTTTACCGGCTTGGTGGCGCTGCGCCCCGCGCCCATTGCGCCCGCCTTGCCGGAAACCCGGCGCGTCGTGCTCGACAGTCCGCCCCGCGGCGCGGACGAGGAACAGATGCTGGCCGCCATGGCCGAGGCGCTGGGTGATCCGGCCATGGTGCTCGACCAGCGCGGCGCCGTGGTCTTCCGCAATGGCGCGGCCATCCGGCAATATCCCAATATCGCCGACGACCAGATCCTCAGCCTTGTGCTGCGCGATCCGCAATTGCTGTCGGCCATCGAGGGTGCGCTGCGCGATGGCGCGCTCTTTAGTTTCGAGCTGCACCAGACCATCCCCAATGAAACCTGGGATCGGGTCGTGGTGGCTCCTCTCCGCCTGCCCGGAACCGACTGGTCGGTGGCCAGTCAGCGGCGCCTGCTGGTGACCTTTCAGAGCCTCACGGCCCTCAAGCGCGTCGATGCCATGCGTAGCGATTTCATCGCCAATGCCAGCCATGAATTGCGCACGCCGCTGGCTTCGCTCATCGGCTTCATCGACACACTGCTCGGGCCCGCAGCCAAGGACGCGGCCGCCCGCGAAAAATTCCTCGGCATCATGCGTGGACAGGCCGACCGGATGAGCCGGTTGATCGACGACCTCCTCAGCCTCTCGCGCATCGAGATGTACCAGCACATGCGCCCCACCGGCACGGTGGAGCTGGCAGGGCTGTTGCGCGAGGTCCGCGAGGGTCTTCAAACTCAGGCCGCCGCCGCCGAGCTCCAGGTCGAGCTCCGCCTGCCGGATGGGCCCGTATCTGTCACCGGCGACCGCAGCCAGCTCTATGAAGTGTTCGAGAACCTCATTGAAAACGCCATCAAATATGGCGCTGGCGGGAAAAGCGTCGAGGTTGAACTGGCGCGGATCGACCGCGGCGGGCTGCACCATATGGTCAGCGTCATCGATCACGGCCCCGGCGTGCCGCCCGAGCATGTGCCGCGGATGACCGAGCGCTTTTACCGGATCGATGCAGAGACGAGCCGCAAGAAGAAGGGCACGGGCCTCGGCCTTGCCATCGTCAAGCATATTGTCCAGCGCCATCGCGGGCAGGTGTCCATCCGCAGCAAGCTCGGCGAAGGTCTGCGGGTCGACGTATTGCTCCCCTGAAACCAAAAACCCGCGGATCGCTCCGCGGGTTTTTTGTTGTTCAGGCAACGAGGCCCTTGGTGAGTTCGAGCGCTTGGCGCTCGAAAAGACGCCGGTAAATGCCGCCGTTGAGCCTGATGAGGGCGTTGTGGTCGCCCTCTTCGACGATCTTGCCCTTGTCGAAGACCAGGAGCCGATCAAGCGCGACCACGGTCGACAGGCGGTGGGCGATGACCAGCGTGGTCCGGCCTTCCATCAGCCGTTCCATTGCCTGCTGGATCATCATCTCGCTTTCGCTGTCGAGGCTGGAGGTAGCCTCGTCGAGGATAAGCACCCGCGCATCAGCGAGGAAAGCACGGGCGATGGCGACGCGCTGGCGTTCGCCACCCGAGAGTTTTACCCCGCGCTCGCCCACCATGGTTTCATACTGGCGCGGCAGGCTCATGATGAAATCATGCGCATTGGCCTGCTTTGCAGCCTCGACGATCTCGGCACGGCTGGCCCCGGGCCTTGCATAGGCGATGTTCTCGGCCAGCGTCCGGTGGAACAGGATCGGTTCCTGCTGGACGATGGCAATCTGCCCGCGCAGGCTTGCCTGCTGCACCGCCCCGATGTCCTGCCCGTCGATGGTGATGGCGCCATTCTGGATGTCGTAGAGGCGCTGGATCAGCTTGACGAACGTGGTCTTGCCCGAGCCGGAATGACCGACGAGGCCCACGCGTTCGCCCGGTTTGATCTCCACGGAAAAGTCCTTGTAGAGCGGGGTGGCGTGCGCGCCATATTGGAAGGTCACATTATCAAAGCGGATGTGGCCGTCGCCAATGGCGATTGCCGGCGCGTCCTTGCGATCGGCGATCCCGAGCGGCTGCGCGTACAGATTGACCAGCTCTTCCATGTCGTTGACCGACTTCTGCAGATTGCGGATGTGCTGACCGACGTCGCGCAAATGCCCCTGCAACAGGAAGAACATGGTGAGCACAAAGGTGATGTCGCCCGCAGTGGCCGCACCATCGCGCCACAGCACCAGGCCCGTGCCGAGAATGGCGGTCTGCATGGCCGCCATCATGATGCCCTGGAGGCCGCCATTGAACGTGCCGCGCCGCCAGGTGCGGCGAGTGCGCTTGCTCCATTTGGAGACCACGCCGGCGATAAGGTCATCCTCGCGGGTTTCGGCGCCGAAGGCCTTGACCACGGAATTGCAGCTGACCGCATCGGCGAGCGCACCGCCAACCTTGGTGTCCCAGGCATTGGAGAGCGTTGCTGCGGGCGCAACAAAGCCCACCGACATCCAAACCGTCACTACGATATAGATGATGGAGCCGAGGCCGACGACGAGGCCCATGACCGGCCACGACATGCCTAGGATTAGTGTCGCACCGCCAAGCATGACGAGCGATGGCAAGAGGGCCAGCAGCAGCGTGTCATTGAGCAGGTCGAGCGCCCACATGCCGCGCGTGATCTTACGCACGGTCGAGCCGGCAAAGCTGTTGGCATGCCAGTCGGTGGAAAAGCGCTGGACCCGGTGAAAGCCCTGGGCGGCGACGTCGCGCATCATCCGCAGGGTGAGCGGGATGATGTTGAGATACATCAGCTGCCGCAGCACGATCGAGCCGAGGTAGAGCGCCGACATGGTGAGAAAGGCGGAGAACGCCACGTCCCAGCCGCCCTCTCCGGAGGCCACGGCATCGACCAGTCGGCCGGCAAAAATCGGGCTCAGCGCCTCGGCCAGCGTTGCCGTCAGCACAAGGCCGACGATCAGCGCGATGCGGATCGGCTGATGCTTCCAGTGACG
Organism: Devosia sp. SD17-2; assembly: GCF_029201565.1. GTDB lineage: Bacteria > Pseudomonadota > Alphaproteobacteria > Rhizobiales > Devosiaceae > Devosia. The sequence goes on from NZ_CP104002.1 coordinate 4,023,580, forward strand.
GAAGGTGAAACCGAGCACATTGCGGAACGCATCGGCGCGGAAATTAAGTTTCTTGCGACTCATCTGGGTGTCCCGATCCCGTTTTCCGGCGATCGGTTCCTGTGGTGAGGGTCAATTGGGGCGCAGAACGGGCGGCATTTGCATGCCGTTGCGGGGTAGCGGGTTTCTGCGGAAGGAAATTTTCGGGGCGCACGCCAAAACAGGCGGGCCGCACGGGGCAGGACCTAGGGTCGGGTGCTGCCCATCGGGGAAGCGAATGATGCTGTCATGCAACGCCTCCCGTGTTCTCAAAAATGAAGCGGCGAACGGTTCATAGCCAAACCGTTCGCCTTTGCCAATGGCCTTGTGCTGCAGCACACCGCAGCTGATGCGTTTGGGTGACAGGGGCGGCCCGGGATACGGCCGGGGCGCCCCTGCCAGCAGCGCCGCTCAGTCGAGCGGGCGAGCGCCGGGAGCTACAATGCCGCGAGTCATGATCTGGCCATAGGCAACGATGCCAGCGAACGTGCCGAATGCGCAGAGAACGGCGATGAGGTAAAGCGTCTGAATGGTCATAGGAACCTCCTGAGATGGCTCCATATTCCCCACCCCGGCCCGGTTCACTTTGACATGGATCAAGAGTTTTTACGGTTTGCTTGGGTGGCGTCCCACGCGGGGGAGCGCTAGGCTCCAAACCAATCGATTCAAAAGCAAGAAGGCATGCCCAATTGAGCAATACCCCTATCGATCCGACCAAGCTCGACAAGCTCGGCGAAGTGGCCATCAAGGTTGGCCTGCAGCTGGCCGAGGGGCAGGATCTGATCATCACCGCGCCGATGACCGCAGCCCCGCTGGTCCGCCGCATTACCGAGCACGCCTATAAGGCCGGTGCCGGCCTCGTCACCACCATCTATTCGGACGAAGAAGCAACGCTCGCGCGCTATCGCTTTGCCAATGACGCCAGCTTCGACCGCTCGGCCGGCTGGCTCTATTCGGGCATGGCCGAGGCCTTCAAGAACAACGCGGCACGCCTCGCCATCTCGGGCGACAATCCACTGATGCTGGCCGGTCAGGACCCGTCCAAGGTTTCGCGCGCCAACCGCGCCAATTCCACGGCCTATCGCCCGGCGCTGGAGCTGATCACAGGCTTTGACATCAACTGGAACATCGTTTCCTACCCGACCCCGGCCTGGGCCAAGCTGGTCTTCCCAAATGATGCCGAAGATGTCGCTGTCGCCAAGCTGGCCGACGCTATCTTCAAGGCAAGCCGTGTCGATCAGGACGATCCGATCGCCGCCTGGAAGGATCACAATGCCAATCTCAAGGCGCGCTGGACCTGGCTCAACGGCAAGCGTTTCTCGGCGCTGAAGTACACCGGCCCGGGCACGGATCTCACCGTCGGCCTCGCCGATGGGCACCGCTGGAAAGGCGGCGCCTCGGAAGCAAAGAACGGGGTTACCTGCAACCCCAACATCCCGACCGAGGAAGTATTCACCACGCCCCATCGCCTGCGCGTTGAAGGCACGGTGGCCGCGACCAAGCCGCTCAGCCACAATGGCACGCTGATCGAGAACATCCAGGCGCGGTTTGAAGAAGGGCGTCTCGTCGAACTCAAGGCCACCAAGGGCCAGGACGTATTCGACAAGGTGCTCGATACCGACGAGGGCGCGCGGCGTCTCGGTGAGGTGGCGCTGGTGCCGCACTCCTCGCCGATCTCGGCGTCGGGCATTCTCTTTTACAACACGCTCTACGACGAGAACGCCTCGTGCCACATCGCCATGGGCCAGTGCTATGCCGACTGCTTTGAGGGCGGCAAGGAGCTGACGCCCGACCAGATCTACGCCCAGGGCGGCAACAAGAGCCTCATCCACATCGACTGGATGATCGGCTCCGACCAGATCGACATCGACGGCGTGCATGCGGATGGTTCGACCGAACCCGTCATGCGCAAGGGCGAGTGGGCGTTTTAAGTGTTACGCGGAAGCTAACGTTGGCCGTCACCGCCGGGCTCGTCCCGGCGGTCCATCTGCCAAGGAGTGGGTTGCCCGAACAAGCCGGGCAATGACGGCGTTTCCGGTATCTGTTCCGGGCCTGCCGCGCAAAGTGGCGGCTCCTGCGCTCCCTCCCCCTTGTGGGGAGGGCAGCAAAGCTAGGCCCTTGGGCCGTAGCGACGCTAGGGTGGGGGGACCTGCACGGTCTGTGCCGTGTCATCCCCCGCCCCAAAAACCCAAAAATTCAAAAACCGCGGTCGCCCTGTTCGGCCATATAGGCCTCTTCTTCGGCCGTGCTCTTCCGGCCGAGCGGCGCGTTGCGGAAGGGGAAGCGACCGAAACGGTCTACCGTCTCCTTGTGCGCCTTGGCGTAGTTGAGCTGGTTCTCGTCGCCGAGACCTTCATAGAGGCGCACTGACTCGGCCTGCACCAGTGCCGACTCGGCGTGCATATAAGGCAGATAGATAAAGCCGCGCCGGGGCTGCTCGAATTCGAGATCGAGACCCTGGGCGACCATCTCCTGCGCCAGAGCCAGCGCCATCTTGTCCTGCGCAAAGGCTTCCGGGCGCTTGCGGAACAACTGGCGCGAGAACTGGTCGAGCACGATGATCTCGGCAAGGCGACCTTCCGGCGTCGCCCGCCATTCCCAGGCCTCGCCACGCGCAACCGCCGCGTGGGTGTCAGCAAATTCAGCAGCGATCAGCGCGTCGAAATCGGCACTGCCTGCGAACCAGTCATCGGGACCATAATCGACGAACCAGAAATTGAGGACGTCTTGGGCGCTGCGCATGGCACTTCCTTTCGATTGTCGGCTCACGCGGCCAGGACCAGCCTGATGCGATTGCCCGAGGGGTCTTGAGTTTCTGACCAGCCATCGCCCGGCGTGATAGACGCCCCGGCCGTTGCCAGCCTCTGGTGCAGCCCGGCAAGGCTCTCGCCATCCGGCAGGACGATGGTCAGCCATTGCAGACCGGCGCTGCCAGCTGGCGGCTGGGTGGCCTGCGGGCCGGACCAGATGTTGAAGGCGAGGCTATGGGGCATGTAGTCGAGCCCGACATCGCCCATGCCAAAGGAATCGATCATCAGGAAACCGGCAAAGCCGATGACGTCGCGATAAAAACCCATGGCTTCGTGGAGGTCGCGGACATGCAGATGCACGTGACCAATGCGCGTGCCTTCGGGCATGCGCGGGGTGAGGACCGGCTGGGGGCCGAGCTCGCCGAGCAGACCATCAAGGTCGATGGGCTCGCGCCCGGAATGGGGCTTGCCATCGGCGGCGATCGCGTAGGTCTCGCCCTTGTCCGGATCGCCCAGCGTGCCGCGCCAGGGTGTCTCGAAGGTGATCTCGATGCCATTGCCATCGAGGTCCCAGAGATAGATCGCCTCGCTGACGAGGTGGTCGGTCGGGGCGATGCGGATATTGCGCTGCAGAGCGCGCACGGCCATCTGCGCCAGTTCATGGCGCGTCGGCACGTGAATAGCGACGTGATAGAGCCCATGGCTGCGCGGCGCGACCGGGCGATTGGCCGATGTCTCGAGCACGATGAGAATTTTGTCACCGGCGCCGAGGGAGAGGCGATTGCCCTCTTCGGCGATGAGGTCGAGGCCGACCACGTCCTGCCAAATGGCGAGCGCCTTGGTGCGGTCAGTAACTGCAAGATGCACTGGACCCAGCGTCGTGCTCAGCGGCAGCACGGGCATGGAGCGGACATTGGTCTGGACGGATGTGTCGATCATTTCGATCCCCGAATTGCGGTGTTGCGCTTAATCTAGGGGAGCGCCGCGGCGACGACCATCGGCACGACAGCGAAGGCTTTGTTCGCTTGAAGGCACCCAATGGGTCAGGCCGGGGCGCCGTCGCTGTCTTCGTCAAAGCCGTTGTTGACGAGCAGCACGATGGCTTCGAGCGCTTCGCGCGCCTGCTTGCCGGTCGCCTGGACGAGGATGGTCGAGCCGGGACCGGCGCCGAGCATCATCAGGCCCATGATCGAATTGCCGGCCACCGATTGTCCGTCCTTGACGACATTGATCGTGGCGTCAAAGCACTCAGCCGTCCGCACGAAGCGCGCCGAGGCGCGGGCATGCAGTCCCTTGCGATTGACGATGGTCAATTGCTGGGCGAGGGCACGGCCTGCAGCATCCATTTATGAGGCTCCGCCGAGGATGGAATTGGCAACGGTGATATATTTCCGGCCCGCTTCCTGGGCCAGGTTCACCGCTTCGGCCATGGCCATCTCTCCGCGCACGCGGCCAAGCTTGACCAGCATGGGCAGATTGACCCCGGCGATCACTTCCACCTTGCGGTTGTTCATCACCGATATGGCCAGATTGGACGGCGTGCCGCCAAACATGTCGGTGAGAATGATGACACCGTCGCCATTCTCGGCGCGGTCGATGGCCTTGATGATGTCTTCGCGCCGTTCTTCGGCGTTGTCATCCGGGCCGATGGCGATGGTTTCGCAATAGTCTTGCGGGCCGACAACATGCTCCAGCGCCAGCTTGAATTCATCAGCCAGCGCCCCATGCGTCACCAGAACCAATCCGATCATGCATTCTCCCCAAACTGCCGTAGCGGCATAGGTGGCGTTCCGCCACGGCGTCCCGGACTAATACGCCCGGCCGAGGCACGGATCAATCGCAGGCGAGCCCGCAACAGTTTTGTCCCCCAAGCCCCCTGTTGCAAGCGATAATTTGTCATGGCTGTGCAGGAGAGGCGCTTGCGCGCACCGCTTCCATGACCAGCAGCTCCTGGTGGCGCAGTCCGATCCGTTCGGCATGCGGCACCGGGGCCCGCGGAACGTCGTGTCCCAGTATATGGGTGGTGAAAGCCTCTTCTTCCAGCATGCGCTCATAGGCCGGCACCAGGTCGATAACGAGGTTCAGGCGGGCTGAGGGACAGCTCGGCCGGTGGACGATGCCTCGGCCCCGCAGTTCGATGAGGCCGGTCAACAGAGGCGGCGCGTTCATCACAACGCCGTCAGCGTCGACGGTCAGATCGACCCGGTCGTCTGAAATGAGAAGCGCCTCGAGCCCCCGCATCTGCCAGGTTTCGATCAGCGACAGGGTAAGAAGCGATTTTCCCGCGCCCGATGGCCCCCGCAACAGCAGGCCCAATCCATCCAGCACCAGCCCCGTCCCATGCACATGGTGTGGTTTTGTCATGGCGTCAGACTATTTGCGGGCGCGCGGCAGGACAATGGTGAAGACGGCGCCGGAGCGATCGGGGCGGTTCTGTGCCTTGATCGTGCCCTTGTGCGCCTCGACGATCTGCCGGGAAATGGAAAGCCCCAGCCCCGAGTGATTGCCAAAACTCTCGGTTTCCGGGCGATCGGTATAGAAGCGCTGGAAGATGCGGCTGACATCGGTGATGCCAGGCCCCTCATCGCTCACCGAAACAATGATGGTGTCTGCCTCGGTGGCAACGGAAACAGTGACAGTGCCACCGGTCGGCGAGAACGAGACGGCATTGTCGATGAGATTGGCAAAAACCTGCGCCAGCCGGCTTTCATGGCCGTTGATCGTGGTGGAGCCACGACCGGCGCGCTTGCCCATCACCACGTTGACCGAGCGATTGGACGCGATGTCCTTCTGGATCGAGACCATGGCCTCGGCCAGCTTTTCGACATCCACCTTTTCAGCGCCCTCGCGGGCCAGTTCGGCATCGAGCCGGCTGGCGCTCGAGATATCGGTGATCAGCCGGTCGAGGCGCTTGATATCGTGCTGGATGATGGCGTTGAGGCGTTCTTTGTCTTCCGGCTTTTTCGCCAGCGGCAGGGTTTCGACGGCAGAGCGCAGCGAGGTCAGCGGGTTCTTGAGCTCATGGGCGACGTCGGCGGCAAAGCGCTCGATGGCCTCGATGCGGTTATACAGCGCGTCGGTCATGCGCCGCAGCGCGCCCGACAGGTGCCCGATTTCGTCGGGGCGATCGGTAAAATCGGGAATTTCGGCACGCGCATTGCCAGCCGTCTGCACCCGCTCGGCGGCCGCGGAAAGGCGACGCATTGGCCCGGCGATAGTGCCGGCCAGGAGGAAGGAGAGGCCGATCTGCACCACGGTGGCGATCAGGGCGATGCGCAGGATGCTCCAACGCTCCTGGGCCACCACGCTGTCGATATCGCCCGGCGCGGTTGAGAGCAGGATTGCGCCGACAATGGCGCGCATGCGCTGCACCGGCACGGCCACGGAAACAACGAGCTGGTTGCGCTCGTCGACGCGGACGAAATCGGCCGGCGCCCCCTGCAGGGCAGATGCCACCTCGGGATAGCGCGTGCCTTCGTCGGCGCCATATTCCTGATATTTCGAGAAATTATCGCCCGGCGCCCAGGAGATGATGGCGTTGAACCAGTCGACGAGGAAGAAGCTCTGCTGCTTGGACGTGTCGATGGTCTGCCGGATCACCTCGCCGCGCGCATAAATGTTCTCGCTGTCGAGAATAAGCAGCCCGCCCTGGTCGTAGATGCGGGCGCGGGTGCGGGTCGGGGTGATGAGGTTGCGCAGGAGCGGCGCGATGCGCTCCGGATTGATCGGGAATTCGAGCGAGGGGTCGAAATAGGAGAGCGGCGAGAAATTGCCCGCCTGCAATTCCAGAAGCCGGTCGGGATTGACCGAGATGACGTCGCTATCCACCGTGGCCGAGGCGGCGATGGCGGCAGCGATGATTTCGCCCTGCACGCGAAGCGACTGGACGCGCGCATCAATCAGGCCGGCCCGCCACTGGTTGAGATAGAGAATGCCCACCACCAGCACCAGCAGCCCGGCGAGGTTGAGCACCACGATGCGCCGGGTCAAATTGGAGAAGATGGTGAAGTCGAGGAAGCGCCTGATGCCATGGGCCAGCTTGGCCAAGGGCATCAGGGCCAGCCGCCAGCCCCCGCGCCGACGGGGCGCAGCCTCGCGCTCCCCCTTCGGCGACGAGCCGGCGGGAGGAGCCTCAACTTCTGGGTCTATCGTGGCCAATTGGCTTCCTACTGCTCCTTGAAGCGGTAGCCGACACCATAGAGCGTTTCGATCATTTCGAAATCATCATCCACGGCCTTGAACTTCTTGCGCAGCCGCTTGATGTGGCTGTCGATGGTGCGGTCATCGACATAGACCTGGTCGTCATAGGCGGCATCCATCAGCGCATTGCGCGACTTCACCACGCCCGGACGCAGGGCGAGCGCCTGCAGGATCAGGAATTCGGTGACCGTAAGGGTGACGCGCTGGCCCTTCCAGGTGCAGGTGTGGCGCTCTTCATCGAGCACCAGCGAGCCGCGTTCGATCAGCGCCTTGCTCGGCGCCTGCTCGGTGTTGGTGCCCGGGGCACTCGACGGATCGCGCGGTGCGGAGCGGCGCAGGATGGCCTTGACGCGCTCGACCAGCAGGCGCTGGCTGAAGGGCTTGGTGATGAAATCGTCAGCGCCCATCTTGAGCCCGAAGAGTTCGTCGATTTCCTCATCCTTGGAGGTGAGGAAGATCACCGGGACATCCGATTTCTGGCGCAGGCGGCGCAGCAGCTCCATGCCGTCCATGCGCGGCATCTTGATGTCGAGAATGGCCAGGTCGGGACGGTCAGTGGTCAGACCTTCAAGACCCGAAGCGCCGTCAGTATAGGTGGCCACCTGATATCCTTCGGCCTCCAGCGTCAGGGACACGGAAGTCAGGATGTTGCGGTCGTCATCTACCAGAGCGATTTTGGGCATATTCTGCCTTTCTTCTCGAGACGCTTGCATTCGGGATGACCCTTTTTGGTCCTCTCCGACGTTGCAAGCGACAATTACGCGTTAAATAAGGCGCGGCCAAGTCTGCTGCCAGTGGCGACAGCAATCCGAGCCACGTGCAACTTCCGTCTTAAGACCCTTTTCGGGATGGTCCTCGACCACCCATCGTCTCTAGTTTGCGCGCAACACCGCACTTGCGGCATCGAGTGGAGACGGAAAGATGAGTGTGTTCGATCATGGGGTCCTGCGAAACGACATCGTCGGCGCAGCCGTGTCGCTGAGCGACAACGCGATTGCCCCGGATCTAGTTGCGGAGGCATTGCGACAGGGTGTGGGCCGTCTGACTGCAGACGGCGCATTTGTCGTTGAGACCGGCGCATTTACCGGCCGCTCGCCCAAGGACAAGTTCATCGTGCGCGATGACCTGACCGAGAATACGGTCTGGTGGGACAATTCGGGCGGCCTCTCGCCCGAGCATTTCTCGATCCTGCTCGATGACGTGCGCGCGCATCTGTCGGGCCAGGCCATCTACCGCCAGGACCTGCTGGCCGGTGCAGATCCCGCGCACCAGTATGACGTGACGGTTCTCACCCCGAGCGCCTGGCACGCCCTCTTCATCCGCAACCTCCTGATCCGTCGTGGCGAAGACATCCTCGCCGGTGACGACGCCATGGCCGTGACCATCGTCCATGCGCCGCACTTCAAGGCCGACCCGGCCCGCCACGGCTGCCGCACCGACACCGTGATCGCGCTCGACATGAGCCGCAATGTCGTCGTCATCGCCGGCACGCTCTATGCCGGTGAGATCAAGAAAAGCGTCTTCTCGCTGTTCAACTTCCACGCGCCGCGCCAGGGCGTCCTGCCGATGCACTGCTCGGCCAACCTTGGCCCCGATGGGGAAGCTGCCCTGTTCTTCGGCCTCTCGGGCACTGGCAAGACCACGCTCAGCAATGATCCGAACCGCCCGCTGATCGGCGACGACGAGCACGGCTGGAGCGCGGATGGCGTGTTCAACCTCGAAGGCGGGTGCTACGCCAAGACCGTCAAGCTCAGCGCTACCGCCGAGCCGGAAATCTATGCGGCAACCAAGCGTTTCGGCACCGTGCTGGAAAACGTCATCGTCGATGCAGAAACCGGCGTTCCGGATTTCGACGATGTGTCGCTGACCGAAAACACCCGTGCCGCCTACCCGCTGCATGTGCTGCCGTCCATTGCCAAGGGCAGTGTTGGCGGAACGCCCAAGACCGTGGTCTTCCTCACCGCAGACGCTTTCGGCGTCCTGCCCCCGCTCGCGCGTCTGACGCCGGAACAGGCCGTCTACCACTTCCTCTCGGGCTACACCGCCAAGGTGGCCGGGACCGAGCGTGGCGTCACCGAGCCGCAGGCAACCTTCTCGGCCTGCTTCGGCGCGCCGTTCATGCCGCTGCACCCGACCGTCTATGGCGAGATGCTGGCTGAGCGCCTGCGCACCAGCGGCGCCCAAGCCTATCTGCTGAACACCGGCTGGACCGGTGGCGGCTATGGCGTTGGCAAGCGCATCGACATCGCATCAACCCGCCGTCTGCTGACCGCCGCCCTCGAAGGCGCCCTCGACAGCGCCGACATGCGCGTTGACGGCCTCTTCGGCTTTGACGTTCCCGTGGCCGTGCCCGGCGTCGACAGCAAGCTGCTCGATCCGCGCCAGACCTGGGCCGATGGCGAGGCCTATGACGCGCAGGCCGCAAAGCTTGCCCAGCTGTTCCGCGAGAACTTCAAGAAGTTCGGCACTGAAGCCGATGCCGAGCCCGGCCCGCAGATGGCCAAGGCCGCTGAATAAGCGACCGTCTCCCACACTGATTACTGAGAAGGGCGCCATCGGCGCCCTTTTTCATGTCCGGGTCCCTGGCACTGAAGGCGTGTGTCGGGCGACTGATCAGCCGACACGCCAAAACGCGGCGCCAAGGGGCGCCGACCGCGTTTCAGATCTGCAGTGAGGGGAAGGTCACCCCGACAGCATGGCGCCCTCTCTGGAGAGCGCTACAGGCGATCAGTTTGGGGAGTAGAAGATGTGCGAGCCGACCTGGGCAACACGGCTATAGGTGTTCGACCAGGAGGGGCTGACAGCCGTGGTGTGGTAAAACAGCGCCGAGCCGGGCAGTGCACCAACCTCGTCGCCCGTGGCGTATTCGGCATAGATCTCGGCGGCCAGAGCCTTGGAGCGCGACCAGGCGGCGCGTTCACGCGGGGTATCATCGCGACCATCGCAGGCAAAGGTAAACTGGCAGCGATAGCGGCCCTTGTCGGCGTTCTGATAGATGACGCCGCACAGCGAGGACGGGTAACGATCCGAGCGGGCGCGATTGACGATCACATTGGCGACGGCCAGCTGGCCGGCAGCGCTTTCACCGCGCGCTTCGTGATAGATCGCCTGGGCGAGGCATTCGCGCTCGGTATTGGCGACCTTGACGCGCTTTTCCGTCGGCAGATAACCGCTGTCGACATAGGCGGCGAGAATATCGGGGGTCACCGTCGGCTCGGGCCGTGCGATCGGCGCCATGAAGCTGTCGATGGCGGAAAGAGCGGTGTTACCGCCGCTGAGCGAACCGCGGGCGATATAGCCCATCAGCATTTCGGCATTCAGCGGGGAATTCGGGCCATCGAGGGTCACCTCGACCGCGCGCAGCTCCTGCTGGCGCTTGACGTAATTGGCAAGAAGCGCCTCGGTCAGCGGCTGCTGGCCGGGTGCCAGTGGCATTGCGGTCGCGCCAAGCGCGGGCTGCTGGCGCAGCTCAGCGACAGCTTCCGGAACCGAGACCGGGATGACGACGTTGGATTCGTTAGCCTTGACTGCCAGGGGCGACGCAATGACGCCAGCGACCAACACTGTCGCTGCGAACGCTGCTGCCTGCGCTGAAATTCGCAGGATTTTCTTCCGCCAGTCTGCAGTCAATGCCCCGTCCTTGCCCCTGAGCCTGTCCAGTCCTACCGGCAGGCCTTCTGGTGGACCCCTGGGGGTCCGTCTTGCTGGAAGGCACACTAGCCAAGCCAGACAAGAGATGGAAGCCAAAATTTACGGCTGGTTAACCATAGCCCTTAGCTTCTTAAAACAGGGTTAATGTGCCGACGCGCAAAAGAAAACCCATAAAATTCATGGGTTTGCTTTGTGCTGAATCGGCACTTTCGGAGAAAGATAAAAGTTTAGGGAGTGCTTTAAGCGTTCAAATCTTAACGCGGGAAGGCCGCTTTGTGCACGTGCACCAGACTGTCCATGATGGTGATGCCAAGCGAGCGGATCTCATCGGAAGGCGCAACGAGATCGGGCACCATGATGGTTTGCATGCCAGCCGCATGGGCAGCATGAACGCCGGCAAAACTATCCTCGAGGGCGAGGCAATGTTCCGGCTTCATCGACAGCCGGCCCGCCGCCATCAGATAGGGCTCGGGGTGCGGCTTGGGATTGGTGACGTCGTCACGGGTCACGATCGTTTCGAAGAGATCGAGCAGGCCCGCGGCGCCAAGATGATGCTGGGCATGGGGATTACGCGAAGATGTGGCAACCGCCGTCGGGATATTATTGGCGTGCAGGGCCGAGATGAATTCGCGCACGCCCGGCTTCAGCGGCACGCCGGCATGGCTGCGCTCGCGCATCACCACGCGGCATTTTTCGTCGAACAGCGAATAGGGAAAGCTGACCCCATAGGCCTCGATCAGCAATTGGCTGGTGCGCTCGTGGCTCGATCCGACCATGCCGCTGTGCACGAGATCGGTCATTTCAAACCCGAGATCGGTGCAGACCTCGAAAACGATGGTCTTGAACATCGCCTCGGTATCGAGCAGCGTGCCGTCCATGTCGAAAATGGCGGCCTGGAAGGGAGCAATCTGTGTCATTGGAGTGCATATAGGCCGATTTGGTGACATTCGCCAGACGCCCGGGCGCAAGGCCGCCTTGCAACGCAGGACCGCATTACACTTGCGATGGAGCCCCAGTCGGGCGAAAGGCATTAGGCAATCATGACCCAGTTCCTTCCCGCCCGCTCCCACGCCGATCTCGGCCGCGACTTCTTCGATCCCGTCGCCCCCGCCGATTTTCCCAAAACCATTTTGCGGCATCGCGACCAGCGCTGGTCCGAACGGCTCGGCCTGGGCGATCTCGGCGACGATCAATGGCTTGCCCATTTCGGCCGCTTCGATCCCCTGCCCGGTTCGCTGCCCGAGCCACTGGCGCTGCGCTATCATGGCCACCAGTTCCGCTCCTATAATCCCGATCTCGGCGACGGACGCGGCTTCCTGTTTGGCCAGTGTATCGACCCGGTGGATGGGCGACTTCTGGATTTCGGCACCAAGGGCTCAGGCAAGACGCCCTGGTCGCGCGGCGGCGATGGGCGGCTGACCCTCAAGGGCGGGGTGCGAGAAGTGCTGGCCACCGAAATGCTCGAGGCGCTGGGCGTCTACACCTCCAAGAGCTTTTCGCTGGTCGAAACCGGCGAGCAGCTCTGGCGCGGCGATGAACCCTCGCCCACCCGCTCTGCCGTTCTCACCCGGCTCAGCCACAGCCACATTCGGATCGGCACGTTCCAGCGTCTCGCCTATCTCGAGGACACGGCCAATATGCAAAAGCTGCTCGATTACGCGATCGCGCACTATTACCCGAATCTCGGCGACGCCGAAGATCGTCCCGCCGCATTCCTCGAGGCCGTGGTCGGCAATGTTGCCCGGCTTGGCGCGCAGTGGACAGCCGCAGGGTTCGTGCATGGCGTGCTCAACACCGACAATATCAACATCACCGGCGAGAGCTTTGACTACGGGCCGTGGCGCTTCCTGCCGCAGTACGACCCCGAGTTCACCGCCGCCTATTTCGACGAAACCCGCCTCTATAGCTTTGGGCGTCAGCCCGACACGCTGGCCTGGAACCTCACCCGGCTCGCCGAATGTCTCGTGCCGATCTCCAGCATCGAAAAGCTCGAGCCCGCGCTCAACTCTGTCTGGCCGAGTTTTCGCGATGAATTGCCCCGGCAGATCCTGCGGCGGCTTGGGCTGGTTCCGCGCGGTACCGAGGAGGATGGGGCCTTCGTCACGACGCTCTTCGGCTTTCTCTCGGCCAGCAAGGCGCCCTACGAGCAGTTCTACTTTGACTGGCGCGGCGGTGTGCAGAGCGCCGAACGCGCCGCCGAAAGTCCCTCGGCGGACTTTTATGCCAGCGAGGCATTCAGGCAGGTGGCGGACGGGCTGGAAGCCTATGCGCCCACCCCGGACTGCAATCTCACCCACTCCTATTTCGCCCGCAAAACCCCACGCACCATGCTGATCGAGGAGGTGGAAGCTATCTGGGCGCCAATCGCCGAAACCGACGACTGGAGCCTCTTCCACCAGACGCTTGCCGAAATCGCCGAGATGCGCGCAGCCTATGGGATGACGGTCTAGCGGCTAGACCTTCCCGTCAGCGCCCGGTCGAAGATCTCCAGCGCCCGATCACGCGTCAGCTCGATCGGATTGCCGCCCGCCGTGGGGTCGACCACGGCCATGTCGGCAATCTGCTCGCGCCTGTCCCCGTTGACGCCGAAATCTTTCAGCGTATGCGGCACGCCCAGTCTCAGTCGGAGCCCGACCAGCGCATGCAGGAACGCATCGAAATTGGGCGCGAGGCCGAGATAGGCAGCGAGCCGCGCGAGCCTGCCTTCCACCGCCGATTTATTGGAGATCAGCACATAGGGCATGAACACCGCATTGGTCATGCCGTGGTGCGTGTCATAGAGCGCGCCGACCGGATGGCTCAGCGCATGAATGCCCCCGAGCCCCTTCTGGAACGCCGTTGCGCCCATCGCCGCCGCACTCATCATGTGTCCCCGCGCCACGATATCATTGGGGTTGGCGACGACCTTGGGCAGGTTTTCGAACACAAGCCTTATGCCCTCCACCGCGATACCATCGGCCATCGGGTGATAGCCGGGCGCGCAATAGGCTTCGAGACAATGGGCCAGCGCGTCCATGCCCGTCCCCACGGTGATAAACGGGGGCATGCCGATGGTCAGTTCGGGATCGGCGATGACGATCTTCGGCATCATCAGGGGGTGAAAGATCACCTTCTTGGTCTGGCTGCGCTCGTCGGTGATCACCCCGGCCCTGCCCACTTCCGAGCCGGTCCCGGCCGTTGTCGGCACGGCTATGGTGGGCAGGATCCCCGCCGGATCGGCACGGGTCCACCAGTCGCCGACATCCTCAAAATCCCACATCGGCCGGGTCTGCCCGGCCATGAAGGCAATCACCTTGCCGGTATCGAGCCCTGAGCCCCCGCCAAAGGCGATGACCCCGTCATGCCCGCCGGCCCGCAGCACCTCGATGCCCGCCTCGACATTGGCCGCGACCGGATTGGGTTTGACTTCGGAAAAGAGGCCGACGTCGATCCCCCGCTCCTTGAGCATGCCGAGCACGGAGAGGGTCACCGGCAGGGTCGCCAGCCCGGCATCGGTGACGAGGAGTGGCTTTTTTATGCCCACGGCGGCCAGCGCCTCGGGGAGTTCGGCAATGCGCCCGGCGCCAAAGCGCATGGCGGTCGGATAATTCCAATTGGCATTGGTCATAATAGCCTCCTCACCCTCACTATCTTCACCGTCCTTGCCGGGCGCGCCCGGCAATCCAACCCGCTCTGCATGGACCACCGGGCCCGCCCGGCAGCAACGATGACACGGAAAACGCCTTACACCCGCCGCAGATGAAAACTCTTGGGCTGGGTCAGATTGTGGTAGCCAATCTCGCTCAGCGCCCCGCCTTTGCCGGTGTCCTTCACACCAGTCCAAACGAGGGCGGGGTCGAGATAGTCGCATCGATTGGCAAAAACCGTCCCGGTTTCGACATGGGCGCCAATCCTTCCGGCTGCGTCGAGATCCGCCGTCCAGATCGAGGCCGTCAATCCATAGGGGCTGTCGTTCATCAGCCCGATCGCCTCCTCGTCGTCGGCCACCTTCATGATCCCGACCACCGGCCCGAAACTCTCCTCGCGCATGAGACTCATCTGGTGGTTCACGCCTGTCAGGACTTCGGGGGCCAGCCAGGGCGAGCCGGGCTTGTCGCGTTCATGGGCCCAGTTGAGATGACGCCCCGCTCCGCTGCGCACGGCTTCCTCGGTCTGGCGCCGCACATGGTCGGCAAAGCTGGCGCGCGCCATCGGCCCGATCACAGTCGCCGGATCGAGCGGATGCCCCAGCGTCCAGCTGCGCGCCTGCCCAACGAAGCGGTCGACAAAGCCGTCATAGGCATCGGCATGGACATAGATGCGCTCCACCCCGCAGCAGGATTGCCCGGAGTTGAAAAAGCTCCCGTCGACGAGGTTTTCAGCAGCAAAGTCGAGATCGGCATCGGCCCGCACATAGGCTGGATCCTTGCCGCCGAGCTCCAGCCCCAGCGAGGCAAATGTGCCGGCCGCCGCCCGCTTGATCCGCCGCCCGCCTTCGACCGATCCGGTGAAGCTGATGTGGTCGACCAGCCCCGAGCCCACCAGTTTTTCGGTGTCGGCATGGCTCAGCACCAGGTTCTGGAACACCCCCTCCGGCAGGCCGGCCATCCGTGCCGCCTCGGCAAAACGCTCACCCGCCAGCAGCGTCTGGCTGGCATGTTTGAGCAGCACCACATTGCCCGCCGCCAGCGCGGGAATGATGGAATTGACCGCCGTGAGAAACGGATAATTCCACGGCGCGATCACGAGCACCACGCCCAGCGGCTCGCGGGTGATATAGCGCACGAACCCGTCTTTTTCCGGCCGCATCAGCGGCGCGAGACTCTCCCCGGCAATGGCCAGCATATGCCGACTGCGTTCCTCGACGCCGCGCCTTTCGCCGCCATAGCGGACGGGCCGCCCCATCTGCGAGGCCAGTTCGGGCACGATGGCGTCGTTCATCGCCAAGAGCGCATCGACCATTTTGCCCACCAGCGCCACCCGCTCGCCGAGCGGCACCATGCGCCAGTCGCGCTGTGCCGCCTTCGCGCGGCTCATCGCCCGATCAATGGCGTCCCCGTCGAGCGTCTGCCGTTCGGCGAAAAGTTTTCCGTCCACTGGAGAGATGATCTGCACTGTCTCGGTCATGTTCGCCTCCCCTCCTAGCTGCGCTCAAACCCGCGCTGGCGCTCCCAGTCGGTTACCCGCCGGTCATATTCAAACTGCTCCCACTCGCCGGTGTGCACATAGTGCCCGACCACATCCGCCCCGAAGGCTTCCTCCAGCATTTTCGAGCCCTTCAGACCGGCAATTGCGTCGCGCAGGGTCTTGTGCACCTCGCGCAGCTCCCCTTGGGCATAGGCATCGCCGGAAAAGCCGGGTTCGAGGTCAAGCTTGTCCTCGATGCCCTTGATCCCCGCCGCCAGAAGCGCGGCAAAGGCGAGATAGGGATTCAGATCCGCCCCGCCGATCCGGCACTCGACACGGATCCCCTTGGTGTTTTCCCCACACAGCCGAAAGCCCGCCGTCCGATTGTCCCGGCTCCAGATCGCCTTGGTGGGCGCAAAGGTGCCGACCTGAAAGCGCTTGTAGGAATTGATATAGGGCGCGAGGAAATAGGTGATGTCGCCGGCATAGGTCAGCAGCCCGGCCATGAAGTGCTTCATCAGGTCCGACATGCCCAATTCATCGCCCTCATCGACAAACTGGTTCTGCCCCTCCCGCGCCAGCGACATGTGGATATGCGCCGATGATCCGGCCAGCTCATAGGCCCATTTGGCCATGAAGGTGACGGCCTTGCCTTGGGCGTAGGCGATCTCCTTGGTGGCGTTCTTGATCACCACATGCCGGTCCGCCATGGTCAGCGCCTCGGCATAGCGGACATTGATCTCCTCCTGCCCCGGCCCCCATTCGCCCTTGGAATTTTCGACCGGAATGCCGGAGGCGTGGAGCTCGTTGCGCAGCGCCCGCATCACCCCTTCTTCCTTGGTGGTCTGGAAGATGTGGTAATCCTCGATGTAGTAGCCAGCGGCCTTGAGGTCGCGATATCCCTTCTCATGGGCAGTGCGGAAACTGTCCTCGAAGAGATAAAATTCGAGTTCGCTGGCAAAATTGGCCGAAAGCCCCATGGCCTCGAGCCGCGCCAATTGGCGCTTGAGCACATTGCGCGGGGCGTGCGGTACAGGCTCATGGTGATGGTCGAGCGCATCGGCGATCACCAGCGCCGTGCCCTCGAGCCAGGTGCATTTCATCAGCGTGGAGAGATCGGGCTTGATGACGAAATCACCATAGCCCTTCTTCCAATTGGCCGCCGCATAGCCGGGCACCGGTTCCATGTCGATATCGTCGGCGAGCAGGTAATCGCAGCCATGGGTTTCATCCATGGCGGTCTCGAGAAAGAAGGCGGCGAGGAAGCGCTTGCCGATCAGCCGCCCCTGCATGTCGGGAAAGGCCACGAGCACGGTATCGATCCGGCCGGCCGCAACATCTTTCCGAAGCTCTTCAAGCGCATACACCAATCGGGTCTCCTCCCCCTTGTGTCCGTCGCCCGCGCAGGTCTAGGGCCGCTTGCCTCCGCGTTTGCGGCGGGCCGCCTCCAGACATTCCGCGAGCAGTTCCGCCCAATAGGTCACGCCCTCACGTGACAGGATTTCATCATTGCGCAGCTCGATCATCGTCGCCTCGAGCCCGCGCCCGTCGCCGTGTTTCTCCAGCGTCAGGGTGACGCCGTTGAGCGCGGCATAGGGCTGGTTCCAGCCGATATTGAGATCGGGCTCGGCGGCCGCTAGTGCGTCCCGCAGGGCCTCGGTGAAGCCTGTGTCCCGTCCATGCAGCAGGCCGATCGGCCAAGGCCGGGCAATGCCAAGATAGACCGGGGTGAAGGAATGCATGCAGACCAGTACGGTTTCCATGCCGGCATGCCGTCGCATCTCCAGCAGCCGTTCAATGGCCGTGTGATAGGGCTGATGGAAATGGGCGATGCGGTATTCCCGCTCCTCGGGCGAGAGATTTTCATTGCCCGGAATGCGCGTCGCCTCCGACAGGGTCCAGATCAGGTCCGGTGCATCGAGGTCCCGATTGGGGTCGATGATCAGGCGCGAGATGCCGGACCACACAAGGGGCGCATCGAGCGCATCGGACAGTCCTCGGCTCACCGCCAGCGCACCCGGGTCCCAGGCGATATGGCTGACGCGCTGGACCGGCGTCAGCCCGAGGTCACCATAGGCCTCCGGAATGAAATTGGAGGCGTGGTCGCAGACGATGACAAAGGGCGATGCCCCACGTGCATTGGTCACCGTCACCGCTTTTTCGTTACTGGCGATCATGGTTCCCAAGCATCCTCAAGTCCTTGGTCCCAAGCAGGTGCCCAATCGCCCCCGGAGTCAATATCGAAAAGCGCACCAACCCCAAGCAGTTGCGCGATAAACTCTCGTGCCATCGAAACAATCCCGGTTGCACCTCCGGCGCGGCCATGAAACTCTGTCCCCTGAGGCAGGAGAATAGACTTATGGCCCAGA
Organism: Devosia sp. SD17-2; assembly: GCF_029201565.1. Classification (GTDB taxonomy): domain Bacteria; phylum Pseudomonadota; class Alphaproteobacteria; order Rhizobiales; family Devosiaceae; genus Devosia. The sequence goes on from NZ_CP104002.1 coordinate 4,041,674, forward strand.
GTGCTGATCGTATCGCGGTCTCCACCTGGTCGTTGCATCGGCTTTTGGGCACGACCTATCCGCATAATCTCGACAGTGCCGAAATCGGCCCGGGCGAGGATACTTATGGGGAGGGCAGCGAGTCGCTGCTCGGCCTGCCCTCGGTGCTCGCCAACCATGGCTATCACCGGCTGGAAATCGTCTCCTTCCATATGCGCAGCCGTGACCCGGTCTATCTCGGCGAGTTGCGCGACCAGCTCAAAGTCTCCGGGGTCACGCTGCAGACCCTGCTCATCGATGCCGGTGACATTACCGATCCGGTCAACGGCGCGCGCGACACCGCCTGGATCTCGGGCTGGGTCGAGGTGGCCAATGAGCTTGGCGCACAAAACGCCCGCATCATTGCCGGCAAGCAGGCGCCGACGCCCGAGACCATCGATCGCTCTGTCACCGCGCTGCGCCAGCTGGCCGATCGCAATGCCGGCTCGTCGGTGCGGCTCGTCACCGAAAACTGGCTGGCGCTCCTTTCCAGCCCCGGCGTGGTGCATGAAGTGCTCGACCGGCTTGAGGGCCGCATCGGTCTTCTCGGCGATTTCGGCAACTGGACGGGCGAGGACAAACACGAGGCCCTGGCCTCCATCTTGCCGCGGGCCGAGCTCTGCCACGCCAAGGCGAGCTTCGTTTCGGGCCAGCTCGACGAGGCCGACTATGGCACCTGCCTCTCGGTCGCCGAGGATGCCGGCTATGCCGGGCCCTATACGTTGATCTTTGATGCAGACCACCCGAGCGAATGGAACGGTCTCTCCGCTGAACGCGACTTCATCCTGTCCCGCCTCGCGTGAGGGACCGGCGTTAACGGAAATCTGAACATCAATCTTAATTCGCCTGTTACCCCCCCTCCGTCATGGTGACCGTCATGGGACCGCCACGTACGACATTACCTGTCGCCGGCCAGAACCAGCGGGGGGATCCCTCCGCGGCGGAGGCCGCCCGCGCCTTTGATCAACTGCCCTTCGGCATGTTGCTGGTCGATGCCGCCGGCGCCATCAGGCACGCCAACCCGGCCTGCGCCGAACTGCTCGGGCACGCGCCCGCGGACCTGACGCGCCAGACGCTCGCAGACCTCATCCACCCTTCCGATGAGAGTGCGCTCGACCTTCAATTCGAGCGGCTGGTGCGCGGGGAAATTTCCTCCCTCCACGGCGAGCATCGCTTCAGCCACGCAGATGCGAGCCCGCTATGGGTGCAGGTCGGTGCGCGCTCCTTCGAGAGCGCGGACGATACGTCGCTGTTCGTTCTGCAGCTGGCCAATATCGAGACGCACAAGAAGGCCGAGGAAGCGCTTATCTACACCGAAAAGCGCTGGCGCTTTGCACTCCAGAGCGCCCGCCAGGGCGTTTGGGATTATGACTACCGCACCGACAGCATTTTCTATTCCGACGGCTGGCGAAGGATTCGTGGCTATAGCCCCGACGAATGGGTCGACGGCGCCACCGCCGCCTGGCACTCCAGGATCCACCCGGACGATCTGCCTGTCGTGAAGGCCAATATCGACCGCCAGGAACAGAGCGATGATACCTTCGAGGGGCTCGAATATCGCGAACGGCGCAAGGACGGTTCCTATGTCTGGATCCTGAGCCGCGGTCGCGCCGTCGAATGGACCGACGCCGGCGAGCCGTTGCGCACCATCGGCACCGATACCGACATCACCCATCTCAAGATGGTCGAGCAGGAACTGGACAGGGAAAAAGAGCGCCTGCGCATCATCCTGTCCTCCGTCGCCGACGGCATGATCTCGGTCGATGCCGAGGGCCGTGTCGACTTCATGAACGCCGCCGCCGAACAGCTGACCGGGGTCAGCGCCGCGGCCGCCCGTGGAGAGCCGATCGAAGCCATTTTCCGGCTTCAGGACCACACCTCAGGCGCGCCCATGGACTGTCCGGTGCGCAGCTCCCTCGCGCAAGGCTTGCCCATTCGCGTCGAGGACGATGCCGAGCTCATCAGCCATGACGGCACGAGGCGCGATATCCGCTGCACTGCCGCTCCCGTTCTCGGCAGCGCCGATGACGTCCTCGGGGCCGTGCTGATCTTCCAGGACATGACCCAGAGCCGGGCGCTGCAGCGTCAACTGGCGCATACGGCCAGTCACGACCCTCTGACCGATCTGACCAATCGCGCTGCCTTCGAGAAGGCACTGGCCCGAACCATCGCCGAGGCGCGCGAGACAGGAAAGCCATCCTGCCTGATCTTTATCGACCTTGATCACTTCAAGCCCGTCAATGACACCGCGGGCCACGCCGCGGGCGATGCGCTGCTCAAGAGGGTCGCCCAGACCATCCGCGACTGCTGCCGCAGCCACGACACCGTGGCACGCATCGGCGGCGACGAGTTCGCCGTCATTCTCGACTGCTGCCCCGAGGAAAACGGCCTGCAGGTGGGCCAAAAAATCGTGCGGGCGATCAGCGCGCTCGCCTTCGACTGGGGAGGAAAGACCCATCGCGTTTCGGCCAGCGCCGGGCTGACCATCATCACGCCCGAGCCACCCTCAGCCATCGGCTTTCTGGGCGAGGCGGATGCCGCCTGCTATCCGGCCAAGGCCGAAGGGCGCGGGCGCATCATTTCCTACGGTGAGGCGATCGCCGGTCAGCCGTAATAGACGGAGATCAGCTGGCCGCCGATCTCGTGCACATTGATGTCCATCTCATAGATCGGATTGAGCACGTCGGGGCGGATGATGTCCTTGACCGGGCCCTGCGCCGCCACCTTGCCCAGCTTCATGGCCACGATGTGGTCCGAATACCAGGAGGCGAAATTGATGTCGTGCAACACCAGCACGACCGTCTTGCCGAGTTCGTCGGCCGCCTGGCGCACCAGTTTCATCATGCCCATGGCATGTTTCATGTCGAGATTGTTGAGCGGCTCGTCGAGCAGCACATAGTCGGTGTCCTGGGCCAGGACCATGGCGACAAAGGCGCGCTGGCGCTGGCCACCCGACAATTCGTCGAGATATCGAGCCGAGAGCGGCTCGAGGTCGAGATAGCGGATCGCCCGGTCGATATGCTCCTTGTCCCCGGCATTCAGACGCCCCTTGGAATGGGGATAGCGTCCGAAGGAGACGAGGTCATAGACGGTCAGCCGCGCCGTCATGTGATTGTCCTGGCGCAGGATCGAGAGCTTCTTGGCGAGGTCGTCGCTCTTCGCCCGCGTCACATCCAGCCCGCCAATGGTCACGCTGCCCTTGTCCATCGCCATGAGGCGGCTGACCATGGAAAGAAGGGTCGACTTGCCGGCGCCATTGGGGCCGATGATCGAGGTTACCCCGCCCTGTGGCAGTTCGAGGGTTACCCCGTCGACGACGCAGGAGGTGCCGTAATTCTTGGTGACGCCTTGGGTGATGATCATCGGGCAGATTTCCTCAGCACGAGGGCAATAAAGACGACGCCGCCCAAAAACTCGATGATGATCGAGAGCGCGGTGTCAAAGGCGAAGACACGTTCCAGCAGCGTCTGGCCGCCAACCAGTGCGATGATCCCGAGAAGGATCGAAGCTGGCAGCACATAGCGATGCAGGGAATTGCCGATAAGCGAATGGGCGAGCGTCACCACCAGCAGGCCGAAGAACGTCACCGGGCCGACCAGCGCCGTCGACACCGACACAAGGATCGACACCAAGATCAGAATGATGGCCACGGTGCGCTTGTAGTCGACGCCCAGATTGATGGCGTGGGCGCGCCCCAGATTGAGCACGTCATAGACATGCATCATGCGGAAGGCAAAGACACTGACCACACCAACGATGACGCAGGAAATGCCCAGCAGCGACGGGTCGGTGGTGGCAAAGCTGGCGAACAGCGTGTCCTGCAGCACGTTGAAGGCGCCGGGGTCCATCATGCGCTGCATGAGGTTGGAAAACGATCGGAACAGCGTGCCGAAGATGATGCCGACCAGCACCAGGAGATGCAGGCTCCGCTCTTCCCCGAGAAACAACCAGCGGAACAGGAACCCCGAGAAGGCGACCATGGCAATCAGGGAGAACAGGAATTGCCATTCCGCGCTGATCGAGGTCAGCGCCCCGACGCCGAGGAAGAAAACGATGGACGTTTTGATCAGCACGTAGAGCGCATCAAAGCCCATGATCGATGGGGTCAGGATGCGGTTGTTGGTGACGGTCTGGAACAACACGGTCGACACCGCCACCGAATAGGCGACGAGCAGGAGGCCGAGCAGTTTCTTGCCCCGGAAGGGCAGCACAAAACTCCAGCTGCCCTTGGCGCCGAGCGTCATGAACAGCACGACCGAAAGCACCGCCAGCACGGCGAGGGCGATCAGCACCCAGACCGGACGGGAGAGGCGCGAGAGCGGGGAAGAGGACACGATCTCGGTGCTCATTTGGCGCCTCGCGGCGTGCGCAGCAGCAGATAGAGGAACAGCATCGAGCCGACCACGCCCATCACCACGGAAATCGGGATTTCATAGGGGTAACGGATGAGCCGGCCGACAATATCGCAGGCCAGCACCATGCCGGCGCCGCCGACGGCAACCCAGGGCACGGTGCGGCGCATATTGTCGCCGATCAGCATGCTGACAACGTTCGGCACGATCAGCCCAAGGAAGGGGATCGACCCCACCGACACCAGCACCACGGCGCTGACGACCGATACGATGACCAGCCCGAGGATCATTACCGAGCGATGATTGAGCCCCAGATTGGTGGTGAAATCCTTGCCCATGCCGGCGACGGTAAAGCGGTCCGCCGCGATATAGGCGAGGATGCAACCGGCCAGACCAAACCACATCAGCTCATAGCGCCCGCGCAGCACGCCGGAGAAATCGCCCATGTTCCAGGCCAGCATCGATCCCATGAGGCTGGTTCGATAAGCGATGAAGGCGCCGATCGCGCCGACAATACCACCGAGCATGATGCCCACCAGCGGCACCAGCAGCACGTCGCGCAGCGGCACAGCGCGCAGCACCCGCAGGAACAGGGCCGTGCCACCCAGGGCAAAGAGGGCCGCCACGGCCATCTTGGCCATCAGGGGCCAACCGGGCGCAAAGATCGTCACCACGAGAAAACCCAGCGCCGCAGATTCGCTCGTGCCCGTGGTGCCGGGCTCGACGAAGCGGTTGCGCACGATCATCTGCATGACGAGGCCCGAAATAGCCATCGAGGCGCCTGCAAGGACCAGCGCAACGGTGCGCGGAATGCGGCTTATGAGGAGAACTTCGCCGGGACGGCCTTCCCAGCCACCAGACAGCAAAGACGCCAGCGAAACATCGCTGACGCCAACAAAGAGGCTGACAATCGCAAGGGCGATTGTGATGATCATTCCGGCAATAAGCGCAGGCACTGAAAAGTCCGGTCTATAAAATGCAGCAAGACCCGGCGGCCGAGGCCGCCAGGCCCTGAATTATGGAATTACTTCTGAAGGCCGGCGATAACCTGGTCAAGCAGAAGGGTCACAGCCTGATAGCCATTCATGGTGATATAGGCAGCCTGAGCGTCGAGATAAACGATCTGACCTTCCTTGGCGGCAGTGGTCTGGTTGAACAGCTCATTGTCGAGCAGGGCCTGTGCGGCGCCAGTGTTCTCGGTGGTGCCGGCATCGCGGTCGACAACGAAGACCCAGTCCGGATTCACTTCGAGCAGGAATTCGAAGGTCACCGCGTCGCCACCGTGATCGCCGTCCTTGACGCTATCGAGAGCCGACGGCATGCCGACTTCGTTATAGACCCAGGACACGCGGCTATCTGGACCATAGACGCCGAGCTTGCCGGCATTGGTCACGAGCACGAGGGCCGTGCCCTTGCCTTCGGCAGCAGCCTTGGCGTCAGCAACCTTTGCATCCACATTGGCGATCAGCTCGGCAGCCTTGTCCTGCTTGTCGAAGATTTCGCCAAGCTTGGTCAGGTTTTCCTTGAGGCCATCGATGATCGCCGTGTTGTTCACGCTCAGATCAATGGTCGGCAGGATGTCCTTGCCGGTTTCGTAAGCAGCAGCGGAACGGCCGGAGACGAAGTACACGTCGGCTTCGGAGGCGGCGATGCCTTCAAAGTCGGGTTCGAACAGCGAGCCGAGCGGCAGGACATCGGCGGGGATCGCGTCTGCCAGATAGCCCGGAGCGTTCGAGGACGGCACGCCGGCGACGGGAACGCCGAGAGCGGCCAGATTGTCGAGCGTGGCCCAATCCTGCACCAGCACCTTGGCCGGCACGCCGCTGATCGTGGTTTCACCCTGTGCATGGGTAATGACTTTGTCCTGCGCAAATGCGGCGGGGGTCAGGGCCATGGTGCCGGCGATCAGCGCGGCTGCCAGAGAAGATGTGCGGAAAAGCGTCGTCATGGAACGGTCCAATCGAATTTCTTGCATCGACGCGCCTAAAGATGAGGGCGCTTGTCCAGTTCACTAACGAGGCTGTTTTCCGGAGTCAAAGAAAATGTGAGGTATAAAGTCCGAATATCAGGACGAAGGCGCATAAGTCTCTGCGCACAGAGCGATAAAGCTCTTCATCGCCGCCGAAAGCGGGCTCGATTTGCGTCGCGCCACCAGCAGCTGGCGCATGGCCCAGGTCTCGGCGAGCGGGGCGCAGACGAGGTCGGTCCCGGCGAGCAGATGCAGGCTGGTGGAGCGCAGGAAGCCGATGCCGAACCCGGCTTCCACCATGCGCACGAGGGCCGGAAAGCTCTCGACCCGCAGCGTCTCATTGATGGTCTTGCCGATGCCCCCGGCCGATTCACCGAGCAGGCGATCGAGCGAGCCGGTGTGGTGCACGCTGACGATGTCATAGGGGAGTGCGGCGGCAAAGGAGATGGCCTTGCGCGGCTCGATCTGTTCGGCCAGAGGGTGATCGGGCGGCGCCAGGACCCAGACCCGCTCGTCCTCGAAGGGCCTGATTTCAAACCGGGTGAAATCGTAATTGTCGGAGACGATGGCGACATCGGCCCGTCCCTCGTCGAGCGCCAGCAGCGCCTTGGCCGCGCCCATTTCGCCGATTGAAATGGAGATGCCGGGATATTTCTGGGCGTATTTTGCCAGCAGTTCGGGCAGGCGCCCCGTGAGCGCCGAGCCGGTGCAGGCAAGGCGCAGGCTCCCCTTCTGGCCGGCGCTGAAATCGGCCATCGAGGCGTCGAGATCGGCAATGGCGCGCAGCACGGTGCGGCAGCCCTCGGCATAAGCCTCCCCGGCCGTCGTCAGCTTCACGCCATGGGCCGAACGGTCAAACAGAACCACGCCGAGGCGCGCTTCGAGGTCGGACACACGGCGACTGACGGCGGAGGATGCAATCCCCTCGCGCTCGGCGGCGCGCCCGATCGAGCCGGTTTCGGCCAGAAGCAAGATAAGGCGGGCTGTAACGCTGTCGAATGATGCCATGGAGTCTCCTGCCGGCACCATAACGATCAAGCCGGAAGGAGCAAGGACAAGCCGCGCAGGAGATAAAAAATGCCGATGAAAGTCACAATCCAGCGGGTCCACGCGCGGAAGCCGGCGTCGGAAAGCCGCTGCAGGATGTGATAGCCGAGACTGGTGCCGGCGATGGCAAAGGGCGCCGCCACCAGCACGATCAGCCAGTCACCGGCGACCATGGCCGAGGCCGCCGCGCCGTAGAACACGACTTTTGCAGCGTGTGAAACCACCTGCGTCGCCGCCTTGGTGGCGACTATGGTGCGGCGGTCCATCTGGGTGCGGATAAAGAAGATATCCACGGTCGGCCCGGACACACCCACGGCCAGGTTGAGCCCACCGCCGAAGAGGCCACAGAGAAAGGCATGGAGGGGCTTGCTGGCATCGAGCGCCAGCCAGTCTTTTGGGATCCACACCAGAATGGGCATCAGCCCGATGGCGATGCAGACCGTGGCGAGGTCAGGGGTATAGCGCAGGATAAACAGCAGGATCGCCGCCGCGACCAGCCCCACGCAGATCATGCCCAGAATGCGCCAGTCGATATATTTTCGCGACAAAAAAGCCCGCGAACCATTGGCGACGATCTGGATCGCCCCTTGCACCGCAATCGCCGTCGCCACCGGCAGCACAGTGAGCAACGCCGCCAACAGCACCAGCCCTCCGGCCATGCCGAACACCCCCGACAGGGTCGAGGTGAAGAGAACGGCGATGGCGACGAAACCATAGAGAAGCAAGGACATAGCCCTCATTGACCGCCCGGCGCCATTCCCGCCAGCACTGCTTTGGCATGGGCCCATGCCGCCCAACTCTTTCTTGCCTCCCTCCCCCTTGTGGGGAGGGTAGCAAAGCTCGGCCGTCAGGCCGTAGCGGCGCTGGGGTGGGGGCCTACTGTGTCGCCGCCGGGGTCCCCAGCAGGTCCGGATAGATCAGCGCCGAGCATTGCCGGTTGTTTTCATCGAGCTTTGCCTGCTCATCGGCATTGAGCACGCCCGCATAAACCGGGTCCCACAGCCCATCTTCCGTCAGCCCCGCCATGCCGCACTGGCAATAGGTGGTGCAGAGCGGGGCGCTGGTGCCGCCGCCTTCGCAGGTGACCTGACAGGAGCGCAGGAAATCGGCCTCGCGCAGCGTATCCTGGGTGCCCAGCAGCATGGAGAGCGGCACCACGACAGCCAGCAGCACCGGCTGATGGACGAGATAAAACGGCAGGCTCCACCGCCCCAGCCAGGCCATCGCCTTGCCCAGCCGCCCGGTCACCGGGATTGCGGCCAGCCGCGGCAGCACGAGCTTTTTGCCCAGCCGTGTCGCGATCACCCCCAACAGCACCACGCCGAACCAGGGAAAAACGGGGACGAGATCATTGGTCACCGGCGGCTCGACCCAGAACCCCAGCCAGGAGAAGAGTTTTTCATTGAACAGGGGATGGCTGAAGAACCAGGGTGGAACGATGAAAAGCGCTGCCACCAAGGCACTCACCCACACCGGCGCAAACAAGAACGGCAGCGTCAGCAGCATGAAGAGCGCAATGGCATGGAGCACGCCGAAATAGACAAAGCTCTCCGGAAAGGTCAGCCAGGTCCCGAGCGTATTCGCCAGCGCCCCGCCAAACACGAACAGCCAGCGCCGCCAGAACCCCTTCCAGCGCATACCCTCGCCATGGCCGAGGACCAGCCCCACCCCGACGAGAAACAGGAATGCAAACAGGATCGAGCGGGCAAAAAACACCCAGCGCGGATCAAACCCCACATCCCAGCCCACAAAACCGAAATACCAGAGATCCCAGCACAAATGATAGATCGCCATGGCCAGAATGGCGACGCCCCGCGCCACGTCGATCACGGGCAGTCTGGGCTTTCTGGCGGTTTCAGACATTCTGGCTCCCTTAACCCCTCACACCCCTCACCCTAACCCTCGCCCCTCCGGGGAGAGGGTTAGGGTGAGGGGCCGTTCGTCATGACAGCGACGCTCGAATGGCAATCACGCCATCAATCGCCGTCATATCCCCGCACAACGGCCAAAAAATCCTCGCCGTAACGATCGAGCTTGCCCTGCCCCACGCCGGGCAGATTGAGCATGTCGTGCGGGTGCCGCGGCTGCGCCAGCGCCATGGCCCGCAGCGTCGCATCGTGGAAAATCACATAGGGCGGCACGCCCTGGCTCTTGGCGATCCTCAGCCGCGCCGCGCGCAGCGCGTCGAACAGGCCCCGCGCATGGTCGGGAATATCGATGGTCCGCGCCAGCTGGCGGCGAACCTCCACCGCCTTTTTCGGCCGGTCCTTGCGGAAAGTGACGATGCGCTCGCGCTTGAACACGGCGCGCGCTTCCTCGCCCAGCACCAGCGCACCGTGGCTGGCGTGGTCCACCATGACGAGGCCCATCGCCGTCAGCTGCCGCAGCACCGATTGCCAGGCCTTTGCATCGAGCTCGCGCCCCTGGCCGAACACCGGCTGGTTCTGGTGCCCAAAACGGGTGACCTTCTCGGTCTCCTTGCCCACCAGCACGTCGATGACATGAGCCGCGCCGAAGCGCTGGCCAGTCCGATAGATCGCCGCCAGCGCCTTGATCGCCGCTTCCGTGCCATCCCAGCTTTCGACCGGCGAGCGGCAGGTATCGCAATTACCGCAATTGCCCGGGTGGCTTTCGCCAAAATGGTTGAGGATGGCCTTGCGGCGACATTCGGCGGTTTCGCAGACGCCGAGCAACGCATTAAGCTTGCCGTGCTCGAGGCGTTTTACCTCATCGGGGGCCCCGCCCTCGTCGATCATGCGCCGGCGCTGCACGACGTCGGCCATGCCATAGCTCATCCAGGCATCGGCCGGCTGGCCATCGCGCCCAGCGCGACCGGTCTCCTGATAGTAAGCCTCGATGGAGGACGGCAGATCCATATGCGCGACATAGCGCACGTCGGGCTTGTCGATGCCCATGCCGAAGGCCACCGTCGCCACAAGGCACAGACCCTCATCCTTGAGGAAAGCGTCCTGATTGGCGCTGCGCATCTCGGCCGGCATGCCCGCATGATAGGGCAGCGCCCTGATCCCCTTGCCCGAGAGCCATTCGGCCACGTCCTCGACCTTGGCGCGGGAAAGGCAATAGACAATGCCGCTCTCGCCCTTGTGGCCCGAGAGAAAGTCCAGCAGCTGGTCGCGCGGCTTGTCGCGCTCGACGATGGAATAGGAAATATTGGGCCGGTCGAAGCTGGTGGTAAAGACCCGCGCCTGCTCGAGCCCCAGGCGCTCGATGATATCCTCGCGCGTCGTCGGATCGGCCGTGGCGGTCAGCGCAATGCGCGGCACGCCGGGATAGAGTTCGACGAGATGAATAAGCTCGCGATATTCGGGCCGGAAATCATGACCCCACTGGCTCACGCAGTGCGCCTCATCGATGGCAAAGAGCGAGATATCGACGCCCGAAAGCATATTGGCAAAGCCCGGCGTCGCCACGCGTTCGGGCGCCACATAGAGGAGGTCGAGTTCCCCGCGCCGCAATTTACGCCGGACTTCTGCGGATTCTTCAGCGGAAAGCGAGGAGTTGAGCGCCGCCGCCGCCACGCCAGCCTGGCGCAGTGCCTCGACCTGATCGCGCATCAGCGCAATCAGCGGCGAAACGACAATACCCACGCCATGCCGGCAAATGGCCGGGATCTGGAAGCACATGGATTTGCCGGCGCCGGTGGGAAACAACACCACCGCATCGCCGCCCTCGACCAGATGGTCGATCACATCGCCCTGCTGCCCGCGAAATCCCTTGTGGCCGAAAATATCGCGCAGAACCGCTAGCGGCGAAGGCCGCTCCGGGCGTTGGGGCGAAAACAGATCGTATGACTCAAGGGCTTCCACGCTCCCCTTGAATCACGCGGTCAGCGGCCTTGCAACATCACAAAGCCGCCAGCCGCATTAATGATGGCAGAATGCTCGGCATTGCGCTTGCGTGTCGCAGCGGCCTTGTTGGCCGAGGCCGAACGCTCTGCCGCAGAACGGCTGGCCGAGGCCTCGGCGCCCTTCTTGCCACCCTTGTGCGCTGCCGGATGGCCGGTATCTTTGCCGCGGCCCGAGCCCGATTTCTTGCCGCCGCCATCGTCCTTGTTGACGGTCGCCCAAGCGCGGCTTTCGGCCTCGTCCTTGGACACGCCCTTCTTCTCGTAGCCTTCCTCGATATGCTCGGCCTTGCACTTCTGCTTGTCTGTATAGGCGCTCTTGTCACCCTGGGGCATGTTCGCCTCCCTTCCTGAAAAGGAAACGGAAGGGTGCGCGGATGGGATAGAGGCTCGGCTGCCATTTCGTTGGCCGGGCGGGGAAACCGGAAAAACCCATCCCGTTCCTCATGCCATCGCGTCCGGTTGACACGCGTCACCCTTCGCAGGGACTACAATGGCTTCGGCGGCGCCCGGTTGCCCTTCCAACCGAGGTTAGTGGAGCGGCCGGCTGAGATAGGGCGAGCCCTTGAGCACAAAACGCCAGGGCGTCTCCGCCCCCTTGGTAATGCCGATGCGCCTGCCGGTCGCAACGCTCTGTCGCTCGGTTGCCGCCGTTATCGCGAAGGGTGGGGCGTCGAGCGGCAATCCATTCTGGTCGAGATCGAGCCCCAGCGCCTGGGCCAGTTTTCCCGGCCCCGAGCACAGCTGCTTTTCGACCACCCCGCCCCGCCGCTCGTGCATCTCCGCCAATCCATCCGTCGGCCGCAACGCGCGGATCAGCACCGCACTCCCCGGCTTACAGACGAAGTTGAGGCAATAATGAATGCCATAGATCTTGTAGACATAGGCGTGCCCAGCCGGCCCGAACATGGCGGCGTTGCGCGGCGTCGGTCCGCGAAAACTATGCGAGGCCGGATCGCTCTCGTCATAGGCCTCCACCTCGACAATCTCCCCGCCCACCCCATCGACCAGCAGTTTTGCCCCGATCAGTTCGGACGCAATGTCAAGAACCGGCCGATCAAAGAAGTCGCGAGACAGGATCATCAGCTGCTCCAAATACCCCCCGACCTCCCCCTCAGAGGGGGAGGAACTCATCGTGCCCCCCAAAGCCCGCCACACCCCCGATGCGTCCCTCCCCCTTCTTCAGGGGGAGGTTAGGTGGGAGTCTCTCGCCCCAGAAACTACTTCTTCCGCACCACCTCATCGACAAACCGCAGATTCCCAGCGGTCAGCCCGGCATCTACCGGCAGCAACGCCCCGGTGATCCCCGAGGCTGCATCCGAACACAAAAACACCGCCGCATTGGCCACTTCGGTTGGGTCGACCATGCGCCCCAACGGATAGTGCGGCAGCACATTGTCGAGCACGCTCGGATCGGCTTCCAGCCGATGGTCCCAGGCCGGCGTGCGCACCGAGCCGGGCGCCACCACATTGGCGCGTACGCCTTGCCCGCCGCGCTCCACGGCAATGGCCTTGGCATAGGCGACGAGGCCAGCCTTGGCGGCTGAATAGGCGGGATTGCCATAGTGGGCGATGGCATTGACCGAGGAAATGAACACCAGAGCGCCCTTGCCGCGGATCGCCATGGCCGCCACGATCGGGTCGGTCAGCGCATAGGCTCCATTGAGGTTGATCGCCATCTCGCTGGCCCAGACATCGTCATCGACCTGATCGAGGTTTTCCGCCCGGGTAAATCCAGCATTGGCCACCACCGCATCGGGCGCGCCATGGGCCGAAATATAGGCATCGATGGTGGCCCGCGTCGCCTTGGCATCAGCCTGATCGAAGATGATCATATCGGCCAGCGGCAGTCCCTCGAGCGCCTTGGCTTCGCGATCCGCCCCGATCACCGCGGCCCCAGCCTCGTGAAACACGTTTACCATCGAGCGCCCGATACCGCCCCCCGCTCCGGTAATCAGCACCGTTTTTCCATCCAGCCGGAACGGCGATGTTTCTGTCATTTGGCTTCCCTCATTCTCCCTTGGGGGTGGTTCACACCCCCACCCAACCTCCCCCTGGCAGGGGGAGGGGTCTTTCAGTGGCTCACCGAAATCTCAGCGTATTCGATCGGTCGCTCCCCCTCTCAGGGGGAGGCTAGGTGGGGGTTATTTCCACCACCAGGGAAGCCGCCTCACGGCCCCTTATAGGCCACCAGATCGATCTCGACCTTGCAGTCCACCATCATCCGGCTCTGCACGCAGGCGCGGGCGGGCGGATGCTCGCCGAAATAGCTCTTGTAGACGCCGTTAAAGCTCCAGAAATCGCGCGGATCATCGAGCCATACGCCAACCCGCACCACATGCTCGAGCCCGTAGTCCGCCTCTTTCAAAATCGCGAGCAGGTTCTGGATGGTCAGGTGCGTCTCGTCGACGATGTTGCCCTTGACGATCTCGCCATCCTTCATCGCCACCTGGCCCGACACATAGAGCCAGCCGCCGGCCTCCACCGCACGCGCAAAGGGCAGGCTCTGTCCACCGGCCCCAGCCTTTTCGGCACCATATCTCTTGATCGGCATTGCGCATCTCCCTGCCCGTTTTGAAATTGAGTTTCTTTTATCGCCCCGCAGGCGGCACTATTGAAGGGCAATCGGTGCAGATTTGCCGCGTCGATGTAAATTTCTTACGTGATCGCCCGCAAAGCTCCGTGCTAGCGTCGGCTTCTCGCTCCTGCCTGATTGTCGGATTTTTCCCGTGCGCGTTTTCACCGCCGCTCTCGCCACAGAAACCAATACATTCTCACCAATCGCCGTTGATCGTCGCGCCTTCGAGGCTTCGCTCGACGCCGGTCCGGGCGAGCATCCGGAAACCCCGACGCTCTGCACCGCGCCGATCACAATTGGCCGCGAGATCTGCGCCCGTGAAAATTGGACCCTGATTGAAGGCAGCGCCAGCTGGGCCGATCCGGCCGGCCTCGTCGCCCGCGCAACCTATGAAGACATGCGCGACGCCATTCTCGATCAGCTGCGCACCGCCCTGCCGGTCAATGCCGTGGTGATGGGCCTTCACGGCGCCATGGTCGCCCAGGGTTATGATGATCCGGAAGGCGATCTCCTCACCCGCATGCGCGAGATCGTCGGGCCGGATATCCTCATCTGCGCCGAGCTCGATCCGCACAGTCACCTCACCGCCAAGCGCGCGGCCGCGGCGGATTTCTTCGTCTACTTCAAGGAATTCCCGCATACCGATTTCGTCGATCGGGCCCGCGACCTCTGGGATATCGCCGTGCGCACCCTCAAGGGCGAAATCAAACCGGTGATGAGCATTTTCGATTGCCGGATGATCGACGTCTTCCCGACCTCCAAGCAGCCCATGCGCGGGTTCGTCGACAAGATCATGGCGCTCGAAAAGTCCGAGCCGGGCCTGCTTTCGCTTTCCGTCGTCCATGGCTTCATGGCCGGTGACGTGCCCGAAATGGGCACCAAGATGGTCGCCATCACAGACAATGCCAAGGCTCAGGGCGATGCGCTGGCTGAAAAGCTCGGGCGCGAGCTCTACGCCATGCGCGGCACCTTCATGGTCGAGCAGGTCAATGCCGAAACCGCCGTGGCCCAGGCCATGGCCGCTGACAAAGGCCCGGTGGTGATTGCCGATGTCTGGGACAATCCCGGCGGCGGCACGGCGGGTGACGCCACGATCCTCCTCGCCGAACTCATTGCCCGCGACGCCCAGAACGTTGCCGTCGGCACCATCTGGGACCCGATCGCGGTTCAGATCTGCTTTGCCGCTGGCGAAGGCGCCGAAATCGCCCTTCGCTTTGGCGCCAAATCCGCGCCGGACACCGGCAGCCCCATCGACCAGCGCGTCATCGTCAAAAAACTCGTCCGCGACGCCCAGATGCGCTTCGGCGAAAGCTTTGCGCCCTTCGGCGACGCTGCGCTCATCAGCTTTGGCGGCATCGAGGTCATCCTCAACTCCACCCGCGCCCAGAGTTTTGACCCCAGCCTCTTTTCAGCCCTCGGCGTCGAGCCGACCGAAAAGAAGATCCTCCTCATCAAGTCGACCAATCATTTCTACGCGGCGTTCTCGAAAATCGCTTCCGAGATCATCTACTGCTCCGCCGGCAAAGCCTATCCCAACCGCCCGGCCGAAACGAACTACCGCAAAGCCCCCAAAACCATCTGGCCGATGGTGGATGATCCCTGGGCGGTGTAACCACCACCGTCATCTCCCGGCTCGTCCAGGTGATCCATACAGCGTCAAGTTGGATTTGCCCGGACAAGCCGGGCAATGACGGCGGACGGGATAGCGTTTAACGCACGCAGCACTCTCGGCCCCATCGCCCCCTCGCCCCTCAGGGGAGAGAGTTGGGGTGAGGGGTTAAGGCCCATCAAGGGAACACCGGTTTTCTCACCCACCCCAGCTCAATGCTAACAGTCTGCTAACCAACTCGCCCCAAGTGCGACGGAAAAATCACTCCGCCGCCCAGTGCCCGTACATGATCGGCATCAGCCCCACGAGCGCCTTGAACCGCTCATAATTCTTCCGCTCCGGCAGCGTCCATCCGGCCTCGGCGACCGCGGAAAGCCGTGGGAAAACAAGGCGATCGAAGATGGCGCGGTCGGTCATGCTCTCCGACCAGATGCAGCTTTGCACGCCCAGGAGATGCTGCAGCCCCTTTTCGGAGAAACCAGCCCGCGCTTCGAACTCATAGGTCTCCTGCGGTCCCGACCATCCGGCCCAACCAGCGCCGGGCTCAGCCCAGGAAATTCCATTTGCCATATCAAGATAGTAGCGCTGTCCCGGGGAGACGACGATGTCGAAGCCGCGCTCGGCCAGCTCCGCATTGATCTCCACATTGCGCCAGCCGATGACATATGATTTGTCCTTGTCCACCGCATCGCCATGGGCCGCTTCCTCCCAGCCGCCGGTGATCGCGCCCTTCTTGGAAATATAGTCGTGCACCCGACGGATGAAGGCCGATTGCAGCACGGCCGTGGGCGAGCCCTCGATTTCATCGGCGCCGTGGTGATTGCCTAACTGGTTGAATTGGCTCTCATGTTTGGCGCGCATGGCCGGGCCCGCGAGCTTTTCGATCATGTCCAGCGCCAGCGGTGACCCCGACCAGGCCGCCAGCGGCACCTCGTCGGCACCGAGGTGGAAGACGCCCGCCGGGAAGATTTCCAGCACCTCGTCGATCACCGTCTCGACGAATTTATACACGGGCTCATGGGCCGGGTTTAGACTGTTGTTCGGAAAGCCCTGCACCGACTGGTATTCGCCGGTCTCATCGGGGTCGCGCAGTTCGGGGAGGGCCTGCAGCGCCGCGTAGAAATGGCCGGGCATATCGACTTCGGGGATAACGCTGATAGATAGACTCTCGGCCAGCGCCACGATCTGACGCATCACATCCTTGGTGTAATAGCCGCCCGTCGGTTGCGGGCCGGAGCCGAGCATGGGCGGGAGGGCCTTGCCGTGGCCGCGCCAGGCGCCGATCTCGGTCAGCGCCGGATAGGCCGATATTTCGATGCGCCAGGCCTCGTCCTCGGTCAGGTGCCAGTGGAACTTATTCATCTTGTTCCACGCCATGATCTCGATCAGGCGGCTGACCTCGGCGCCGGTGTAGAACTGCCGCGCCACATCCAAGTGACTGCCGCGGAACGAAAATCCTGGCTCATCCTCGATCCGCCCGCCCGTCGGCCAGGTAAAGGTCGAAGGATGCAGCCGCGCCCCGCGCAGCATATGCCCCAGCGTCACAAGGCCGTAAAAGAAGCCATGTCGGGTCGAGGCAGAGATAGTGGCGCTGTTATCGGCAAACTCGATCTCATAGGCCTCGTCGCCCAGCCCCGACTTCTCGCTGAGATGCACCGGCATGCCGGCTTCCGAGGCCGGACGCACCAGCGCCTCGACCGAAAAGAGATCAGCCACAAGGCCGGAAAACCCCTTTGCCGCCTCGCTCGCCGCTTCGCCGACAGGCTTCAGATCGAGCCCAGCGGGCGCAATCCGATTGCCACTCGTCGCCACCGACTTCGGCCAGGGAATGATCGAATGGGACACCGGCGCCTTAGCCGGTACCGGGAATTTTGGCGCGCCCTTGAGGAGCGGTGAATTGTGCCCCTTGCCCGCAGTCGGCGCGGTCGGAATGTTGATCACCCGGCCATCCTCGAGCACCACATAGGCCGAATTGGCCCCGTCGCTCCAGTGGCGCAGACCATAGGAGAGACCGCGCGCTGTCGCCGTCCAGGTCTCGCCAGGGTTCAGCACGAAGCCATCGGGCGGCGCGACAAGTGTATGATTGGACAGGCGTTTCAGGAGCCTACCATTTTCCAACGTGGCGTGGGGATCGACCCGGGCCGGTCCGGAAAAGCCCAGCTGGAAATTGCTGACGGGCGCATCGCCGGTATTGGTCAGCTCCAGTCCATAGCCGAGCGGCTCACTGTCCGTGGCAGGCGTCCAGGTGGTGGCGAAGGCGAAAGAAGCAGACATTATGGGGTCCTGTACGTTTTTCCCGGCTGGGCTTAATCGCCCAAAGGCTGGGCGTCGTCGCCGTCGCGATTGACGACGAGCTGGTGTTTGATCCGGCGCATGCTGGCGATCGCCGGCGTGCCCAGGCGCGTGGCGACGGTCTGGGAGAGGATGTCGACTGTCGCGAGAAAGGCGTATCGCCCCGGCGTCGGGCGCAAAATGTCAGTGTTTTCATGCCAGTGGACGGGAATGACGATGTCGGCCGCCTCCGCCACCATGGAGTTTCCGCGCGTGATGGCGATCCGCTTGAGGCCATATTCCCCGGCCACCGCGAGCGCCTTGGCGAGCTGGGCATTGTTGCCGGAAAGCGAAAAGGCAATCACCACGGTTCCGGCCGGGGCCGAGGCGGCCCGCATCAACTGCAGCTGATGGTCGAGGCTCGAGGCGACTTTCACGCCGAGCCGGAACAGGCGCGTCTCGATCTCTCCGGCCAGCATGGAAGAGGCGCCGCCGGAGCCGAAGGCAAGCACATAACTCGCGCCTGCCAGCGTCTCGGCAGCGCGATCCATCGCGGAAAAATCCAGCCTTTCAAAGCTTTGATATATGGTCGCCTGGATGCCGTTGACCACGCCCTGGGCGATGTCCCGCACGTCAACCGGCCCCGCCGTGGGGGCGAGATAGCGCTGGCCGACAAAACGGGACTGGGCCAGCCGCACCTTGAAATCGGCGTAGCTGTCGCAGCCGAGCCGGCGGCAGAAGCGGGTGACGGTAGGCGGCGACACCTCGGCCTGAGCGGCAAGGTCCACAATGCTCATCTTGAGAACGCTGTCGACATCGGAGAGCACGATCTCAGTCAGAGCCCGTTCGGAACGGGTAAACCCGTCCTTTTCCGACTGCAGCAATCCAACAATGTCCAACATGGCGTTTTCCTCCGCCCGCATATTTTCATGCGATCAGGACATAAATGAAAAAGGTGGCCCCACAAGCCTTTGTGCCGAAAGGCCGGTCAGTAGATCGCCAGCCCCCTGGCATCGAAGAGATGTGCCTTGTCGAGGGCGAAGCCCATCCGGACGGCCTTGCCATCGACCAAGTCCGGATTGCCCTCGAAGAGGCCGATGAAGTTCTCGCCACCGGCGAGGGTCGAATAGGTGATGGTGTGGATGCCCAGCTGCTCGACGATATTGGGGGTGGTCTCGATCGAGAATTCCCCCTGGCCAAGGCTCATGTGCTCCGGGCGGATCCCGAGCGTCACATCCTGGCCGGCGACCGCTGTGCTGGAGCGCGGCAGGGCAATGGAGCCGAGACTGCCGAGATCGACCGTCACGGTAGTGCCATCGGCGCTGCGCACCCTGCCATTGATGAAGTTCATCTTCGGGCTGCCGATAAAGCCGGCGACGAAGAGATTATCGGGCTTGTGATAAAGCTCAAGCGGCGAGCCGACCTGGCTGATTTCGCCGGCATTGAGCACCACGATCTTGTCGGCCATGGTCATGGCTTCGATCTGGTCGTGGGTCACGTAGATCATGGTCGAACCGAGCCGCTTGTGCAGCTCCATCAACTCGATGCGCATCTCGGAACGGAGCGCGGCGTCGAGGTTGGAAAGCGGTTCGTCGAAGAGAAAAATCTTGGGCTGGCGCACAATGGCGCGGCCGATGGCTACACGCTGGCGCTGGCCGCCAGAGAGCTGGCCCGGGCGATGCTGCAGGCGGCTCTCGAGCTGCAACACCTTGGCGGCAGCAGAGACGCGCTTGTCCACCTCGGCCTGCGGCAGTTTTTCGACGCGCAGCGGGAAGGCGATATTTTCGTAAACGCTCATATGGGGATAGAGCGCGTAGCTCTGGAACACCATGGCGATGCCGCGCTGGACGGGCGGCAGATCATTGACGATCCGTCCGCCAATCTCGATCTCGCCCGCCGACACATCCTCGAGCCCGGCGATCATGCGCAACAGGGTGGACTTACCGCAGCCCGAGGGACCGACAAAGACCACGAACTCGCCCTCGGCCACATCCAGGTCGATGCCCTTGATAATGCGGGCTTCGTTGAATGATTTTTCGAGGTTCTTGAGGCTCAGTTGCGACATGCTGCGTCTCCCGGCGCGGATCGTTTGGGGTGCCGCCGCCCAAAAGGGGCGACGGCAAGGTCAGGAGGACCTTTTACTTGTACTGTTCGAGCTCGGAGGCAGCGCGCTCGAGTGCGGCCTGCGGCTCGGCCTGGCCGGTGACGACCGACTGGACCATTTCGATCATGACGTTCTGCAGGCCGATATAGTCGTTGAACAGCGGCTCGGGACCACCGAACTCGATGCCGTCAAGGAAGGGCTTCCAGTAAGGCGTTGCGGCGATCAGCTCGCTGGTCTGCGGCTCGAGCGGACGCAGCGGGGTCAGGCCCTGGGCCATTTCCGCGGCCCACTGGCGTTCGCCGTCAGTGAGATACTTGGCGAGGCTGATGGCCTGATCTTCGACGCCGGTGCCCTTGAAGATGGCCAGCGCGTCGGTGATCAGAAGCGTACCGGGACCCTTGGCATCGGGACCAAGCGGCAGATCGGCAACGCCCCAGTTCATGCCGGCTTCTTCAGCGCGGATGGCAGCGCCGGGCGAGGCTTCGATCATGGCAACGCCACCGTCGAGCCAGATGGCGCGGACTTCGTTCTGCTCGTAAGCGGTCGGGCCTTCTTCGGAATAGGGGGTGATGTCCTTGAGCGCCTGAAGGGCTGCGAGCACCTGCGGGGAGTTGATGGTGATGTTGCCATCCGCATCAATGACCTGGCCATTGTTGGTGTACACCCAGTGGAGGAACTGGTGCATGGTGTTGTCAAAGGTCTTGGCAACAAGGCCATAGCCGGCAGCGTCGGTGTTTTCGGTGATCTGCTTGGCGAAAGCGATCTTTTCTTCCCAGGTCTTTGGCGGGGTTTCCGGATCGAGGCCGGCCTGTTCGAACAGGTCCTTGTTCCAGAACAGGGCCTTGGTCGAGAAGGCCACCGGCACGCCCCACTGGGTGCCGTCGAAGGTCACTGTGTCAGGCACGTAATTGTAATAGGCGGCCTTTTCCTCGTCGGTCATCGGCACGGGGACGATGAGGTCGTTCATCGCGAACTGCTTGAGCGTGCGCGAGCCCACATAGGCCAGTGCGACCGGCGTGCCGGCAGCGGCGAGCGTGGTCACCTTGTCCTGGCACTGGCCCCAGCCGACGATCTCCGGCACGACCTTGAAGCCCGGATTGGCACTTTCCCACTCGGCGAAAGCTTCGGCATAGCCGGCCGTAAGCTCGTCACCACAGTTGATGAAGGCGATTTCCTTCGTGTCCTGGGCATAAGCAGCCGGGGCGGCGCTGGCGAGCGCCAGCAGCGAAACGGCCATCAAACCGATTGTCTTTTGCACTTGTTAGTCTCCCTTGAAAGCGGCCCCCTCGGGCCCTTACTGCTTCACGGCTCCGGCGGTGAGGCCGGCGACGAGGTAGCGCTGCAGGAACACGATAACGATCATGACCGGCAGGATTCCGACGAAAGACGCTGCCATCAACTCGTTCCAGATCACCTCCTGCTTGCCGAAGAAGGCGAACAGGCCAACCGGCAGCGGCATGAATTCGGTCTTGGAGTTGAAGGTCAGCGCGAAGATGAACTGCTGGGCGTAGGCGCCAATGAACGTCATGATGGCAACCACCACGATCCCCGGCATGGCCAGCGGCAGGATAACCCGGCGCAGGGTATAGAGGCGGCTGGCGCCATCCACCCAGGCGGCCTCATCCAGTTCACGCGGGATGCGCATCATATAGGTGCGCAACAGCCAGATGGACGAAGGAATAAGGAAGGCCGCGCCCGGCACGATCATCGCCCAGTAGGAATTGAGCAGCCCCATCGCCCGCATCAGGCGGAACAGCGGGATCAGCAATACGGCGCCCGAGAACATGTTGACCGCGAGGAAACCGGCCAGCAACAGGCCAGATCCGGCAAAATTGAAGCGGGCGAAGGCATAGGCGGCGGGCACGACGATGATGATGACGACGAGCGTCACAACCGAGGAGATGAAGAAGGAATTGAAGATATGCATGCCGAGGGCCGGCACAGAGGACCACATGGTCACATAGGCGTCGAACGACCAGGTCTTCGGGATGAAGCTGTAGGGTCGCGAAAACAGCTGCGCCAAAGGTTTCAGCGAGACGAGGAAACCCTCGATGAACGGCGCCAGGACAAAGAACAGGAACACCGCCATCCCGGCATAGAGCGCCGCGATCTCATACCATTTGTAGCGGTCGATCATCGCCTTGGTTGAACGGGCTCTCGCCTTGGGTTTGACACTGGCCGGGCTGTCGACGGCGGCGACTTCGGTGGTGCGGGCGACGTCGGTCATTTGGCTTCTCCCTGCTGCAGCCGGCGGACGGCGCGGAAGTAGACGAGACAGAAAATGGTCACAAAGATCGAGATCACCACGGCGCGCGCTGCGCCCTCGCCATATTTGCGGGAGCCCATGGCGGTCTTGTAGGTGTCGATGATCATCGTCGTGGTCGAGCCCGAGGGACCGCCCTGGGTCAGGATCCAGATGATGTCGAAGGAATTGAAGGTGGCGATAAGCGAGAGGAGGCTCATGGTGATGATCGCCGGCACCATCAACGGCAGGGTGATGCGGCGGAACCGGTAGAAGCGCCCGGCCCCATCGGTCCAGGCAGCCTCGTAGAGGTCCTTGGGGATTGACTGCATTGCGGCGAGGAAATAGATCGTCACCATCGGCACGCCGATCCAGACGTCGGTGACAATGGTCGCCCAGAAGGCGGTGTTGCCATAGGCGAGGAAGGCGATCGGGCCGTTGGTCAGGCCGAAGTTCTGCAAGAGGCCCGAGATCATCCCGAACTGGCCGTTATACATCCAGCCCCACATGAAGATGCCGATCGCCATGGGCACGATCCAGGGCGGCATGGTGAGGATGCGGAACAAGGTCTGGCCGGGGATGGCGGCGTTGAGCAGCACCGCCCCGCACATGCCGATCACCATTTTTATCGAGACCGAAAAGAAGGTCCAGATGAAGGTGCGGATAATCACCTCGGTGAAATTACCGGCGCCAAAAATGCGCTGGTAATTGGCCCAGCCGACGAAATCATACTCCTGGCGGAGCGAGGCATTGGTGAAGGAAAGGACGATCGTGTCGACAAGCGGATAAGCGACGATCGTCAGAATGTAGATCAGGGCCGGAGCCAGCAGGGCGAATGCGAAGAGGGTGGCGCTTCTTGTGCTGGTCATGGGCCTTCTCCTTTAGCTCGACCGGCCCAGAGCAGCATCGAAGCGCTGCCAGATGGGGGTCATGTCGACCACGGATTTGTTGCGCATCGCCTCGTCCATGGAGAGAGCGAGGAGCCCAGCCTCCAGAGCGTCGGTCACGGACACGGGGAGCGACGCGCCTTCGAGCACGTGCTTGAGAATGTCCTCGGCCATCTGCTCATCGGCGCCGTAATGCTGTGACAGAGCAGTGCTCTTGTAGGACTTATCCTCGAGCGTCTGGGATGTGCGACTATCGGTGACTTTAAAGTAGTTCCGGACGAAGTCGCCCTCGGCCATGCCCTTGGCTCCGATCACCGCAAAGCGCCGGAAGTCATCAGGCACATTGAGATTGGTGTGGAAGGTCAGCGCCGCGCCGTTTTCGTACTGCACGATGGCAGTCTGGAAATCGATGATGTCACCGTCGCTGTCGAAGACCTTTTCCGAGCCCTGCCAGCCCGACGGCTTACGATGATAGACTTCGAGGTCATTGGCGCCGGCGTCCTGCGGCGCATTCTGCGGGACAAAGCTGCGGCGTCCGCCAAAGCTGGCGACGAAACGCGGCCGGCACCCCATGACCCCGTTATAAAGATCGAGGTCGTGGCAGCATTTTTCGAGCATGAAGCTGCCGGCATATTTCTCGTAGCGGCGCCAGTCGCGCATGAAAAAGGCGCCGTGATAGGGCGGGATATGCTCGGAGGCTTCAATGGAGGCGATTTCGCCCAGCTGCCCCTCGGCCTGCGCCTTGCGCAGATCGACGTAGAGCGGCGCATAGCGCAGCACGAGCCCGACCATGACATTGTCGGAGCCATGTTGCCCCAGGAGGCTGGCGAGGGCGATCGTATCCTCGACCGTCGTCACCACCGGCTTTTCGGCGAAAATCTTGAGCCCGCGTTCGAGCCCGATGCGGATATGGTCGAGATGAAGGTGATTGGGCGAACCGACCATCAGCAGGTCCAGGCGCTCGGCATCCAGCATGGCCTCGAGGCTGTCGTACGACTGGCCGACCGGAACCTTGTGTTCGATAGTATAGGGAAGACCCGCCGGATCCGGATCGACATAGGCAACGACCTGGAATTCACTGCTCGCAGCAGAAAATATCCGCGCCAAATAACCCAAGCGATAGCCGAGCCCGATAATACCGACGCGCATTATTCCTACCCTGTTTTCCGCCGAGTTTCCCGCCAATCTCTTCCGGACTGGTCGCGATTTCTGTAAACGATTTTCAAGACTAGGCGGCTTATTGTCGCAATGTCAACACAGTTTCATCGCAACCACAATACCAATTCAAGCCACCAATTGTGGGCGCGGATTTGTCAGCAGTCTTCGTGACTTATAGTCGTTTTGACTGGAGAGGCTGACCTAAACCCACTGGACAAGCCGTGAGCCATCAAGCAACCTGCCGCAATTGGTATCCATGTGGCCTTTTTCATGAAAGGATCAAAACGTGGGTCCGCTGAAAATTTGATACATTGCAGCAGTGCTTTTTTGCATGCGCGACTGAGGGGTCCTGATGAGCCTGTCCACCAACCCGTTTCCCAACGATCCCGATCGCTCCGCCATCTGGACCATGCTGGTACCGCGCGATATCGCCGCCTATGTGGCCGCCGACTGGTCGATGGTCGAAGGCGATTTCGTCGCCGATGATTTCATGGGCATTGACGGCAACAAGACGGGCAATCCCGACGGCTGGACCATCAGCTACCCGACCCTCGACGCCTATCGCGACGAGTGGCTGCGCCAGGCGCGCGAGGGACAGGCGGTGAAATACGCCGAGGATCAGGAAGCCGGCATCCACCGCGCCACCAGCCTCACCGAGATCGAGATCAAGGGCGACCGCGCCGTGGCGCACAAGAAGTTCGACGGCGAGATCAGACTGGCCGACGGCGGCAAGGACATCCTCAACTGGCAGACCGTCTATTTCTGCCGCAAGGTGGATGGCGCCTGGAAGCTCACCGGCTTTGTCGGATACCTGCCCTACCCCATGGGCGAGCCGGTCTAGCCCCCCCTTCGGCCAGCAGCGCAATCGCGCCAAGAGGCGCCCCCATAAGGCCTGCAATCGGAACGATCAAAATGGCAGCCTTGTCCCGCTTCAGTCCGCAGCGCCTTACCATGCTGGCCTTCTTCCTCCAGCCCATTGCCTTTGGCTCCTGGCTGCCGCGCATCCCCGAGATCCAGGCGGGCCTCGGCCTTGGCCCGGCGGGCCTCGCCGTGGCACTGCTCGGCATGCCCTGCGGAACGCTGCTGACCCTGCCCTTCGCCGGACCTCTCGTCGGACGGATCGGTGGTCGCGCCGCGATCATCGCCGGCTTCATCTTCTATTCGATTGCCGTTTGCCTTCCGGCCTTCGTGCCCGACGCCTTCTGGCTGTTCATTGCGCTGATGCTCGCCGGATCATCGATTTCCTTTGTCGAGCTGGGCCTCAACGTCGAGGCAGACCTCGTCGAAAAATCGACCGGCACGATGATCATGAACACGTCCCACGGCTGCTGGTCGCTCGGCATCATGGTCGGCAGCCTCATCGGTTCGGTCCTCGCCGGAATGAGCCTTGCGCCGCATCTCGCGATCCCGCTGGTAAGCCTTGTTGTCCTGCCCATCGCGCTGATCACCGGCAAATCTCTGCCAGCCCTCGCCGATGCGCCGCAGGCCGCCGCAACCGGGAAAAAATCGGCTTGGTCCATTCCGAGTTGGCCGCTGATCGGCATTTGCGCCTTCGTCTTCGGCATCGCGATGACCGAAGGCGCTATGGCCGACTGGTCCGCGATCTTCCTGCGCGACGCCGTCGGCGCGGAAGCGGGTGCTGTTGGCCTCGGCTACTCGATCTTCGCCATGTTCGTGGCTGCCGGCCGGTTCAGCGGCGACCATCTCAAGCGCCGCCTCGGCGCCATAAACACGGCCCGGCTGTGCGGCGTTCTGGCGGTGGTCGGGAGCGTCGTGATCTATCTCGCGCCGACGATCACTCTCGCCCTCATCGGCTTCGGGATTTTGGGCATTGGCGTCTCGGTCGGCTTCCCGCTCGCCGTCACCGCCGCTGCGAGCCTCGGGGATCGCGCGGCATCAGCCAATGTGGCCGTTCTGTCCTTCGTTGCGCTCACCGGATTTCTCGTGGGACCGCCGATCATCGGCTTCGTCGCCGAGCATTTTGACATCAGGGCCGGCATCGCCTGCGTCATCCCGGTGCTGATCGTGAGCCTCTTCCTCGCGGGCCGCCTCAAGCCACGTTCGACGCTGGCCCCCACCTCTGACGCCGTCCAGACATCAGGAGCATAGTCATGCGCATTGCCGTCGCCGGTCTTCACACAGAGTGCAGTACTTATAATCCGGTGATCGCGCGCGAAGCCGATTTCCGCGTGCTGCGGGGCCCGGCCATGCTCAAGGACGGGTATTTTGATTTCCTCACCCATTTTCCGGCCGAGTTCATCACCATTCTGCATGCGCGCGCCATCGCCGGCGGGCCGGTGGAGCAGGCGCTCTACCAGCGCTGGAAGCGCGAGATACTCGAAGGGCTGAAGGCGGCGATGCCGCTCGACGGCGTCTATCTCGCCATGCACGGCGCCATGTTCGTCGAGACCATGTTCGACGCCGAGGGCGACTTCATCGCCGCCGTGCGCGAGACGGTCGGGCCTGATGTCATCATCGCCACGAGCTACGACCTGCATGGCAATATCAGCCAGAAGATCATCGACAACCTCGATATTTTCTCGACCTATCGCACCGCCCCACATATCGACGTCGCGGACACGATGCGCCGTGCGGTGACCATGCTGGTGCGGGCCATTTCGACCGGCGTGCGCCCGGGTCTGGTCTGGGCGCCGGTGCCGGTGCTGCTGCCGGGGGAACGCACTTCGACGCAGGATGAACCCGCCCGCAGTTTTTATGCGCAGCTCCATCAGGTCGAAGAGCCGACCGGTATTTGGGACGCCTCGTTCCAGATTGGCTATGTCTGGGCGGACGAACCCCGATCTACTGCCTGCGCGGTTATAACCGGCACCGACAGATCGGCCATGGAACGGGCAGCCAGCGACCTCGCGGGGGACTATTGGGATCTCCGTGAAAAATTCGTGTTTGGCATGGAGACCGGCTCGATCGAGGAATGCGTCGCGCGGGCTGTCGCCAGCCCGACAACGCCGGTTGTGCTGGCGGAGTCGGGCGATAACCCGACTGGCGGCGGTGTCGGCGACCGTGCCGAAATGCTTGCAGCGCTCATGCAAGCTGGCGCCACTGACACAATATTTGCGGGCATTGCCGACGCGGCTGCGACCGAGGCCGCCTATGCGGCTGGCGTGGGCGGACATGTCAGCCTCACCATCGGCGCCAGACTTGATCCATCGAGCCGGCCGGCAAAGGTGGATGGAACCGTCGCCTTCCTGCTCGAGACGGATGATAACCGCCTTCGCGAAGCCGTGCTGCGCATTGGCGGGATCGACCTTGTCGTGACCACACGGCGTCGGCCGTTCCACAACATTGCCGATTTTACCCGGCTCGGCCTTGATCCGCATTCAGCGCGCATCATCGCGGTCAAATCGGGCTATCTGTCGCCAGAACTCGGGCCCATCGCCAACCCGGGCCTGATGGCCCTGTCGCCCGGTGTCGTCGACCAGTTCGTGGAGCGAACCGAACGGCTTCATACGCCGCGCCCAGGTTTTCCATTTGACCGGGATTTTGACTACACGCCCCAACCGCGCGCCTCTGCCCGCTTCCGCTGATCCTGCAAGTGCTTGCTCCACCCGGGCGCTTTCGCTAATCACGACTGACTAGCGAAGGCTTCATCCATGACCACCGCGATGCGTCAGGTGCAGATCGTCGAGCTCGCCCGACAAAAGGGTGGGGTCAGCGTCGAGCAATTGGTGGGGCTCTTCGGGGTAACGGCGCAGACGGTGCGCAAGGATCTCAATGTCCTTTGCGGCCGCGGCGTGCTCAACCGTACCCATGGCGGCGCCATCTACCCTTCCGGGGTGGAGAACATGGAATATGAGGCGCGCCGGCAGATTGCCACTGCCGAAAAGCAGGCCATCGGCGGCGCCGCGGCCCGGATCATTCCCGATGATGCCTCGCTCTTCATCAATATCGGCACCACGACCGAAGCCGTCAGCCAGGCTCTAACAGAGCATCACGGGCTGATGGTGATCACCAATAACATCAATGTCGCCAACCGCCTGCGCCTTGCGCCCGGCATCGAGGTGGTCATCTCCGGCGGGGTTGTGCGCCCATCTGACGGCGGCATTGTCGGCGAGGCGGCCGTCGATTTCATCCGCCAGTTCAAGGTGGATTTTGCGGTGATCGGCGTCTCCGCAATTGATAGCGACGGAGCGCTCCTCGATTTCGATTTCCGCGAGGTGAAAGTGGCGCAGGCCATCATCGCCAATGCGCGCCACGTCATCCTTGTGTCGGACGCAACCAAGTTCACGCGCACCGCCCCGGTCAGGATCGGGCATCTGACCCAGGTCCATAGTTTTATCACCGATTATTGCCCCCATGACTCGATCCGGCAGATCTGCGCCGAGCAGGGGATCAGGCTTATTGAAACAGGCGGGCCACCCGCCCAGGGAGACGATGAATGACTTCTGGCCTAGACGACCTCGCGCAGCGCCTGGTCGCCGCCCATGATGGCGGCGCGCTGGTTGGACCGATTGCGCCCGAGCTCGTGCCCGCAAATATCGAAGAGGTCTATGCTCTGCAGGACCGCGTCATCGCCCATGCCGGCGAAGTGGGCGGCTGGAAGATCATGGCCGGCAGCGAGGGCGAGCCGCTCTGCGCGCCGGTTCCGGCCAACCGCTATTTTGAAGACGGCGCCTCGCTCGACGCCGAGCGCCATCGCCATTTCCTCGCGGAAGTGGAATTTGCGGTAAAATTGGGTGCCGACCTTTTGCCAGGCCAGCCGGCCGAGGCGGCCATTGCCAGTGTCCATCCGGTCCTGGAAATGATCGCCAATCCCTTTGTCGACCGGGACGCCACGCCGCGGAACATCCAGCTGGGCGACCTCCAGAGCAATGGCGCCATTGTCGTCGGCCCGGCTCTGGACCGCAGCATTGTCGAGGGTCTCGACACGCTGGCCGTTGGCCTCTTGCTTGACGGCAACGAGGTCAAGACGACGGACAAGGGCGCGAGTTGGGCTGCCGTCGTTGCGGCGCTTGAGTGGCTCGCCCCCATGCCCAAGGGCGCGGCATGCCTCTCAAGGCCGGTCAGGTGATCATCACCGGCTCACGCGTCCTTGCCCCGCTCGACGCGGCAACGACCATTATCGGCACGCTTGGGCAAGCAGGACGCGTCAGCGCCCGCGTCACAGCATAAAGTCGACCATGTCGAACTCCACCTCCGCGTCGGCCACTGGCCGGGATGCGGGGGTGGCCGCGGCCCACAGCGTGGCATGGATGGAGCGCTCGGCCTCCATCGTATAGGCCTTGCGGAGCCCCTCGAGCACTTCGGCCAATGGAGCACCGGGCGCAACCGGCGGAGCGCTGTCGGACAAGGCGGCGATCTGAAGCGCAATATCCTGCACCACTTCGGCGAGGGCGGCCTGGCCCTGCAGGCCCGAGGCTGCCGCCTGCAGAAGCTGGATCACCCGCGGACCATCGGAATTAAGGCTGCCCAGCGCTTCGGCCAAACGGTCGTCGAGCGCCGTGAGCAGGCTCAGCGCATGGTTCGCCTGTTGCTCGAGACGGCCGATCTGGCCGGCATTATCGCCCGCTGCTGCGGCGCCAAAGGCCTTTGCGAGCTCCGAGGATTGGTCGAGCTGGGTCATGGCGGCTTCCGCTGCCACGACGGTTTCGCTGGTGAGTTCACGCAGTTGGGTAGCAATCACGGTCAGTGACGCACCGCGCGGGCCGAGCTGGGCGCAGCGCACAGCGGCGTTGAGGCTGACGAGGCGCATATTGGCCTCGATATCCTGCACGGCCGCGACATGACCGAGGAGCACGCCCACGGTGTCGTGGACGGCCGTTGCCACCGCTTCGAGCTTGGCCCGTTCGTTTTCGCAGTCCCGCAGGATCGCCGAGGCGGTGCGCAGCTGGGCGTTGAGCGCTGCCATGGCAGAGGAGCTGCCCTTGTCGCTGCCGTAAAGATCCCGGCTGCGCTCCATGATGATGCCGGCATCGCTGGCGAGGGCCTCAAGAGCTTGCTCGGCGCCCTCCACCTCGTCGACAAAATCAGCCGCCGCGCCGGTGAGCTGAGCCTGCTCCAGGGCGGCGATGGCCGCCACAGCCTCGGCCCGTTCACTCTCGGACAGGGCTGCCTTTCCGGACAGGATATCGCCCAGCCCCGACAGGGCCGCCTCGACATGCTCGAGCCGCTGGCGGGTGGAATCGCCCACCTGCAGGCCCATCACGGCGCTGCCGATCCGCCGGACGATCTGGCGAGACACGCGGCTGGTCTCGGCACTGCCGGCAGCCGCCGCCTGGCGTTGACCGCCAAGCGCCTCAAGCGTGCCCTCGAGGCTCCTCGCCAATGCCGTCAGTGTATGGGCATGGGTCTGTTCGAAGCGGGCGCGCTGGCTTGCGGCCTTGTCGACTTCGGCCGTCAGCTGCCGATAGACCTGAGAGAACTCGAGAATGGTCTGGCTTGCTGTCGAGGAGAGCGTCGCGATGTCGGTGGTGAAAACTTCAAAATCGTCGCTGTCGCCAACGATCCCCGCAGCGGTCACCCGGGCATTGATCGAGACGATCCCCATCATCTTGACGGCACGGCGGAGATCCCCAATGGGCGATTTTGCCCCGGCAACAACCTCAACGAGACGGGCGAGGTCGGCCTTCTCCTGGGCAAAGCTCTCGGAGAGGGCGCGGGCCTTGTCTGCCACCGCCCGCAGCTGGGCCGTGGCTTCGTCCACCTCGGCGCCCTCAAGGGCGTTTGGCAGGGATTCGAACAGGCGGATCAGCTTGTTGAGCATGGAGGCGCCTTCGGTGAGGCGTCCCCCCACGGAAACAAAGGCCGTCTCGATCTTCTGGCGTGGCTGGGTCAGCGCATTGGCGAGGGCGTGGATCTGGTCAGGTGCAGGCAGCCGGGTCATTCGCTGGCTCCGGTTGGAATCTTTGGGGCATTGCGGGAAAAGGCGTTGATTTCGGCGGCCATCTTGGCGAGCGGCAGAACACGGACGGCCGCGCCGCGCTGGATTGCTTCCTTGGGCATGCCAAAGACCACCGAGGTGTCTTCGTCTTGGGCGACCGTGTGGCAGCCCATCTGGCGCATCTCGAGGAGACTGCGCGCCCCGTCGTCGCCCATGCCGGTCAGCAGCATGCCCATGGCATTGCGACCGGCAGATTGGGCCGTGGAGCGAAAGAGAATGTCGACCGACGGGCGATGCCGCGAAATATGGGGCCCTTCGACGAGTTTTATGGTGTAGCGGGAGCCGTTGCGCACGAGCTGCATGTGCACATTGCCCGGCGCAATCAGGACCCGGCCGGGCTGCACAATGTCGCCGTCCTCGGCTTCCTTGATCTCGACGGCGCACACCGTATTCAGCCGCCGGGCAAAGGCGCCGGTGAATTTTTCCGGCATGTGCTGCACGATCAGGATGGGCGGACTGTCTGACGGCAGGGCCTCGAGCACTTCACGCAGGGCTTCGGTGCCCCCCGTGGAGGCGCCGATGACGACCAGCGCATTCGTCACCGGCATGCGTGCCATCACGCTTTCCCGGCGGCTGTCGGAAAAGGGCGGGATGATGGCGTCGGCGGTGAGCTTTGCTTCCACCGTCAGCGCCGGAGCGGCCTTGCGCAGTCCGCGCAATTTGGCGTGGGCAGCGGCCTTGGCGGCATCGCAGATGCGCATGCGCGATTCTTGCAGGAACTGGGCCGTATCGACGCGCGGCTTGGCGACGACATCCACCGCGCCGGCCTCAAGCGCCTGCATCAGCGTATCGGAACCGGCCTGGGCCAGGCTCGAGCAGATCACCACCGGAATGGGACGCTGCGCCATGATCTTTTTCAGGAAGGTGATGCCGTCCATGCGCGGCAGCTCGATATCGAGGAAGATGACATCGGGCACTTCCTGCCGGATGCGCTCGACCGCAACATAGGGATCGGCCGCCGTCGCCATGACTTCGAGGTCAGGGTCGGCGGCGATGATTTCGCTCAGCGTGGTGCGCACCGAGGCGCTGTCATCAACGATGAGGACACGGATCTTGTTCGAACCGGAGGCAGGCATCCGCATACTCACAGGCGCTGGAATACGGCAGGCGCAACCTGGCGTACGGGAATTGTCGTACCGATCATGGACTCCGAATGCCCAAGAAGGAGATAACCGCCAAGGCGCAAATGCGACACAAGTCGCCCAATTACCGCCGCCTGATCCGCTTTATCGAAATAAATCAGAACATTGCGCAGGAAGATGATGTCGACGTCCCGATCATAGGGATAGGCACTGTCCATGAGGTTGAGCCTCTGGAAGCGCACCAGCCGACGCAGTTCGGGCACGATACGGACCTCGGCGCGAGACCCGGACTGGCGCGACCACATGAGGTAGCGGGACTGCATGTCCTGCGGCACCGGGGCAATTTGTTCGGCCGGATAGACGCCCCGCGTGCCCTGGGCCAGGACGTCGGTCGAAACATCGGTGCCGAGAATGGCATATTTGAAATTATCCTGATGCCGCGCCATCTCGGCGAGCACCATGGCGATGGTATAGGCCTCGGCCCCGGTCGAGGATGCAGCGCTCCACACCTTGAGCAGGGGCCGACGCTCGCCGGAGCGCGCCCGCAAGAGATTGGGCACCAGCGTCGACTGCATCAGCTCGAAATGCTCGGCCTCGCGGAAGAAATCGGTCTTGTTGGTGGTGACCACATTGATGAGAGAGTCCAGCTCCTGATCCAGCCCACCCCGCCGAAAGACATAGTCGCAATAGGCGTCGAAACTGGGCAGGTCCAGAGCCCGCAACCGGCGGCGCAGGCGACCCTCGACCATCATCCGCTTGGCGGGCGGCAGGCGGATGCCCACCTCCTGGCCGATCAGGGTGGCGATCTTTCCGAAATCGGCATGGCTGAGATGGTCATCGTCCGCCGGGACGAGACGCGCAGTCGACATATGGCCCAAGAGAAGTCTCCGCGGGGAAAAAACAGGGTCCACGCGATAGGGCGGACCCGAGGGTGTCAGGCGGCCGAAAGCGCCGCCTCAGCACCGAGCAGGCGGTCCAGGTCGAGGACGGTGACGAACTCGCCATTGCGCCGACCGATGCCGGCAATGCAGTGCCCGACCCAGGCTGAGCTGACCGCCGGTGGCGGATCGAGCTGGTCGCTGTCGAGCACCGTCACCTCGAACACCCGATCAGCCTTGAGGCCGAGCGTGACAGGGCCGGCAGGCCCATTGATCGCCAGCACCACGATACGGGTATTTTCCGTATCCGGCGCCGGCTCCATGCCGAGTGTGCGGCGAAGGTCGATCACCGGGACGCCCTGCCCGCGCACGTCGATCATGCCCAGCAGGTTTTCCGGCGCACGCGGCAGGCGCGAGATGGTGCGCATGTCCAGGATTTCCTGGACCTTGGTGACGGGCGCGGCGAATTTCTCGTTCGCCACGCCCAGTGTCACAAATTGGTTTTGATCAGGCATTTTCGCTGTCTCTTTGTTTCGCCGTGGGCAAAACCCGTGGCGATTGTGTCCGGCGCGGCATCGGGCGAAGACCCGATGCCTTGAGCCGCCTTGGCGAAAGACCAGGGCGGCTCGGGCGCACCGCAGATCGCGATGCGCCCCCCTGCATCAATCAGGCGGCACCGCGGCGCGAGAATTCGGCATCCAGCGCGTCCGAGCCGTCTTCAAGGTCGAGATCGAACCCACCGGAGCTGGACTTGGGCTTCTTGGCCGCCTTCTGCATATGCGGGGCGGAGGCCATGACTGCGGCGCGAAGATCCTGCCGCGCGGACTTGTTGGCTGCCGGGGCCGAGATGATCTGTGCGCTGGTATCAAGCCGGAAGTAGCTGATTGCCGACTGCAGCTGCTCGGCCTGGCTGGCCAGTTCTTCGGCCGTGGAGGACATTTCCTCGGCGGCAGATGTGTTCTGCTGGGTCACCTTGTCGAGCTGCTGGATGGCGGTGTTGATCTGGGCCGCACCGGCATTCTGCTCGCGGCTGCCTGCGGAGATTTCTTCCACCAGTTCGGCCGTGCGCTGGATGTCGGGCACGAGCTTGGAGAGCATATCACCGGCCGACTGGGCGGCCTTGACCGTGGTGCCGGAGAGCGTCGAGATCTCGGCGGCGGCCGCCTGGCTGCGTTCGGCAAGCTTGCGCACTTCGGAAGCCACCACCGCAAAGCCGCGGCCATGTTCACCGGCACGCGCCGCTTCAACGGCCGCATTGAGCGCCAGAAGATCGGTCTGGCGGGCGATTTCCTGAACCACCATGATCTTTTCGGCGATGGTCTGCATGGCGACCACTGCGCTGTTGACGGCGTCACCCGAGGCGATGGCATCGGCAGCGGACTGACGGGCGATCTTTTCGGTCTGGGTGGCGTTGTCGGCGGACTGCTTGATGGTCGCGGCCATTTCTTCCATCGAGGCGGACGCCTCTTCGGTCGAGGAGGCCTGTTCGGTAGCGCCCTGGCTCAGCTGTTCGGCTGTGGCGGACATTTCCTGGCTGCCGGCAGCGACATTGCGGGTTGCGGCGGTCACTTCGGCCACCACTTCGCGCAGCTTGGCGGTCATGGCGTTGAGAGCCTTGATCAGATCGCCGACTTCATCATCGCCACGGATATTGGCGGTGGCATTGAGATCGCCATCGGCAACGTCATTGGCCAGACGCACAGCGGCGGTGAGGGCACGGGAGATGGAGGTGACGATCCAGGTGCCGGCAATTGCTGCGATGACCACTGTGCCAATGAGAAGGGCGATCAGCAGCATGCGAGACTGTTCGTAAAGCGCGTTTGCTTGAGCGACGCTGCTGGTTGCCTGTTGCGTGTTGGCGTCGACAACCGTCCGCAGAATGGTGGTGGCCTGACGCTGAAGCGGCTCCACTTCCGAAGAGATGATGGTGTTCGCTTCAAGGTCGGCGCGGGTGAGACTGATAGCATTGCCTTCGTTCATGGCGTCCACCATGGCTGCGAAGTCGGCGGCCACAGCGTTGGCCATACCGATTTCGGCGGCGCCCACCTGACGTGCGAGGGCTGCA
The DNA here is from genome assembly GCF_029201565.1 of Devosia sp. SD17-2. Taxonomy (GTDB): domain Bacteria; phylum Pseudomonadota; class Alphaproteobacteria; order Rhizobiales; family Devosiaceae; genus Devosia. Next base: position 4,076,697 of record NZ_CP104002.1, read on the forward strand.
ACCTGCGGGGTCATGCGCTCGATGACAGCAGAGAAGTCGTTGTTCCACTGCTCCTGGCGTGCGGGAGCGCTATCAGCGAGCAAAATGTTGCGGTGCTGACGGAACACGTCCGCCACGTCGAGGAACAGGGTCGAAACGGTATCGTATGCCTGGAATGCAGATGGGTCGTTGGCGTTGACGCGGTTTCGAATGGCCGTACGTAGGCTAGTCAGCGAGTTTTCGATCGCAGTAATCGTCTCGCTGCCACGTGTCGTCGTGATCTCGAATGCACGCGTATCGCTATTGGCGCGGGCTAGTTCGGTGGCCTTCTGGGCACTGGCCCAATAGGCGTCCAGCGTCTCGATAAAGGACTGCATTTCGACGTTCAGGTCGTCACGGCCCAATTTGCCGATCAGAGACTGCGCCGTCGTATTGATGACGGAATAGCTCTCTGCAGACTGGCTGATCAGATCGGCGATCTCCGCGTCATCCGAACTAGCGACAATTCCGCGAATATCCGCGACGAGTTCGGTCATGCCGCTCTCGATCGAATTCAACCTGAACGATGTGGTGATCGGCCCATTGATGGTGTCGTTTATCGAGGCGGAAAGCGTCCCAAGCCCCTGAATGCCAAGGGTCATGCCAACGCCTGTCAGCGCCACGACGGCGACGAACGCCCCCGCCAGTTTAGTCTTGATAGTCAGTCTCACAATGCAGACCCTTCTTCTGATGCTGCGCCGACTGGGCTCCTGCCCGCCGAAGTCTCGAAAATTCGTTCCATGTCCGGAATGATGATGAAGCCGCCGTTGCGCTTGCCGATGCCCTTCACGAATTCGGGCCGCCAGCGCATGCCGACCTTGGGCGCCTCCTCGATGGAGGCTGCCTCGATGTCGGTGACATCGTGAACCTTGTCGGCAAGGATGCCGGCAATGGTGGGCTCGCCGTCGATGTCGACTTCCATGACGACGATGCGCGTGTCCTCATCGGGCTCGGGCCGAGCCATGCCGAACATGACGCGGAGGTCGGCCAGCGGCACGACGCGGCCGCGGACATTGATGAGCCCGCCCACGAAGGCCGGCGAATTGGGGACGGCGGTAATGGGCACGAGATCGAGAATTTCCCGAACCCGACCGGCCTCGACGGCGAATAATTCGTCTTCCAGCCTTATGGTGAGGGCCGTCATGGAGGCGGCGGAGGCGATATCGTCGGGCGCGCTCATGCGGCTCTCCCCACCGACTGGTTGTATTCGATATAGCTCTGTCCCGCGCCGACCAGATGGGCGGTATCGAGGATCAGCGCGACCGTGCCGTCACCCAGAATTGTGGCGCCCGAGAAGGACTTGATGCCCGAATGCAGCTTTGAGAGCTGCTTGATGACGGTCTGGTTGTTGCCGATGATCTGGTCGACGACGAGCCCGACCCGGCCCTCGCCGGACGAGACGATCACCACCTTCTGGTGGGCTTCCGCCTCGCCCTTGAGGCCGAAGACTTCGCGCAGGCGCAGATAGGGGACGAGGCTGCCGCGAATATCGAGGAAGTTGCGCCCCTTGGCGTGCGCCTCGATGCCTTCGGGCAGTTCGACGCATTCTTCGACGGCGGCCAGCGGGATGGTGTAGCGGCCGTCGCCGACGCGGACGAGCATGCCATCGATGATGGCGAGGGTCAGCGGCAGGCGGAGAGTGAGGGTCGAGCCTTCGCCCGGTTTGGTGGCAAGATCGATGGTGCCGCGCAGCCCGTCGATGGTCCGCTTGACGACGTCCATGCCGACGCCGCGGCCGGAGAGCGAGGTCACTTCCTTGGCGGTCGAGAAGCCGGGAGCGAAGATCAGGTGGTAGAGTTCCTGGTCCGTCAGCTTGGCGTCTGGGGCGATAATGCCGTTCTCTTCGGCCTTGGCGCGAATGCGGGCGGCGTTGAGCCCTGCCCCGTCATCAGAGACGGAAATTGCCACTTCCGCACCCGAGTAAACGGCTGAAAGACGGACTGTTCCCTGGGCGGATTTTCCTGCTGCGACGCGGCTTTCCGGGCTTTCGAGGCCGTGATCCACCGCGTTGCGGATGAGATGGACCAAGGGATCGGCGAGGCGCTCGATCATGGTCTTGTCGAGCTCGGTGTCCTCACCGGTGGTGATGAACTCGATGGGCTTGCCCAGCTCGGCCGAGACGTCGTGGACGAGGCGCCGGAAGCGGCTGAATAGGGTTCCGATGGGCACCATGCGGATGCCCATGGTGGTGTCGCGAAGCCCGGAAGACAGGCGTTCCAGCTCTTCGGCGACAGTTTTCAGATTGATGTCGGCGCTCTGGGCGGCGATCTGGGTGAGGCGGGCCTGGGCGATGACAAGCTCGCCGACCCGGTCCATCAATTCGTCCAGCCGCTCGGCCGGAACGCGGAGCGAGGTGGCGGCCGGTTTGTCTTCGCCGGCCTTCTCGGCGGGCTTGCTCCGCCTGGGTGGTGGCGGCGCAGAAGCGAGTAGCGCGGGAGGCGTATCGGTTAACAGACTGTTAGCATCGAGAGGCCCGTCCTGCGAAATGGGTGACACAAGCTGCGCTTCCTCGAGCGGCTCGAGCGTGAGCTCCATATTGTCGCGCAGGAAGAGGAAGACATCGTCGATTGCCGCTGCCGGATCGGCGGCGGTCATGTCGACCTGCCAGCCGATATAGGCGTGCTCGGGATCGATGAGATCGAGATTGGGAACGCGGTCGGTCAGCGGCGTGATCTCGCAGGGACCAATGGCGGCGAGCTCCTCGAGAAGGAGCAGCGGATTGGTGCCATAGAGCAGGGCATCAGCCGGCAGGTAGAAGCGGAGGCGCCAGCGGGTGGGCCCGGCTTCCGGCGCCGCGGCGACATCGACGGCGTTCATCTCGGCGCGCACGGCCGGAGCGGATGGAAAAGCGTCGCCTTCGACGATGGCCCGCAGCTCGGAGAGGATGCGGGCTCCGCCTTCGACAGATGCGTCCGGCGTCTCGATCAGCAGATGAATATGGTCCTTGGCGTCGAGCGCGACGCCGATCAGCGCGGCATTGACCTGGCTCTGGCCCTTGCGCACGCGATCGAAGGCGGTTTCGAACTCATGGACGAACTCGGCGACGGCGGTGAAACCGAACATCGCTCCCGAGCCCTTGATGGTGTGCAGGGCCCGGAAGGTGGAATTGACCAGATCGCTGTTGTCGGGATCCTGGTTGAGATCGAGGAGCCCCGCCTCGAGCTGGTCGAGCAGCTCGCGCGCCTCCTGGCGAAAGGTTTCGCTGGGATCGGAGATGTTCATGCCCCGGTGACCTTTTTTATCACCGCAAGAAGCTGGTCCTGCTTGAAGGGCTTTACGATCCAGCCGGTGGCGCCCGCTTCCTTGGCCTGACGCTTGAGATCCTCGTCGGACTCGGTAGTCAAAAGGATGATCGGAATGCCCTTGCTCGAGGGATGCTGGCGATATTTGCGAATGAACTCGATGCCATTGAGCACCGGCATGTTGAGATCGGTGATGACGGCGTGGACAGTATTGGTCGTCGCCTTGTCATAGCCATCCTGGCCGTTGACCGCCTCGATGACGTCGAGACCGGCGGCACTGAGCGTCATCGCCACCATCTGGCGGATGGATGCTGAATCGTCGATTGTCAGGATAGTCTTGGTCATGCCGCCGAAGTTCCGCTGGTCTGAAGAGTTTGAGTGTTCCAGAAGCCGGCCCCGGGAGCCGGTTCCATGAAGCTGCCCGCCGCAAGGACATTGCGCAGGGGCTGGCCGAGGGGCGCGAGCATGCTCAGGGTCCGGCCTTCCGCCTGGGCCTTGGCGAGGCCGGCGAGCAAGGTCTGAACCGTGGTGACATCTGCGGCTGCGACGGTCTGGGTATCGACCTGCACGATCGGGTGCGCATCGAGCGCTTCCCGCAGAGCTGTCGAAACAGCCTGGGCCGATTTGACTGTGACATCGCCGCTGAGGACGAACGTGAAGGGACTGGCGCCGGTCATGGCAATGACCGGACGTGGAAACAATGTAACGGGGACATGCTGATTTTTTGCCGAATGGCGGAGGAGAAATGATTGGGGACTAAAAAGTCGTCAGCCGGCTCTACATCCGTCAGTGAAGATTAATGAAAATGGTTCTGGCCGTATTCCCATCCGGCACATCAGCACGCTATCTCGTCACGGATTAACCGATAGTTACGCGAGTACTTTTCGATCAAGAATCGGAGAAGAAGAAACAATATACGATGGCAATATATTGAAGTCGTTCGGCGTCGCGAATTCTGAATCACGGATGAATCGAACGCATGTCCTTTTGAATCCTCGCCTGAAGACTCTCCAGTGATTCAGAAGTCCTGCAATCGCTAAACTGATAGATTCACTTACGCGTCGACACTAAAGGACACAGAAGCGCGCCTGATCGCACAAAAAAGGCGAGATTGCGGCACAATCGTGGCACAGCCGGGCGCGGCTAGTCTTGCATACACGGCATGAAGGCACCGGCAGGCCCCGTCACCCGCCATGCGTTGCCGCATAAAAAATAGGATATTTTTGCGCAGGGTTGGTCTGGCGACGTCAGTCTTAAGACGTTGGCCAGTCGAAGCGTGGCTCGGCCATCCAGTGCAGCCCCTCGGTTTCCCCGCCGATGCGTCGGATCAGCAATTGCCCCAGATTGCGCCCCGCCTCGGCGAAATCCTCGAACACCGTTTCGGCGCCGGGCTGAAACTGCATGAACATGTCGGAGGCCTGCTTGGTGACGACATGGGTGGTCGTGCCAACGGCAAGGCCAGCCTCGTTCAGCCCGCCGATAATGGCCAGCGCCGAAAGCTCGGAAGCGCAGACATAGCCATCGGGCCGCTCCGGACGCTTGGCGCGCTTGATGACGTAATTGCGGATGGCATCGGTAGCGCTGCCCAGATTGACGTCTGCGGCAAATTCAAAGGCGATCCCGGCCTCGCGCGCGCCGCGCTCGACGCCGGCCTTGAGATGGTCGGTGTAGGTCAGGGCGCTGTCGGGCAGGACGATGGAAACCTTCTTGCAGCCCTTGCTGGCCAGCCGCAGCGTAGCGCCATAGGCATAGGCTTCATTGTCGAAATCGGCAAAGGGATGCGGCTCGGGCCACTGGCTGCGCCCATGGCTGACGAAGGGGAAATTATTGTCGAGCAGAAACCGGATGCGCTCGTCGAAGGGCTCGGCCTTGGAGAAGATGACGCCATCCGCCATGCGGTTGCGCACGATATGCTGGATGGGCTCGATGGCCGGAACATTGCGGAACAGCGGGGTGATCACGAGGTGATAGGCGGTGTCGCGCAGCGCCTCGGTGATGCCGGTGACGAGGGAGGTGCCGAAGCCATAAATCTGCTCGTCGGGCTCGAGGATCAGCGCCACGACATTGGTGCGGCCGGTCTTGAGGCGCAGCGCCGCCCGATCGGGCAGATAACCGATTTCGGCGGCAATCTTCTGGACGCGATCACGCGTATCCTGGGCGAGCTCGGGGGCGTTGTTGAGCGCCCGGGAAATGGTGGTGACGGCCAGCCCCGTCATTTGCGCAATGGTCTTCAGGGTGGGCTTGCCGCTGGGCTTGACGCCGCGCTTAACCCGTCCCGGGGGTGTCTGATCTTCCGACAACGCATTATTCCTCTGGACCTGCCGTGGCAGGCGACGCTTCAAGGGGAACAGAACACCAGATTGCGCGACGCAGTTCAAGCGAAGTGCAGGGTCTGATTGTGTCCGTGCGACGAAAGTCGAGCAGAGTTTTTCATTTTTCGGGCCAGTTACGCATAATGGCGTACTGGCAATCGTTTGGCGCGTCGCCTATCTTGCCCTCGCTGCGTCGCCTTGGACGCATTTCCGGTCGCAACCACCTGCAAGGAGAGGAATGACGATGACCACATCGACAACCATTACCATCCACGCGGCGTGTCTGACCGTAGTATTCCATCCACTTCATGCCAAACGTTGGCAAGGGTCCTGTCGCTCGAAACGAATGTGATCTGGCGTCACATCTTCGTCTCACAACCCCGATAGTATCCGTAGTGTCCGGCAATCATGGCGCGGGAAGCCCCCGCAGCCTCGACGCCCGGAATCACTGCGCAAGTGGAAATCCACCATGCACGAGAACAGTCTCAGAAGCGTCAATACGCATAAGCCAATTGTCATTGAAGTGGGTGGCGAGCCGCTTGGCGTCGTCGTTCCGGCCGAGGGCGGCTATCGCTTCCTCGCGGTCAAGCTGCCAGCCTTTGCCGTTGACGGCCAGCATTTTCCCAGCGTCGAGACGGCTCATATTGCCGTCAGCGAAGCGGTAAAAAGCGCCGGCGCCGCCTGAGACCCTCTCGGGCCGGCGGGCGCACGGCCCTGCCAATCAATCTTTGAATTTTCCGGAGCTGCCGGACCTTTAAAAAGGCCAGGGCAGCGCCGACACAGCTCCCATCGCCAGGCGACAGGGTGAGCACCCGGCTTGCCGGGGTTTTTCAGTCGTCGTTGGTGGCGTTAAGCTGTTCGGGGCGGCGTCCTTCGGCGAAGGGAGCCCCCGGAACCAGCGCGCCATCGACAGCGGCCGCGAGCGCATCGACATCGATGCGCGTTGCGCCACCTTCGGACTGCCGCTGTAGTTCAGCAGCAATAGCGGCTGCAATCACCGCCCGACGATCTGAAACGCTGCTAGCCGTTTCCATCGATGGAAATCCCCTGTTCATCGACACGAACCTCAATAGCCGGACGGGCCTGTTGCTGCTGATAAGTATAAATGGCGAAGGCAACCAAGGCGACCAAGAGGATGGTCACCAGGGCGTAAAGGGCATTGCGGCTCATTAAAACTCCTGACGCTGACGCGTGAGGTCAACGCGTGAGCACGCAAAGGGTTCAGTCGCCGGCGATCGCGCGCAACGCCATGACGAAGGCGTGGATGCCAATGCCGATGGAATTGGAATTATCGATGATGATGGGGGAGATGCCGGAGGGCAAGGTCGCCCCCTCGCGCGCCAGCCGCGCGGTGATCTGATCGCGCCCTTCCCGACCGCGACTGGCCAGCCGCTGGGCGCGCAGGGATATTTCAGCCGAGATCATGACGACGCGGCTTGAGGGGTATTTTTCGAGCGCTGATGGCACGATGTGACGCGACACATTGGCGACCACCACGCGCCCCAGCGCCAGATCGGTATCGACGCCGATGGGCAAGGCATATTGGAGGCCGTGCGCCTCCCAATGCAGGGAGAGCCGGCCGGCAGTGCGGGCCTCTTCAAATTCGGCGGGTTCAACGCTGAGGTGATCCTCCACCTCGACATCGGTGGGGCGGGTGACGAGACGCCGGACGAAGCTGAAGCGCTTGTCGGCATCGAGCGCCTGACGGGCGCCCTGGATGAGAGTGTCCTTGCCCACACCGGAGGGGCCAACGACAAGGACCAGAATTCCGGGGGAGCGCTCGTTCAACTCACTCTATGTCCTTCTCGCCAGACACTGTGCACGCTGGGCAGCGGACCATTGGCCCGCACCCGCACGAGATCGGCCCGCTTGCCGACGGCAATCTCGCCGCGATCATCGAGCCCGGCGGCGCGGGCGGGATTTCGCGTTACGGTTGCCAGCGCCTGGGGCAGGCTCACGCTCTCGATGCGCCGGGGCATGAGGAAGACGGCCTGCAGCAAGGCATAGGGGACGTAGTCGGAACTCAGGATATCGAGGAGGCCGGCCTCAACGAGATCGCTGGCCGAAATATTGCCCGAGTGCGAGCGTCCGCGCACCACATTGGGCGCGCCCATCAAAATGGCGAGGCCGGCATCATGGGCGGCAGAGGCGGCTTCGAGCGTGGTGGGGAATTCGGCGATGGCGACGCCGTCTTCAGCGGCTTCCTCGACATGGGCGATGGTGGCGTCGTCATGACTGGCGAGCGCAAGGCCGAGCTCATGGGCACGGGCGACGATAGCGCTGCGGTTGGCGGCCGAGTAGCGGTCGTGCTCGGCCTGGCGGGCAGCGATATAGGCGAGCAGTTCGGCCTCGGTGCGGCCCATCTGCTTGGCGTAGAAGCGCTTGTAGTCATCGAGCGAGCGGAACTGACGCTGGCCGGGCGTGTGGTCCATAACCGAGGCCAGCCGCGTGATGTCGTGGGACGCGAAGGTCTCGAAATGGGTGACGACGTCGTGGCTGGGCAGTTCGCAGCGCAAATGGATGAAATGTTCGGCGCGCAGCCAGCCGCCGTCGCTGCCCTCGCGCACGGCATCGACTAGCGCAGTGGCATGAGGGAGCATGTCGGGCAGCTCTAGGTCCGAGCCGATGCGGACGGCGTCAAAGACCGTGGTGATGCCCGAGCCGGCGATCTGCACGTCGTGGGCGTGGAGCGCGGCCAGCGGATCCCAGAACACGCCGGGACGCGGGCGGTAATGATTTTCGAGATGGTCGGTGTGGAGCTCGACAAGGCCGGGGATGAGGTAATCGCCGGCAAGATCCTCGCCGTGGCGGGATGCGCCTTCGTCGATGGAGACGATTTTGCCCTCGGCGATGACGACGCTGCCGGTGATCTCGGCCTCGGGCAGGACGATGCGGGCGTTGGAGAGGATCGTCTTTGTCACTGGCCGGCCCCGAGCTTGAAATCGTCGAGGCGACGGAAGTGGCGGCCGGCGTCTGGCTCATGGAAAAGCACGAGCCTGTCGAGCACGACCTCCTCGGCGAGCAGCGCGCCAAACCAGCTGCGGGCAGCAGCGGCGATCTCGGCGTGATCGGCCTCGGGAAGGCGATCGGTGAGGGTCATGTGGAAGCGGAATTCGTCGAAGACATAGGGATAGCCATAGCCATCGAGCAGTTCCTCCTGGCGCGGCGTGAGGCCGCGCGCGGCGCGGGCCGAGCGGTCGCGCATGGAGAGCGGCGCACGGAAGGGCTCGAATTCCTCAACCACATGGGCGGCGAGATCCTGAAGGTCGGCATTGTCGCCGGCGGCGATAAGGGCGAGGAAGCCATCGAGCGAAACGATATCAAGGGTGCCGAGGGAGACGGGACGCTGGCTCGCAGCAAACCGGGTGAGCGCGGCGCCGAGATCGTCGAGGGTCGTGCCCGGGGCCAGCACCATGGGCGGCTTGATGGTGGCGTGGAAACCGTAGCGATTGGCCGACTGAGTGAGGTTGAGCAGGCGATTGCGCTCGATGCCGCCGACGGGACCGTCGAAAAACTGGCCATTGGCGGAGTCGCGGCCCAGCCAGGCAGAGGCCCTGTCCCACAGGGGGCTGGTGGCGGAGGGGGCGTAGTAGATGGCGAATCGTTCGGTCATGAAAACTCCTCGGCCTGCCGCTAGACTTTCTATGTGTCTGCGTTTTGACAAGGTGGCAAGGCTGGACAAGCTTTTGCCGTGTCGGGCACAAGAACAGTCCGACGGGTGGTAACGGCAAGGGGGGAAGATGGACAAGGACTTGCTGAAAGGCCTGTTCGAGACGGCAGTGGAACGGGCGCAGCCGGCGCTGGCGGTGAGCCAGTTCCTGCCGCAAAAGCCGAAGGGGCGGACTATTGTCATCGGCGCGGGCAAGGCATCGGCGCAGATGGCGCGGGCTTTCGAGAAGGCCTGGGACGAGCCGCTGAACGGGCTGGTGGTGACCCGCTATGGCTATGCCGAAAAGTGCGAACAGATTGAAATTGTCGAGGCGGCTCATCCGGTGCCGGATGCGGCGGGGTTTGAGGCGGCGCGGCGGATTGTGGAGCTACTGCAGGGGTTGAGCGCCGATGATCTCGTCGTGGCGCTGATTTCGGGCGGCGGCTCGTCGCTGCTGCCGGCGCCCGCCGAGGGGATGAGCCTTGAGGATGAGCAGGCGGTCAATCGGGCGCTGCTCGCTTCGGGCGCGCCGATCGGGGTGATGAACCTCATCCGCAACCAGTTTTCTTCCATCAAGGGCGGACGGCTGGCGCTGGCGGCCGCACCGGCCCGGGTGGCGACGCTGGTTGTTTCCGATGTGCCGGGTGATGATCCGGCGCTGGTGGCGTCGGGACCGACGATTTCGCTCGCCGGGACACGGGCCGAGGCACGGAAATATGCCGCGCTCTATGGGCTGGAGCTGCCGGCGGCGGCGCAGAAAATTCTGGCGGGAGAGGACAATATCGCGCCGCGTTCGGACGACCCACGCTTCGTCAACAATTCGGTGGTGACCATCGCTTCGGCCGCCCTGTCGCTGACGGCTGCGGCGGACAAGGCGCGCGCGATGGGGATAGAGGCGGCAGTGCTGTCGGATTCCATCGAGGGTGAGGCGCGCGACGTGGCGCTGGTGCATGCGGCGATTGCCAAGGAGATTGCGCTCCGCAATCAGCCGTTCAGCAAGCCTGTGGTGTTGCTTTCAGGCGGGGAGACCACCGTGACGCTGCGCGGCAAGGGACGCGGCGGACGGAACGGCGAGTTCCTGCTGTCGCTGGCCATTGCGCTCGATGGGGTCGAAGGGGTGACGGCGCTGGCGGGCGACACCGATGGCATCGACGGCTCGGAAGACAATGCCGGGGCTTTTGTCGACGGCACTTCGGCGCGGCGGATGCGCGAGGCGGGCGTCGATCCGCTGGCGGCACAGGCGAACAATGATGCCTATACCGCCTTTGAGGCGATTGGGGACCTTTTTGTGACGGGCCCGACCGGGACCAACGTCAATGATTTCCGGGCGATCCTCATCCGGTAAGGCGCCACCCCCACCCGACCTCCCCCTTAAGGAGGGGGAGGAGTGATTTTGTGGCTCTCCTATCCTGTGCCAAACTCGGCATCGGGATGGATTGCCCGGAGACGCCGGGCGATGACGGTTGACCTGAAGACGCATAGGTCGGGCGATAGCGGGAGGCGCAGATGGCACGGGTGACGGGGATTGGCGGGATCTTCTTCCGGTCGGGCGACAAGGATGCGCTCGTGCGGTGGTACGAGACACATCTGGGCATCACCGAGCTCTGGCAGCAGGATGCGGGGATGACCGTGTTTGCGCCTTTCCGGCAGGAGAGCGACTATTTTCCGGAGGCCAAGCAGTGGATGATCAATTTCCGGGTCGATGATCTCGACGCGATGTTGGTGCGCCTGCGCGAAGCCGGGATTGCGGTCGAGACGCGGCCGGAGGAATGGGACACGCCCGAGACGGGGCGATTTGCCCGAATTCATGACCCGGAAGGCAACCAGATCGAGCTTTGGGAGCCGGCGACAGCGGTTTCGCAATAAAAAGTCATACTTTTCTTGCCGTGGGTGCTTGGCGATCGGCCCGCGCTCTGCTCTAAAACCTCCCACCAAAGCTCGGGGAGATTTTTTGGATGGGCAAGCGCAAGATCGCGATCATCGGCGTAGGCAAGATTGCCGTCGATCAGCATATCCCGGTGATCGAAGCCTCGGAGGATTTCGAGCTGGCGGCGACCGTGTCGACGCGCGGAGTCGCCCATAAGAACCTGCCCGTGTTCAGGACGGCCGCCGAACTCTATGCGGCCATGCCGGAAGTGGGCATCGTGTCCATCTGCACACCGCCCGGCGTGCGCCATGGCTATGTCCGCGAGGCGCTCGACGCCGGCAAGGACGTGATGATGGAAAAGCCGCCCACCACGACCATTTCCGAACTCGACGATCTCATCGCCCATGCCAGGCGACTGGACCGGGTGCTCTACCAGACCTGGCACAGCCAGTTTAACGCCGCCGTCGACCGCACCAAGGCGATCCTCGCCGATGAAGGCGTGGTCTCGGCCCGTATCGACTGGCGCGAAAGCGTGCGCAAATGGCATCCGGGACAGGACTGGGTGTGGGAGCCCGGCGGGTTCGGCGTCTGCGATCCGGGCATCAATGCGCTCTCGATCTTTACCAAGGTCATGCCGTTCCCGGCCTTTGTCGAAAACGCGAAGCTGACTTTTCCGGCCAATCGGCAGACCCCGGTGGATGTCGAGATCGCGTTCAAATCCTCGCAGGCGCATCGGCCAGAGCTGTCGGCCGGGTTCAACTGGCTCGAAGAGAGCGGGGAAATCTGGACCATCCGCTTTACCACCGGGGCCGGCAATGAGATCCGCCTCGAAAACGGCGGCCGCAAGCTCAGCGTCAACGGGGCGCTGGTGCTCGAGCACGGCGATCTCGAATATTCGGCCATGTATGACCGGTTTGCCGATCTGCTCGAGCGGCACGAGAGCGATGTCGACGCGGCTCCGCTGCGGCTGATGGCAGACGTGTTCCTGCTCGGCGCCCGGGTCAATGGCCCAGACTTTGCCTGGTAGGCGGAAAGTCTAGCGCTCGTCGCGATCCTCGGCGCGATATTCGGCCCGCGTTGCAGCCTCGGTGATATTGCGCTCGAGCGGTGTACGCTTGCGATTGCGCATGGTGCCATAGACCATGGCGGCGCCGAGGCAGGCGACGCCGACGGTCAGCAGCAGCAACCAGAGGATGGGTGTCTCATACATGCGATTTCTCCTTTGAGGGAGAAACGGGTGCGGGAGATGAGGGGTTGCCGGGTGTTGGTGGTTGGGGGCGTTTTGGATATCCCCACCTTGATCCCTCCCCCACCCAGCGCCGATACGGCCCTTGGCCGAGCTTTGCTACCCTCCCCACAAGGGGAGGGAGACGAAGGAGCCGAGACATCGCAGTCTGCGCCTCCCTCCCCTTGATGGAGGGAATGAGGGTGGGGTGGCGCCGGGCGCCGGGCGCCCTATGCCGCGTTGTCCGCAGTGCGGGCCTCACACGCCTTCCATGACCCTTGCATGGTCGAGGGCGAGGCAGGCGAGGAGGTGGTCGCGGGTGGCGTCCGAGGCGCCTTCCTCGATAGCGAGGACGGTTTTTTCGAGAATGGCGATGCTGGCTTGCCGATAGGCCATGACGGTTTCGCTGCTGCGCGTCAGGGCGAGGGCGAGCAGGAGTTCGATGACGCCAACGACGCTGCGCAGCAGGGTGTTTTGGGACGCCTCGGCGATCTGGGCGTGAATTTCGAGGGCGGCGAGGCCGAACTGCTCGTCGCTGTCGCCGGCCGTCGACGCCTGATGCAGCCAGTATTTCATGATGCGGACGTGTTCTGCGGTGCGGAAGCGCGCAGCCCCCTCCCCCGCCGGCAGTTCGAGAGCTTCGCGCACGGCAAAGAGGTTCTGGTAGAAGCGAGCATCGGCTGGGGCGTGGAAATGCCAGGCGAGCACCTGGGAATCGAAGTAATTCCAGCGGCTGCGCGGGGAGACGCGGGTGCCGACCTTGGGGCGGGCCTCGACCAGACCCTTGGCCTCAAGCGTCTTGATCGCCTCGCGCAGAACTGTGCGCGAGACGCCGTAACGCTCCATCATCACTGCATCGCTGGCCAGAACCGAGCCAACAGGCGAGGCGCCCGAGACAATGGCCCGGCCGATCTCGTTGATGACGAAATTATGGAAATTGCGCGCAGCATGCCGCCCCGAGAGGGATCGGATGAGGCTGCCTGCTTCGATCATTTCAGGCTTTCTGGGACGCTTTGTCTCCGGGTGCGGCCGCGGCGAAAATGATCCGTTGCAGCACGATAAACAGGAACAGGAGAACGCCGATGACGATCTTGGTCCACCAGCTCGACAGCGTGCCGTCGAAGATGATGTAGGTCTGAACGAGGCCCAGCAGCATGACGCCGATGAACGTGCCCAGGACAAACCCATAGCCGCCGGTGAGCAGCGTGCCTCCTATGACCACCGCGCTGATGGCATCGAGCTCGACGCCCACCGCCGCCAGCGGGTAACCCGCAGATGTATAGAGGGAAAAAACAATGCCCGCCAAGGCCGCAAGCACGGATGAAAGCATATAAATGGCCACGGTGGTGCGCGCCACCGGCACGCCCATGAGCGAGGCCGAGACCGGATTGCCGCCCAGCGCATAGACGTAAGAGCCGAATTTTGTGCGGTGGGCCAGAATGGCGCCGATGATGAAAATGGCGACCATGGAGAGGCCGATAAAGCTGAGGCGCCCGCCCCCGGGAAGGCGGATGACGAGGCCGGAAATGGCTGAATAGAATTCGTGGCTGATCGGCACCGAATCCTGGGTGATGACCGAGGCGGCGCCACGCGCGAGGAACATGCCGGCCAGAGTGACAATGAAGGACGGCACCTGAAGAAAATGAATGGCGAGCCCCATGGTGCCGCCAAAGGCTGCTGCAACCAGAAGGGCGATGGCGAAGGCGAAGAGCGGATGGAAACCGGCCCAGGAGATGAGCACGGCCACAAGCACGCCAGTAAAGCCGATGACCGCGCCGACCGAGAGATCAATGCCCCCTGAGAGAATGACGAAGGTCATGCCCACTGCGGCAATGCCGAGAAAGGCGTTGTCGGTGAGAAAATTGCCGAGCACGCGGGTCGAGAACATGTTGGGGAACTGCATCACCGCCAGGGCATAGGCGATGACGAAGATGAGCGCCGTGGCAAGAAGCGGACGAAGAGAGCGGTTCATTTCTTGGCTCCGGCGGAAGCTGGGCGCAGGCGGGTCGGGGCCAGGCGCGAGGCCAGCGGCGACTGGATCAGGAGGACAATGAAGATCAGTCCGGCCTTGACGATGAGATTGAACTCGGGCGGGAAGCCGGAGACGAGAATGCCGGTGTTCATGGCCTGGATGATGAGTGCGCCGACCACGGCCAGCGGCACGGAAAAGCGCCCGCCGAGCAGCGAGGTGCCGCCGATGACCACGGCGAGGATAGCGTCGAGCTCGAGCCAGAGCCCGGCATTGTTGGCGTCGGCGCCGCGAATGTCACCGGCAACAATGATGCCGGCAATGGCGGCGCAGAGGCCGGAGAGGGAATAGACGAGCAGCAGCAACATGCGGCTGCGAATGCCGGCGAGGCTGGCGGCGGCGCGATTTACGCCCACCGCCTCGATGAAAAGGCCGATGGCAGTGCGCCGGACCAGCAGGGTGACCAGCACCATCAGGACAATGGCGATGACGGCGGCCATGGGCAGGCCGAGGAAGGAGCCGGTGCCGATAAAGATCAGCACGGGATCATTGAAGGTGACGATAAAGCCCTGGGTGATGAGCTGGGCAATGCCGCGCCCGGCCACCATCAGAACCAGCGTGGCGACGATCGGCTGGATATCGAGCAGCGCCACGAGAATGCCGTTCCAGAGGCCACAGAGGAGGCCGACGGTGAGGGCGGCAGCCACGGCAATGGGGGTGGGATAGCCGGCCACGACGAGCGTGGCGGCGACGGCGCCGGAGACGGCCATGACTGCGCCGACCGAGAGATCAACGCCCTTGGTGGCGATGACGCCGGCCATGCCGATGGCGAGGATGGCCACCGGCGCACCGCGATTGATGACGTCGATGAGGCTGCCGAAGAGGCGCCCATCCTGCCAGGTGATGCGGAAGAAATTGGGGAACAGCAGCCAGTTGATCAGCAGCACGCCGACAAGGGCGATGAGCTGCGGGCTGGCAAGGAAGGAAGCCGAGCGCCGGATCATGCGGGGGCTCCCTCGTGATGATTGGCGATAGCCTGCACGATAATGCCCGGATTGATGTTTTCGCCATTGAGCTCGGCGACCAGCTCGCGATCGCGCATGACGACGATGCGCGAAGAATAGGCCACGACCTCATCGAGCTCGGAGGAGATAACGACCAGCGCCAGCCCCTCATCGCGCAGGCGATTGATGGTGCGCACGATCTCGGCGTGGGCGCCGACATCAATGCCGCGGGTGGGTTCGTCGAGAATGAGGAAGGCCGGATCGGTGGCGAGCCAGCGCGAGAGAATGACCTTCTGCTGATTGCCGCCCGAGAGCAGTTTGACCGGCATGTCGAGCGAGGCAGCGCGGATATCCATGGCCTCGCCGAATTTGCCGGCGATTTCCATCTGCTCGTCGCGGTTGAGGGCGGAAAACCACCCCAGCTTGCCCTGAAGCGCAATGATGATGTTTTCGCGCACGGAGAGATCGCCGAAAATGCCCTCGGCCTTGCGGTCTTCGGGGCAGAAGCCAAAGCCATGGGCAATGGCATCGGTGGGACGGGAAATGGTGGTGGGTTTTCCCGCGACGGTGACGCTGCCCTCGTCGGCGCTGTCGGCCCCGAACATGAGGCGGGCCATTTCCGTGCGACCAGAGCCTAGAAGCCCTGCGACGCCTATGACCTCGCCCTTGTGGATGGAGAGGGTGAAGGGCAGGACGCTGCGCTTTTTGCCATAGCCGGTGAAATCGACCAGCACGTCGCCGAGCGGCCGGTTTTCGTCGAGCTTGGTGGCGCCGGAGAAGGCGATGTCCTTGCCCAGCATGAGGCGGACGACATCGGTGCGGGTCAGCGTGTCGAGGGCGCGGGTTTCGATCAGCTTGCCATTGCGCAGAATGGTGACGCGGTCGGCGACGGCGAAGACCTGATCGAGGAAATGGGTGATGAAGACGATGGCGAGGCCCTGCGCCTTGAGGTCCCGGATGATCTCGAAGAGGCGCTCGACCTCGTTGCGGTCAAGGCTGGCCGTGGGCTCGTCGAGGATCAGCACTTTTCCCGAGAGCTCGACGGCGCGGGCAATGGCGACGATCTGCTGGACGGCGACGGAATGGCTGCCGAGCTCGCTGGCGGGATCGAGAGTGAGGCCATAGCGGGCGAGCACTGTTCGCGTGTCGGCCTCCATGCGGCGGCGATCGACAAGGCCGAAGCGGGTGGGCTGGTGGCCGAGATAGAGGTTTTCGGCCACGGAGCGATTGGGCAGGAGGTTGACCTCCTGAAAGACCGTGCCGATGCCATGGGTCTGGGCATGCTGGGGATTGGCGAGGGTGACGGGGACGCCATCGGCGAGGACCGTGCCGCCATCGGGCTGGTAGGCGCCGGTGAGGATCTTGATCAGCGTCGATTTTCCGGCACCATTTTCGCCCAGCAGGGCGTGAACCTCGCCGGGTATGAGGCCGAAATCGACCTGGTCCAGCGCGGTATGGTTGCCGAAGATCTTGACGATGCCCCGCGCCTCGAGCGCGTAGCCAGTGTCGTTCATTGCCCCTCCCCGGCCGTCCTTGTGGACGGTCCATGCTTCACCCCAATCCCGCAGGCCGGAGCCCCCCACCCTTGATCCCTCCCCACGGGGGGGAGGGAGACGAAAGAGCCGGGAGCTCGCAGTATGCGCTTCCCTCCCCTTGATGGGGAGGGATTGAGGGTGGGGTGGAGCCACAAGCGCGGCTCCACCTGTCAGTTCAGCCTATCAGTAGCCCAGGCCCTTGCGGCGTTCGTATTCGCCCTGCGGGTCGTTTTCGGCGGTGTAGAGCTTGGACTCGGTAATGATGAACTTTTCGGGTTCAGTGCCATCGGCCCAGTAGGCGGCCAGGGCGTCGAAGGCGGGGCCGGCCATGTTTGGGGTCAGCTCAACCGTGGCATTGGCTTCACCGGCGGCAATGGCGGTGAAGATATCGGGCACGGCGTCGATGGAGACGACGAGGATATCGGTGCCGGGCTTGAGGCCTGCATCCTTGATGGCCTGGCTGGCGCCGACCGCCATGTCGTCGTTATGGGCGTAGACCGCGCAGATATCAGCGCCGCCGCCTTCAGCCTTGATGAAGCCCTCCATCACTTCCTTGCCCTTGGAGCGGGTGAAATCGCCCGTCTGGCTGCGGATGATGGAGATATTGTCGTGGCCGGCAATGGCTTCTTCAAAGCCCTGCTTGCGGCTGATGGCGGGGCTGGAGCCCACGGTGCCCTGGAGTTCAACAACCTTGCACTCTTCGGCGCCGACGGCATCGACCAGCCACTGGCCAGCAACGCGGCCTTCAAGGACCTGATCGGACATGACGGCGGTCATGTAGAGATCTTCTGGCGCATCGATGCCGCGGTCGAGCAGGACGACGGGTATTTCGGCTTCCTTGGCTTCGGTCAGGACTTCATCCCAGCCGGTGGCAACCACGGGCGCCACGAGGATGGCATCAACGCCCTGGGCAATGAAGCCGCGAATGGCCTTGATCTGGTTTTCCTGCTTCTGCTGGGCATCGGCAAACTTGAGATCGACGCCGCGAGCCTCAGCTTCCTGCCGGGTCACAGAGGTTTCGGCGGCGCGCCATCCGGACTCCGAGCCGATCTGGGAAAAGCCGATGACCTTGCCCGAAATATCCTGGGCGAAGCCGGCAGTAGACAAAGCGGTAGCGAGGCCCGCCGCGAGGGCGAGCTTGGTCACGATATTCATGATGATCCTCCCAAATGACCGCCCGGCGTTTACGCTTCGGGCGATGAGGGGACCCTATATAAAGTACTATTATATGTAAAGTGGGTGGTTGCGCAGAGAGCTTTTCGCCCGCGGAGCCGGGATCTGATGCTGCTGCGGGCTGAGCTGTTCCGGGGCTTTCTGGAAAGGGAGCCGGGGCTCATGGCCGTGTGCGCACGCAGAAGAGGGTCATCACGCGGATTGCCCGCGTGATCCGTGCAGAGTGGCGAGATGGATTGCCCGGACGAGCCGGGCAATGACGATGGAGGGGATGGGGCGGTGTTAGCCCCAGCCTCAGTCCCGGCCGGCGATGGCGCGGGCGAACTCGTTGGCGGAGAAGGGTTCGAGGTCGTCAACGCCTTCGCCAACGCCGATGAAGTGCACCGGCAGGCCGAACTTTTTCGAGATGGCGACGAGAATACCGCCACGGGCGGTGCCGTCGAGTTTTGTCATCACCAGACCGGTCACTCCGGCGCGCTTGCCGAAGATTTCTACCTGCTTCATGGCGTTCTGGCCGGTGGTGGCATCGAGCGTCAGCAGGGTTGCATGCGGGGCCGACGGCTCGACCTTCTTGATGACGCGAATGATCTTTTCGAGCTCATTCATCAGCTCGTCGCGATTTTGCAGGCGTCCAGCGGTGTCGATGATCAGCACATCGCGGCCTTCGGCCTTGGCCTGGGTGACGGCGTCAAAAGCGAGCCCCGAGGCGTCGGCGCCAGCGGGCTTGGAGATCACCGGCGCGCCGGTGCGCTGGCCCCAGACCTGCAGCTGCTCGATGGCGGCTGCGCGGAACGTGTCGCCGGCAGCCAGCATCACCGATTTGCCTTCGGCGGAGAGCTTTTGCGCCAGCTTGCCGATAGTGGTGGTCTTGCCCGAGCCATTGACCCCGATCATCAGGATGATGAAGGGTTTTTTGCTGGTGTCGATATCGAGTGGCCGGGCCACCGGGCCGAGTACTTTTTCGACTTCGCTGGCCAGAACACTGCGCACATCCTCGCCGGACACGTCCTTGTCGAAACGGTCCTTTCGAAGCGCCTCGGTGATGGCCATGGCCGTCTCGAGGCCGAGATCGGCTTGGATCAGCACGTCTTCGAGCTCGTCGAGCGTTGCCGCATCGAGCTTTTTCTTGGTGAAGACCGAGGTAATCGAGGCGGTAAGATTGTCCGAAGAGCGGCGAAGGCCACTAGCCAGCCGGGTAAACCAGCTCTGCCGTTCGGCCGGCGGCGCGACGGGCGCGGGCGGGGCGACGAACTGGTCTTCCACCGCCTCGATATATTCGGGCGTGGTCTCCGGCGGGCCGGGCGGGGGCACGTCTTCTGGCTCGGGCACGACTTCGGGCTCGAGCTCCGGCTCGGGCGCGATTTCAGGCTCGGGCGCGGGGGCTGGCTCGGGAACAGGCGGCGGTGCAGCCGACTCTGGTGCCGGGGCGACTGGTTCCGGTTCGGGCGCTGGCGCAGGCGGCGCTACCGGGGTTTCCGGCAGCGTCTCGGGGGGCGCCGGTGTGGGCGTCGGCGCGGGCTCGGTGCCAAACAGGCGCTTGAAGAACCCGGATACTTTATCGCTCATTGTCTGCCCTAAAACTTCCTGCCGCGATCATGCCGCGGCCCGCATTTTTTCGCCCACGAGCCCCCTGGCTCCACGCCCGGTGATCGTCACGCTGACGAGATCGCCATGTGTCGTGTCCGGAACGTGTACGGGGACGAATTGTTCAGTCCGTGAAATGCCATTGCGCTCGACCAGCACGCTTTCCTGCCGTCCGATCCGGCTTTCGCACAGTGCGGCAAATTGTTTTTCCCCGGCCGCGCGCAGGAGCGTAGCGCGTTTGCGGGCAGTGCCGGTGTCGACCTGGGGCATGCGCACCGCTGGCGTGCCGGGGCGCGGCGAATAGGGGAAGGCGTGAATATAGGTGAGATTGGCTTCAGTGATGAACGAGAGCGAGTTTTCAAACATCGCCTCCGTCTCGGTGGGGAAGCCGGCGATGATATCGGCGCCAAACACCATGTCCGGCCGCACGGCGCGCAATCTTTCGATCACCCCCAGCGCATCGTCGCGAAGATGGCGGCGCTTCATGCGCTTCAAAATGAGGTCGTCGCCCGACTGCAGGGAGAGATGCAGATGCGGCATGAAGCGCGGATCCGCCGCCGCCTCATAGAGGGCGGGATCGGCTTCGATGCTGTCGATCGAGGAAATGCGCAGGCGCGGCAGGTCTGGCACATGGCGCAGAATGGCCTGGGTGAGCTTGCCGAGGGTCGGGCTGCCGGGAAGGTCGGGACCATAGGAGGTGATGTCCACCCCGGTGAGCACCACTTCCTTATAGCCATTGCCGGCGAGGGTCTTGATCTGGTCGACCACCACGCCCATCGGCACCGAGCGCGAGGGGCCGCGCCCAAAGGGGATGATGCAGAAAGTGCAGCGATGATCGCAGCCATTCTGCACCTGCACGAAGGCGCGGGTGCGCCCGTCCATGCCCTCGATGAGGTGACCTGCGGTTTCCCGCACGCTCATGATGTCGTTGACTTGCACCTTGTCGTTGAGCGGGACGCCCAGGACCATGGGGCGGTAGCTTTCCGCCTTGAGCTTATCGGCATTGCCGATGACGAGGTCCACCTCTTCCATCTCGCCAAAGGTGCGCGCCTCGGTCTGGGCGGCGCAGCCGGTGACGATTATGCGGGCGCTCGGATTGTCCCGCCGCGCCTTGCGCACGGCCTGCTTGGCCTGTTTCACCGCCTCGGCGGTCACTGCGCAGCTATTGATGATGATGGCATTGTCGAGCCCTGCCTTTTCGGCCTCGGACTTCATCACCGTGCCTTCATAGGCGTTGAGCCGACACCCGAATGTCAGGGTTTCGACGGCCATCAGGCGGCCTCGCTGCGCGTCCAGGCGCCGGTCTTGGGGTCGAGCGTGCCGGCCCACTCGAATGCGGCCGGGCCGGTGAGAGTGACATGGTCATTGTCGAGCCATTCGACGATGAGGTCTCCACCGGGCACGGTGACGGTCGCCTTGCGGCCGGTGCGGCGGGTGCGGGCGGCATTGACCAGGGCGGCGCAGGCGGCAGTGCCGCAGGCTTCGGTGAGGCCCGCCCCACGCTCCCAGGTGCGCAGGATGATCTTGTCGCTGGTGATCACATTGGCGATGGAGATATTGGCGCGCTCGGGAAACAGGGGATGGTTTTCGAGCAGCGGCCCAAACCGATCGAGCGCATAGTCCCAAACATCGTCCTTCACCCAGAAGGTGGCGTGCGGGTTGCCGATGGCCATCACCGAGGGGGAATGGAGCACGGGCGCGTCGATCGGCCCGATCTGCAGTTCCACCTGACGGGTGTCGGCAAACTCCTCATTGAGGGGGATTTCGTACCAGGCGAACTTTGGCGTGCCCATATCGACGGTGATCTGCCCGTCTTCGGCCTCTTCGCCAAAGAGAATGCCCGCGATGGTCTGGAAGGTGAACAGCTGCCGGCCCTGCTCGGCGCTCAGCGCCTGCACCACGCAGCGCATGCCATTGCCACAGGCCTGGGCCTGCGAACCGTCCGAATTGATGATCTCGATATAATTGACCGTGCCCGGCGTGCGGCTGTCATGGATGGCCATGATCTGGTCGAACTTGGTTTCGGGGCGTGCATTGATGGCAATGGCCGCCTCGGGGGTGACCCGATCGGTCCGGCCGCGCATATCGGCCACGATGATCTGGTTGCCCAGCCCGTTCATCTTGAAAAAGGGGACGTTGCTCAAAGCCGTCATTCCCGAAAGTCCGCAAGGGGTGCAGGTATTGCGTCCTATATGGCGGATGCGTGTTAAAATTGCCAGTGACGGCTTGCAGCCCCCCCGCCTGCTGACATGATCTGTCCATTTTCCGTTCAGAATGATGTCATGACCCATTCCGTCTCGCCGCGCATTGCCCAAGCCATTGCCGCCCTCCCGCTGCGCCCTGATCTGCGGGTGCTCGAAATCGGCTGCGGGCCTGGCGTCGCGGCGCGCCTTGTCAGCCTCGCGCTGCCGCAGGGTTTTGTTCTCGCCATTGACCGCTCCGAAAAGGCCATTGCACAGGCCCGATCCGGATCAGCCGCCGAATTGGCCTCTGGCCAGCTGGCCTTTCGCTGCGTCGCTGTCGAGGACTTCGTACTCGATCCGAACGAGCAACAATTCGATCTGGCCTTCGCCCTACGGGTAGGGGCGCTCGATGGCCGTCATCCCGAACTCGGGCATCGTGCGCTCGGACGCCTCAAGGCGGCACTGACGCCAGAAGCTAGTCTGCACATCGACGATAGCCCCCCTCTTTATGCGGCCGAACTGCCGGACTTTCTTGACTCGGGGCCTTCATTGCCCTAAACGCGACCCGTTCATCAGGCTTTTGCTCCTGACCCGCCGACCGGGACCCCAGACGGGTACCACGATCCCGGAGGCCAACATCCGCCAGCGCGTTGCGCCCGCGGGTGGGTTTTGCGTTTGGCTGAATTGAACCCTATCTCTTGCGGGATTGGCCCGCGAGCGAAAAGGATGAGAGATGTTTGAGAGCTTAAGCGACCGGCTTGGCAAGATTTTCGATGGACTTCGCGGACGCGGCGCGCTCAACGCTGCCGATGTCGACGCGGCCATGCGCGAAATCCGCCGGGCGCTGATCGAGGCTGACGTCTCGCTCGAAGTCGTCCGCGCCTTTGTCGAGCAGGTCCGCGAACGCGCCGTTGGCGCCGAGGTGACCCGTTCGGTCACGCCGGGCCAGCAGGTCGTCAAGATCGTCAATGACGAGCTGGTGCAGGTGCTCGGCTCCGACGCCGTCACCATCGATCTCAATGCACCCTCGCCTGTCACCCTGCTCATGGTCGGCCTTCAGGGCTCGGGCAAGACGACGACAACGGCAAAGATCGCCAAGCGTCTCAAGGACCGCCAGAAGAAGAAGGTTCTTCTGGCCTCCCTCGATACGCGCCGCCCGGCCGCCATGGAGCAGCTGCGCGTGCTCGGCGAACAGGTCGGCGTCGACACGCTGCCGATCGTGGCCGCCGAAACCCCCGTCGAGATTGCCCGCCGCGCCGAGCGCGAAGGCCGCCTGGGCGGCTATGATGTCCTCATTCTCGATACGGCGGGTCGCACCCATATCGACGAAGAACTGATGGCCGAAACGGTCGCCATCAAGGATATCGCCAATCCGCACGAAATCCTGCTCGTCGTCGACGCGCTGACCGGCCAGGACGCGATCAACGTCGCCCGTTCGTTCGACGGTCGCCTCGATGTCACCGGCATCGTGATGACCCGCGTTGATGGCGATGGTCGCGGCGGCGCTGCGCTCTCCATGCGCGCTGCCACCGGCAAGCCGATCAAGTTGATCGGTGTCGGCGAAAAGATGGATGCGCTCGAGGATTTCCATCCCGGCCGCATCGCCGACCGCATCCTGGGCATGGGCGACATTGTTTCGCTCGTCGAAAAGGCTGCCGAACACGTCACGGCCGAAGACGCGGCCAAGATGGCCAAGAAGCTCAAGAAGGGCTCCTTCGACCTCGACGACCTGCGCGCCCAGCTTATCCAGATGAAGAAGATGGGCGGCATGGGCGGCCTCATGGGCATGCTTCCTGGCGCAGGCCAGATGAAGAAGGCCATGGCCGGCGCCAATGTCGACGAGAAGATCTTTGACCGTCAGGTCGCCATCATCAATTCGATGACGGCCAAGGAGCGCGCCAATCCGGACCTGCTCAATGCGTCCCGCCGCAAGCGCGTTGCCGCTGGCGCGGGTGTTGAAGTTTCGGAAATCAACAAGCTCGCCAAGCAGCACCGCCAGATGGCGGACATGATGAAGAAAGTGTCCAAGGGCGGCATGGGTTCGCTGGCCGGCATGTTCGGCGGCAAGATGGGTGGGATGATGGGCGGCATGCCCGATCTCTCCAAGATGGATCCCAAGCAGCTCGAGCAGATGGCCCGTCAGGCCGGGATCAACCCCGATCAGTTGAAGGGTCTGCCCAGCGTCGATGTGCCGGCGCCCAAGGCCCTGCCGAGCGATGTCAACGCGCTTTTGAAGTCCTCCGGTGGCCCGGTTATCCCCGGCCTTGGCGGCGCTCCCCGTTTCCCTGGCCTTCCGGGCCTGGGCAAGAAGAAATAACCCTTTTACGAAAACCGACAGCCTTAGGAAAACAAGATGTCCCTCAAGATCCGTCTGGCCCGTGGTGGCTCCAAGAAGCGTCCTTTCTACCAGATCGTCATTGCTGACGCCCGTTCGCCGCGCGACGGCCGCTTCATCGAGAAGATCGGCACCTTCAACCCGCTGCTCGCCAAGGATGACGAAAAGCGCGTTGTTCTGAACACCGAACGCGCCCAGCATTGGGTCAGCGTTGGCGCACAGCCGACCGACCGCGTCCTGCGCTTCCTCGATGTTGCCGGTGTCGTCAAGCGCGACGTCCGCAACAACCCCAAGAAGGGCGAGCCCGGCGAGAAGGCCAAGGAACGCGCTGAAGAGAAGGCCGCAAAGGCCGCAGCCGTTGCCGAAGGCGCAGCTGAATAAGATTTGGTGTTGGCTTCGGCCAATCACAGAAAAACCCCGGTGGCGACACCGGGGTTTTTTGTTTTTTGGCACTGAGCTTCGCGCGGCGATCACTGGCCCCCCCCCTGTCGTCATCACCGGGTTTATCCCGGTGATCCAGACGCGGGCGAGATGGATTGCCCGGACAAGCAACCGTGGACATCACTGTTGGAATGCCGGTTCCTGTCGGGCGATGGCGTTGAGGATTGTGATGAGTTTTCTCACCGTTGCGATCATGGCGAGTTTGAAGGGTTTTCCGCGCAGGCGCAGTCTTTGATAGAAGCCGCCGAGAACGGGGTCTTTCACCTTGATGGCGCTGAGCACGGCCATGTAGGCGATATCGCGCAGATGTTTTCGTCCGCCAAGACAGCGGCCGTTGCGATCCGATGCGCCCGATTGGCGGGCATAAGGGGCTCGTCGATGGTATCGAGCTGACTGACAAGGCCGCTCTTTTCCGCAACGATCCGCCGCCGATGGGCTGTGAACGCGCTCAGCCTTTGTCGGATCGGATCAGACACATAAGGGGTCAAGCTGGCGCGCACGGCCTGCAGATAACGCGCGATCAGAGCGGCATCGATCTTGTCGGTTTTGGCCAATTGGCCGATACCCCGCGCGTAACTGCGGATCCGCGCCGGGGCTAGAACATGCACTTCAAGGCCAGCGGCATGCAGGCTCTCGGCCACGCGGGCTTCATAGCCTCCCGAGGCTTCGAGCCCGATGGCCAACGGCCCCAGTCTGGCCAGGCGCTGCGTCAGCTCGGCGAGCGCCTCCGGTCCAGTGCTGCAACGCCAGGATTTGCCAGCGGGATGGGTATGAACGTCCAGATGCGTCTTGGAAACGTCGATGCCAACGAAGAGGGTGTCGTGTATCATGACCTTGCTCCCAGGCTTGTGGTGCGGGCAACAGCCCGATCAACCGTTCGGGGTCAAAGGGAGCAGACAGGGCCTTGCTCGTCCTCGGCTGTGACAAACCAGCCGGACAAAACGGCCTCCTGACTGCATCAGCCGGGATGCGCAACCCGGCTGATGCCACCACTAAAGCACAGATCCTCCACACAAGCCGGGCAATGACGGTGGGGATGGGGCCGGGACTCGATGACTCTTCCGATAGGCCTTCACCCCTCACCCTGACCCTCTCCCCTGAGGGGCGAGGGGACGATGGAGCGGAGAGTCATGAGCGTGCTGCCTCAACCAAACCCTCAGCCCGAACTATGAGCGGGCGGAGAGACCCCTCACCCTGCAATTTTTGCTGAACGCAAAACTTGCTGTCCCTCTCCCTCGAGGGGAGAGGTGCGAAAGAGCCGACGCGCCTCCGCTCAGCCCATCCTTGCCAGATATTGGCCTGTCACCGAACTGCCGGACTTTGCCAGGTCGGCCGGGACGCCTTCGAATTGCACGGCGCCGCCGTCATGGCCGGCGCCGGGGCCGAGATCGATGACCCAGTCGGAGCGGGCGATGACGTCGCGATTGTGCTCGATGACGATGACGGTGGAGCCTGCATCCACCAGCCGGTCGAAAAGGCCGATCAGCGTATCGACGTCGTTCATGTGCAGCCCCGTTGTCGGCTCGTCGAGCACGTAGATATTGCCCTTTTTGCCGAGCTCTGCGGCCAGTTTCAGCCTTTGCCGCTCGCCGCCTGAAAGGGTCGATAGCGGCTGACCGAGGGTCAGATAGCCCAGCCCCACATCGACGAGGCCGCGCAGGATTTTTGCGATCGCGGCCTCGGTGAAGAACCCCGCCGCATCCTCGATGCTCA
Organism: Devosia sp. SD17-2; assembly: GCF_029201565.1. Taxonomy (GTDB): domain Bacteria; phylum Pseudomonadota; class Alphaproteobacteria; order Rhizobiales; family Devosiaceae; genus Devosia. Next base: position 4,102,947 of record NZ_CP104002.1, read on the forward strand.
TCTCATAGACATCAGCAATGGATTTGCCGCGCAGCTGGTGGGCGAGGACTTCGGGCACGAAGCGCTTGCCCTCGCAGGTCTCGCAAACCGTCACCATCGGGTCGAGATGGGCCAAATCAGTGAAGATCACTCCCAAGCCATTGCAGTCGGGACAGGCGCCCTTGGAATTGGCCGAAAACAGCGAGGCTTCGACGCCATTGGCCTTGGCGAAGGCCTTTCGAACGCCGTCGAGTATGCCGGTATAGGTGGCGGTATTGGACCGACGTGAGCCACGCGCCAGGTTCTGGTCGATGATGATCGTGTCGGAATAAGCCGTCGGCAGGCAGCCCTGGATGAGGCTGGATTTTCCAGAACCGGCCACGCCGGTGACAGCGGTAAGAACGCCGCGCGGGATGGTGACCGACACATTTTTCAGATTGTTGCGTTGCGCATTCTGGATCCGTAGCGGCTCGCCTTGCGGCTGGCGCACGTTCTCCTTGATCGGCTGGTGCGTGTTCATGTGCCGGCCGGTCAGCGTGCCCGATTGGAGGAGGCCGGCGAAATCGCCCTCATAGACCACCTCGCCGCCTTTCGAGCCGGCCAGTGGCCCCATATCCACGACATGATCGGCAATGGCGATCATGTCGGGCTTGTGCTCGACAATCAGCACCGTATTGCCCTTGTCGCGCAATTGCTGCATCAGCCCGGCCAGCCGACCCACATCATGGGGATGAAGGCCCACCGAGGGCTCGTCGAACACATAGGTGATGTCGGTCAGCGATGAGCCCAGATGCCTCACCATTTTCACCCGCTGGCTCTCCCCGCCCGAAAGCGTGGCGCTCTCCCGGTCGAGGCTGAGATAGCCAAGGCCAATGGTGACAAGATTGTCGAGCCTCGCGCTGAGCGCTGCCAGCATGGGGCGGACTTCACGCGCGTCGATCTCCCGGACGATTTTGGCCAGATCCGAGACCTGCATGGCCGAAAGCTCGGCGATATTATGCGCGCCGATCCGGCTGCCCAGGGCCGCCGCATTGAGGCGGGTGCCGCCGCAGGCCGGGCAAATGGCGCGGGTGAAAATCGCATCATATTCGCGGCGGACATGGGGTTGCAGGCTGTCGGGATCCTTGGCGCCGAGCCCCTTCTTGAGCTTGGTCACCACGCCCTCATAGGTCAGCCCGATCTTGCCGACCTTGACCTTGCGCCCATCGTCGAGGTGGAGAAGTTTTTCCCGCTCCTCGGCAGAATATTGGGCGATAGGCTTGTCCATGTCGAAGAGGCCGGAACTGGCGTAGACCTCCCAATACCAGCTGTCGACGGCATAATCCTTGGGCAGCAGGGCCCCGCCATTGAGCGATTTGGTCTCGTCGATCACTGCCGCCATGTTCATGGCCGCCACCTGCCCGATGCCCTCGCAATCGGGACACATGCCGCGCGGATCATTGTAGGAGTAAAGCCCGGGCGCCCCCAGACGGGGCTGGGCCAGCCGCGAAAACAGCACGCGCAGCATCTGCGCCGTATCGGTCACCGTCGCGACCGTCGAGCGCGAATTGCCGCCCAGGCGCTGCTGGTCGACAATGATGGCAGCCGAGATATTTTCCAGCTGGTCGGCGTCGGGCTGGCCATATTTGGGCATGAACTGCTGCACAAAGGCCGGATAGGTCTCGTTGATCAGCCGCTGGCTTTCCGCCGCTATGGTGCCGAAGACCAGCGAAGATTTGCCCGAGCCGGACACTCCGGTGAAGACGGTGATCTTGCGCTTGGGAATATCGAGCGACACACCCTTGAGATTGTTCTCGCGCGCGCCGCGAATGATAATCGAACCATAATCGGCCATGTGTCCCCTCACTGAATTCTGGGCGACACAATGCCGGCCCGGCCTGCCGCGACGTGTCAGCAGGCCCCATTTCGACAGTGCCGGCTAGGCGCCGACAGCCTTCTTGATCATTTCCACCACGGCCTTTTCCTCCGCGGCGCCCAGTTTCAGCACCGCATAGGAGGTGGGCCACATATTGCCCTCGTCGAGCTTTGCATTGGGGTTGAAGCCGAAGGTGGCATAGCGCTCGGTGAATTTGTCGGCGGCCTTGAAGAAGCACACCGCCTTGCCGTTCTCATCGGCCCAGGCCGGCATGCCATACCAGGTTTTTGGCGAGAGGCCGGGCGCATGGGTGGTAATCAACTCATGCAGCTTTTCGGCTATTCTGCGGTCGGACGCTTCCATCTCCTCGACCTTGGCGCGCAGATCGGCGAGGCCATCGGCCTTCTTGCCTTTCCTGCGCTCCTTCTTGGCCGCCTGCATGGCTTCCCGTTCGGCATCGGAAAAGACGCCGTCGTCCTGGTCTTTGGAATTCTGGGCCATCACAAATCTCCTTGTCGGGTGACATCAGTCGAGTGTGGAGACGAGGCTGTCGAGCCTCGCGAAAAACTGCTTCCAGGAGGCCAGCGCCCCCTTGTAGGCGCGGTCCTGGTCGATGCGGAAACCGGCCTGCTCCATGCGCAGACGCGTGCCCGTGGCGATGGGTTCGAGGGTGAAGGTGACGGTGCTCTCGAGACCGAAGGCCGACCAGCTATAGGCAAGCGTGGAATAGGGCTCGAGCGTCAGCACCTCGCAGTCGATCACCACCTTCACCTCCGGACTGGGCTGGCGGCGAAAGGTGAACTTGTGCCCCATTTCGGGCAGGAAATCGGTCGCCATCAACCATTCCTCGAGCAGATGCGGCTGCGTCAGGGCGCGCCAGATCTTTTCGGGCGGATGGGCGATGTCGCGCTCGACGATTGCGGTGCGTATCTCCGGCGCCTCGTTCATTGGTCCATCCGCTCCAGCAGGTTTTCGAGCGCATCGAAGCGCTTTTCCCAGAAGCCAGTCATTTCCACGGTCCAGTCGCGCAGCGGCGCCAGCGCCATGGGCAAGGCGCTATAGTGGGTCTGGCGGCCCTGCTGCCGGTCGCGCACGAGCCCGGCCTGCTTGAGCACGCCGAGATGCTTTGACACCGCAGGCTGCGAAATGCCCGCCTCGGCGGTCAAAGCGCCAACCGTCAGTTCGCCGTCGCGGCAGAGGCGCTCGAAGAGGGCGCGCCGGGTCGGATCGGCGAGCGATCGAAAGAGGGTTTCAGTGGGCTCGGGCATAAACTCATAACTCAATGGCTATGATTTATTCATAACCACAGAGGCATGAGTCAGTCAAGCATCTTGGGCAAGTTGTGTCCCGGCCTCACACGAATCCCGGGTGCATCAACTGTTTGCATGGCCGAACAAAGAACAGCGCCAACGTCGATCACATAAGTATTATTGCTTAATTATTAACTTGATTTACTGAATTGACCGCAGATAGCTTTAGTCGATCAGCGTATTCCCGCATGCCGGCAGGGCAATAGGGGGCTTCAGTTGTGCAAGCGTATTCTGGTTGTTACTTCGGGTGGCGGACACTGGGCTGAATTTCGCCGTATCGCCCCGGCCCTTGAGGGCATGGACGTCAGCTTCGCCAGTGTCCGGTCCGAATATGGGAAAGAGGTGGCGGGGCGCCCCTATTATCTCGTGCCCGACTTTCATCGCAAAAAGCTTTGGGGCCTGCCCCACGCCATGGTGGCGACCACACGCCTCGTGCTGAAGCTGCGGCCCGACGTGGTCATCTCCACCGGCGCGGCTCCCGGGCTTCTCGCCCTGGCGGCAGCGAAGTGGCTGACCGGCGCCCGCACCATCTGGATTGACAGTCTCGCCAATGCCGACAGCTTTCCGGGTCAGGGGAATGGGCGCGCCTCGTCGCCGATGTCTGGCTCACCCAATGGGGGCATCTGGCCCGTGACAGCGGCCCGCAATTCTGGGGGGCCGTGGTATGATCCTTGTCACGATAGGCGCGCTGCTGCCGTTCGATCGGCTCATTGCCGTGATGGATGAATGGGCGGCACGGCATCCGCAGATCGAGCTTTTTGCCCAGATCGGCGACGGGCGCTATGTGCCGCGCAACATGCCCTATTTGCGGATGGAGGATAGGGCGGGCTTTCTCCAGCGGCTCAACAGGGCCTCGCTGGTGGTGGCGCATGCCGGCATCGGCACGATCCTTGACGCCACAGCGCTGGGCAAGCCCATGGTGCTCATGCCGCGCCTCGCCAGATGGGGTGAACACACGACCGACCACCAGACCCAGACCGTGGGCCATCTCGGGGGGCGGCCCGGCATCGCCATCTGCCAGCGCGGCAGCGATATGTCGGGCTGCATCCGGGCCGTGCGCGGGACCTCGAGCCGACCCGCGGATTTTTCCGATGTGGCGCCGGCAGATTTCATCGCCCGGCTGCGGCAGGCCCTGCTCGCTTAGGCCGCCTATGCCGCTTGTCCCCGACGGGCGCGGTGCTCCTAGACTTCACCTCGATCAACCGAGGATTATTTTGCCATGCCAGACCGTTTCCAGACGCACGCCCCAGGCCTCGAGGCACCCGCCAGCCACGGCTTTGCCGTCACCCCAAGCGACAGCGACGCGCTGAGCGAGGTGACACGCGCCCTTTATGTCGGCGGCGCGGGCGCCGTGGCCGTGGTGCTGGCTTCCGGCGCCAGCGTGACAATCTCCGGCATTGCCGGTGGCACCATCCTTCCGCTGCGCGTCGGCCAGGTCAAGGCGACCGGGACCACGGCAACAAGCCTTGTGGGTCTGCTCTGATGCTGGGGCTTGGCCTCGGCACCAGCCGTCCGCAAGCCGTCCAGTGGTGGCCGGCGGCGGCGGATTTTGCCGCCGACTTCATCGCCCGGCGCTATCGGCTTGGCGGAAACGCCATCCCGGCGGCGGATGCTTATGCGTTTTCCCGCACGGGCAAGAAATGGGCCCGCCGCGCCGATGGCTCCTGGGCGGAATTCGACACAAATGTGCCGGCGATCACCGATCTCGGGCTCAGCATCGAGCCGGCCGGCACCAATCTCGCCACGCCTGGACCATCGGGCGCGGCCGTGGGCACAATCGGGGCCGGCGGGAGCCTGCCGACCGGCTGGGTGGCCAATGGCGCGCTGGCCACCCAGATCGTTTCCCTGGGCACGCTGCTCGGCCTGCCCGCGGTGCGCCTGCGCATCTCGGGCACGGCGGCCTCGACCTTCTACGAAATCGGCTTCACGCCATCCATGATGGGGATCGACGCGTCAAAACCCTATGCGGCATCGATCTTTGCCCAGTGCCACACCGAAGTCGTGCCGCTTGTCGAACTGCGCCAGGGCAATTCGAGCGATAGTTTTGTGGCGGTCAATTCCCTGAGCCCGGCGCTCAGCGCCACGGCACGGCGATCCGAGCTGAACCTCACCACCCAAGCGACAACCGCGCGCGGAAAACTACGCCTCGCGCTCAATCTGACCGTCGGCACGAGCTATCTCGTCGAAGTCACCATTGCCTGCCCGCAGCTGGAAACCGGGGCGGCGCCGAGCTCGCCGCTGCTCGCCGCGCGCAGTGCCGATGGATTTGATCTCCACCTGCCCGCGGGTGCGCATGAGCTCGACTGTGTGCTCGACAATGGTTCGAGCACGAGCCTCAGTGCCAGCGAAACGCCGTACCGGCTTCCGACAACGATCGCTCGGCCGATACGAAGCATTGCGGCAGAGCCCGCATGAGCATGGGCGCGGCGTCAGTCCCGACCATAAGGGCTGTGCGGCCGCGCCCCGTCTTTGCAGTGCTCTCCCAGATAGTCCTCGTCGCGGCGGTGCCGGCGGCCTTTATCGGCTCGCCGGCCCTGCTTTTTGCGCTGGGCATCAATTACGCCGGCGCGGGCGGCAATCCGCTCGAGAAAATCCACATCGCCACGGTGCTGGCGCTGGTAGCGCTCGGCTTTTCAGTGCTGCCCGACGGGCGGATGCAGTTTTCGCGTTTGTCGCCGTCGGTGTTCGTCTGGCTGATCAGCCTCATCGGCTTTGCCAGCGGCCAATTGCTGGTGCTGGGCCGCCCGCTCTCGGGGCTGGTCGTGACGTTTCTCACCCCTGTGCTGCTGCTCTATCTTGTCGGCGAGGCGCGGCCGAGTGCGTTGCGGACGCTGCGCCGCCTCGTGCTTTTACTGCTGCTGGCCAATTCACTCGTCGGGCTGGTGGAGGTCGCGACCGACGAGGCTCTGCTGCCACGCGTGGCGGGCAACTTCGAGATTGAAAGCGATGGGCGAGCGCTCGGCCTTGTCGGCAATCCGCTGATGGCAGGCTTTCTGGCGGGCATCGGCGTGCTTCATCTGGTTATCGGAGGCGCCACGAGGGGTTTTCGGCGTTTCGCGCCTGTCGAGATCCTTGTCCACGGCGCGGCGCTGCTTGCATTTGGCGGGCGGCTGGCTCTGGTGGCCACAGTGCTTCTCCTCGTTGCCTTCGTGCTCTTTGACACGCGCGCATTTGCACAAAGGCCAGTCGGGCAACGTGTGGCGCTGCGCGGTTTTCTCTTGCTGGGCCTTCTCGCGTGTGGGTTGGCAGGGCTAACCGCAGGCCTCGCCGACGACATCCTCGTCCGGATGGCCGATGACGGCGGCAGCGCCGCAACGCGCTGGGCGGCCCTGACGCTCGCCGCTCAGCTGCCGCCCGAGGCCTTGCTGTTTGGCCTACCGCCGGGCCCGCGCGCCGACATGCTGGCGGCCTTCGACACGCCGTTCGGGATAGAGATCACCTGGATCGGCTGGCTGGTCGACTATGGCATCATCATTGCGCTGGTGTTGCTGGCGGCGCTGGCGCTGATCCTCCGCGCCTGCCTCGTCGGGGCCGACCGCGTGCATTTTTACATGACCGCCTATTTTCTCATCTGCATCAGCGGCGCGCAGGGGCTGGGCGCAAAATCGCTGCTGCTGGCGTGGATGGTGATCCTGCTGCTCACCCTGCGCTGGGACCATAGGTCAGCGCCGCGCACCGCTGCCAGCTCAGGGCCACGGCCCGTGCCCGCGCGCCTTGGCCAAGCCGGGTTCGGAGGTCCGGATCCGTTACCAGTCGCCCCAGGGCTTCGGCCAATGCCGCCGGATCCTCGATTGGCACCACGATCCCGCTGATGCCGTCTTCGACCACTTCAGCGACGCCGCCCACATCGCCTGCGACGAGCGGCAGGCCCTGCGAGCCGGCCTCGAGCAGGACGAGACCAAAGCCTTCCACCTTGCCGTCGGCAGGCCCGCCGGGGAGGCAGAAAATATCGCTGGCGGCGCAAAGCGCCATTACCCCTGCGCGGTCGAGATCACGGAGGCGCAGGATTTGAACTGCCGATGCTTCCATCGCGGCTTCCAGTTCGCTCCTGTAATCCGCCTCGCAATCGGGGCCGGCGATGACATAGGTCAGGCGCTGCTGCAGGTTTTGCGGCAGACGGTCGAGGGCCGCGATGGCCGTCAGATGCCCCTTGCGCCGGGTGACGCGGGCAAGCGTGAGGACAATGAGGCGGTCGGGCGGCAGGCCGAGTTTTTCTAGCAGGCCCGGCGTACGCCGGTGCACCAGCCAATCGGCGCCGACCCCGAGGTGGACTATTTCCGTCTGCCCCTGCGGCACAGCGGGGAAATTCTGGCGGAAGAGATCACGGGTGAACTGGCTGATCGCGAGCACCCGGACATCGCCGCGAAAAACACCGCAGGCCGAAATTGCTGCCCGACGCATCGGGTGGGCCATATCCGCGATTTCTGACCCACAGAGCGTGTACAAACGTGGCAGATGCCGCGCCATCAGCGCCGCCGGCAGGAAGAAGGGCCAGTCGATGGCGTGGACGACATCATATTGCTTCGCGTGCACCAGCCGCCTCACAAGCGCGATCTTGGCCGGAAGGTTTTTCGCCCGATGCGGCCCGCCGGGATAGCGGATGATTTCATAGGGATAATTTGCGTGGTCGGTGGCTTTGTGGTCGCCGCCATAGTCGGGCGCGGCCAGCACGATTTCGTGCCCAAGTTCAGTGGCGGCGCGCGCCAGTTCGGCGGCATAGGTGCCGATGCCGCCGACGAAGGGCGGGAACTCGCTGGTGAGCGCCAGTATCTTCATGCGCCAACCCCCGGCCAGAGACGTTTCAGCAGGGGTAGTGGCGCAAGGACTAGCACTTGGGCTGACGCGCAGAGCCGCAGGCGACGCCGGGGCGAGAGGCCGGGGAAGGTAGCCGCTTTTGCCATCAGTGCGCCGAAGATGTGAAAGGCGGACCTTGCGGGCAGCACGTCGCGTTCCCCCATGCGGCGCAGCGCCAGCGCGCTGCGCAGATGATAGGGCGACAGATATTTTGCGGGGGCGTCCAGCCCCGGATTTTCGCCGCGTGCGAGGAAAATTCCGCGTCGCTGCCAAAGCACGTTTTCGACGTTGTGGCGCAGCGCTTTGCGGCTCCAGCCGGGACGCGAAACATTGGCGTCGTGTATCCGATAGACGCCCAGGACACCATCCAGCGCCACCACCCGACCGGAAAACGGCGCCGAGCAAATGAGAAAGCCGTCAAAGAAATGTCGACGATCGTCTGGTGACAGCAGGCCGAACATTTTTCGGCAATGGACGGCGCTGAACGCATTGCCGGAGGTCGGGGCGCTGGGAAACTCGCCGTGGCGGAGCACATGTTCCTGGTGCCCATGGGTGAGGAGCGCCTGCTCCGGCAATCGTCCGATATTTCTCCCGTCAGATGTCCGCTTTTCGAGGGCGAACTGATAGAGCGCGATGTCCGGCGCATAGCTTGCAGCGATGGCGGCGGCGGCCCCGGGCAGCAGCCAATCATCAGCATCGAGAAAGAGCATGATTTCTCCGTGCGCTGCGGCCAACCCGGATATGGCCGCGCCGGTCTGGCCCTGATTGGGCTGAAGGATCGCGGTCACCCTGGCAAAGCCTGCGATCACCGCGCGGGAGTGATCGGTGGAGCCGTCGTCGACCACGATGACCTCGGTCGCGCTATAGGTCTGGTCCAGCGCCGTGCGGATCGCGGTGCCGAGATAGGCCGCGTAGTTATGGTTGGTGATGATGATGGAGATCAGCGGTCGGCCATCATCCGCCATGGGGAGCCGCCTCTGTGGGCCGGGACTGCAGCGCCCAGAGGGTGATCGGCGCGGACACGGCAATCGCTACGGCGAGACGGATGCCGGAGGAAGCGTCGGGGAGCAGGATCAGCGCGCCCGCACAGGTGGTGGCTACCGTGATTGGCGGGGACACGATCCGGGTGATCGCGGCCCAGCCGAACGTCAGGGTCATATGCGGCCGCGCTTGCCAGAAGCTCACCGACAGCACCGTGACCGCGCCCGTCACAAAACCGATTGCCGCGCCAACGCCGCCCCATGCCGGCACCAGGCACAGCGCCATGCCGACCGCCACGGCGGCCCCGGCGCTGAGGCCGATCATCTGCCGCCAGTATTGGCCGTCGATGAGAAGGACATTGTCGGTGAGGCCGCTCTTGAGATTGAGCGCCAGAGCACCGAAGCCGATGATCGGCAAGAGGGTGACGGCCTCCTCGCGAAATTCTTCGGGCAGGAGCAGCGCGGAGAGATCGTGGCGCATCAGCACAAGGCCGACATATCCGGCGAGCAGCAGGCCGATCAGCAGCCGCGCCTGTTGACCCAGACGCTGCCGGTCCCCGCGGGCACGCGCCGCCACCAGCGCCGGGAAGCCGCCGGCGTTGACGGCATTGGTGGCGATATCAAAGCCCTGTCGTCCCAGCGCATAGCTTGTGGCGTAGGGGGCAATTGCAGAAGGCGAGGCGAGCGCGCCGAGGGCGAAGCGGTCGATCGAGCCGATGAGAAAGTTGAGGGCCGCGAGCCCGATCAGCTGCGGCGCCATTGCGATCATGTCCGGCAAGGCGTGGTGATCGTCGGTGCCGGCGATGAGGTCGCGCGCCAGCCAAAGCGCGGCAAGGCCCGTCGCGCCTGTTATCGCCGCGAGGAGCGCAGCGATTTCGATCCAGTCGGCGCCCGCGAACATTGCCCAGATCGCCAGCGGGGCCATCAACAGCCCGCGTGTCCCTTCGAGCACAGCATGGCGTCTGGCCCGGCCAGCCATCTGCAACAGCACCAGCCCGCATTTAAAAAGGGAGAGCGCCAGAACCGAGGCGGTGACCACACCAATAAAGGCCGCAGCCGATGGCCCCACGACCAGGATGCCGATGATTGCGACGAGGAGCGCAGGGGCGACAATCCCGGCCAGCCAGCACGAAAAACAGAGCCGCGCTGTCGCCTGCGAAATTTTCCCGGACTCAGCGCCATCGCGCAGCATGAAGATGCGCAGCCAGTTGAGAAAAATCCCTTCGGCGAGCTCGGCGGTCAGCAGCGCGAGGGCAAGCAGCCCGGTGGAGGTCGGAACGAGCAGATGCGCCGCGCCGATGAGCACGGCAAAGCCGGCAAGCCGCGCCAAAATCACGGCCGGCAAATAGGTCAGCAACTGCCCCAGCATGTTCCCGCCTGAACGAGAATTGTCACATCAAGAAACAACGCTGACGAAAGAATAACAAGCCGGACTTATGGATTTACGAGAAGTCCCGAAACAACCCCCTCGAATTGATCAACAGAATCATCGGAGGAATATTTTCGGGCCTCTGTTTTCAGGCGCTCCGGATCAATTTTATGATCCAGAGCGAAATCGAGACGCTCGGCGAGCGCTTCGGCGTCACCGGCGGGCGCGAGGTAGCCCAGCTGACCGTCGCGTCCGATGATCTGTGCCGGTCCACTGGGGCTGTCGGTGGCGACAATGGTGGCGCCACAGGCGAGCGCTTCGATGATCACCGTGGGCAGCCCCTCCCAGAGGGAGGCGAGCACAAACACATCCGCCCGCGCCATCCAGCGATAGGGGTTGGGATCAAAACCGACGAACTCGACCGTGTCGGCAATGCCAAGCTCGGCGGCCAGCGCCTCGAGCGCCTCGCGTTCCCCACCGCCACCGATGATGACGAGGCGCGCTTCGGTCCGTCTGTGCTGCAGAAGCGCAAAGGCGCGGAGGAGCGTGGCAAAATCCTTCTGCGGGGCGAGGCGACCGACCGAGACGATCAGGCGATGATCCCCGCTCGCCCAGCGGTGTTCGAGCGGCTTTGCCGCTCCGATTTCGAGCGCCGGGCTGACGACGGGATTGTGCATGACCACGATGCGGGAGTGCTCGATGCCATTGGCGGCTGCCAAGCTGTCCGCTGTTTCTGTCGAGACGGCAAGGATGGCATCGGCCTGCCGATAGAGCCAGGGCGCCATGCGCAGCGCCAGGCCATAGAAATCATAGCCCTTGTGCTGGGCCTGCTCGGCCCTCGTGTCGCTGCGCTCGGAGATGATGATCTTTGGCTTGTGCCGGGACAGCATGCGCGCCACCAGCGCCGCGCAATTGTAATTGGGCATGGCGGTATAGATCGCGTCAGGCCGGATCTCGTCGATCAGCCGCGCCAGTTCGGGCACAAGCCGCACCGGATGCGGCGCCGCCGCCCTGCGGAGGGTCGCGCCCTCGGGCACCGCAAATTCCATGGTCTCGGTATAGGCGATGAGGAAATCGACCTGCCAGCCCCGGGCCACCAGCCCTTCGGCCAGCCGCAGCATGTTTTTCTGGACACCGCCATTGCCGATGTCCCGATAGAAAAACAGAATCTTTTGCATCTGGCGCCCCTTCTGTTCCTCAGCGGCGCCCGGGGAATCAGCCCGTTCTGCCGCCCTGCCAGTCCCGATACCAATCGACAAAGGCGGCAACGCCCACGTCAATTCCCGTCGTCGGGCGCTGACCGGTCAGCGCCTCGAGCAGCCCGGCGTCCGCTTCGGTCGCGGTCACGTCGCCTGCCTGCATCGGCAGCATGCGCTTCTGCGCGGTCTGCCCCATATGCCGTTCGATGGTTGCGATGAAGTCCATCAGCTCAACCGGCTGACCGCCGGCGATATTGACGCTGCGCCAGGGCGCCACCGGAGAAAGCGAGTCCACAACGCCGGCTGCCTGCGTCGGGTTGCCAGCCACGGGCATGGCATCGAACAGGGCCACGATGGAAGCGACGAGATCATCGACATAGGTAAAATCCCGGCGCATCCGGCCCATGCCGTAGACGTCGATGGGCGCGCCCTGTTCGATGGCGGAGACGAACTTGAACAGCGCCATGTCCGGCCGCCCCCAGGGGCCGTAGACCGTGAAGAAGCGGAAGCAGGTCGTCGGCACCGAAAAGAGATGCGCATAGGAGTGGCTCATCGCCTCGCCCGCCTTCTTGGTGGCGGCATAGAGCGAGACGGGAAAATCGGTCCGGTCAGCTTCGGCGAAGGGAAACTCGTCGTTGCCGCCATAGACCGAGGAGGTGGAGGCGAAGAGGAAATGGCGTGGCGTGTGGCGGCGGAGAGATTCGAGGAGGTTGAACGTGCCCACAAGATTGGCGCTGACATAGGCTTCCGGCGCTTCGAGGCTATAGCGAACCCCGGCCTGGGCGGCGAGATGCACCACGCTCTCGGGCGAGAACGCAGCGATTTCGGCTTCGAGCCGCGCCGCATCCTCCAGCATGGCTTCAACAGCCCGGAAGCGCGGCTCGCGGGAGAGGATCGCGTGCCGTGCTGTCTTCAGGGACACATCGTAATAGGGCGTCATCCCGTCGTAGCCGACCACCTCATGTCCCTCGGCAAGGAGCCGCCTGGCGAGGTGAAAGCCGATGAAGCCGGCCGTTCCGGTGATGAAAACCTTCATTCGGCCGCCGCCCTTCTGTCCGCGCCGCGCCCGCTCCCATTGGGACGGCCGATGCTGGAATAGGCAAAGCCGGCGGCTTCCATCTCCTTGTCGCGGTAGACATTGCGGAGGTCGACAAACACCGGGCGCGCCATGGCGTCGCGCAGCCGCGTGAGATCGAGGGAGCGGAAGGCGTTCCACTCCGTCACCAGCACCAGAGCATCGACGTCCGCGGCTGCGTCATAGGCATCGCTGCAAAAGGTGACGCTGTCGACCAGCGTGCTGGCCGCGTCCATGCCTTCGGGATCATAGGCGCGGATCTGCGCCCCGGCCGCCTGGAGATCGGCGATCAGCGGCAAGGCCGGCGAGTCGCGCATGTCATCGGTATTGGGCTTGAAGGTGAGGCCCAATATGCCGACCCGCTTGCCCGAGACATTGCCTTCCAGCGCGGCAATCACCCGGCCGGCCATGCTGGCCTTGCGGCGCTCATTGCTGGCGACGGTGGTTTCGACCAGGGATACGGCGCTGCCGAATTCCTCGCCGATACGCACCAGCGCCAGCGTGTCCTTGGGAAAGCAGGAGCCGCCATAGCCAGGCCCCGCATTGAGGAATTTTGAGCCAATGCGCCCGTCGAGCCCGATACCGCGCGCCAGATCCTGCACATTGGCGCCGGTTTTTTCGCAGAGATCGGCCATTTCATTGATGAAGGCGATCTTCATGGCGAGAAAGGCATTGCCTGCATATTTGGTGAGCTCCGCCGTGCGCCGATCGACGAAGAGGAGCGGGGGCGCATTGAGCGACAGCGGCCGGTAGATCTCGGTCATCACCGGCAGAGCGCGCTCATCCTCGATGCCGACGATCACCCGGTCGGGCCGCTTGAAATCTTCAATCGCGGCGCCCTCGCGCAGGAATTCCGGGTTTGAGACCACCACCACGTCGGCAGCTGGATTGGTGGCCCGGATGATGGCTTCCACCTTGTCTCCGGTCCCCACCGGCACGGTGGACTTGGTCACCACCACGGTAAAACCGGAAAGCGCCGCCGCGATTTCGGCAGACGCGGCCTCGACAAAGCTCAGATCAGCATGGCCGTCGCCCCGTCGTGAGGGCGTCCCCACGGCGATGAACACCACTTCGGCGCTGGCGACTGCAGGCGCCAGATCGGTGGTGAAGCGCAGCCGCCCGGCTTTGACTGTCTCGGCCACCAGCGCGTCGAGCCCGGGCTCGAAAATCGGGATCTTGCCGGCGTTCAGCGACGCTATGCGCTCGGCGTTCTGATCGACGCAGACCACCTCATGGCCAAAATCGGCAAAGCACGCCCCGCTCACCAGCCCCACATAACCGCTGCCGATCATGGCAATACGCATCAAAACCGCTCCACCTGCGCCCCTCAGGCCCCAAAAACATCCTCCACCATGCGGTTCAGGATCGTATTGAACGCTTCCGGCTTGCTGACGAAGGGCGCATGTCCCGCCCCAGCAATCCGGTAGGTTCGGCCAGACCATAGATTGGCATAGGCAAGGCTGTCGACATAGTCGAGATCAACGAAACGATCCTCGGCGCCGTTGACAATGGCGAGTGGCACCGCGCTGTTTTCGGCCAGTTGCCGCTGGTCTCCAGCCTCAGGGTCGAACAGACCTGCCGCCAGATGCAGCCGCATGTTGGGGTCGGTGCGCATGATCGCCCGGCGCCAGAGGTTCGTATCGGGATGACCATCGCTCAACGCATCGGCGAAATCGGCGACCTGCTGGGGACTGAGCTCTGCGACAAAGGAGAGCGCAGCGACCGGATCGGGGCGATAGGCCTCCCCGATACGGGCGGGATCGGGGGCATAGGGGGGCGTGCCGACGAGCATCGCTCCCGCCATATGGCGGTGTCGCATCATTTCGAGCACTACATGCCCACCCAGCGAGGTGCCGACCATCAGCGGATCATTGATGCCCAGGCGGTCGAGCGCCACGCCGACCACTGCCGCCATACTGACAAGCCCATAGGAAAACGGCTCCTGAAGGTTTGCCGAGCGTCCATGGCCAGGCAGGTCGACCGCGACAAGACTGAACCGTTTACCAAGCCCGGCAAATTGCCGGGAGAAGATTTCGCCACTGGTCGAATTGGAGTGCAAAAGGACGACGACCGGCCCCCGCCCGCCACTGCGCATGTATCCGACGCGTCCCCACGACGTTTCCACCCAGTTTTTCTGCATGACGCCCCCTCGGTGTCAAAAAATGAAAAACAGTCCCGGAAAGCCTGTCTCTAATATTTGTGTATTGCAACAGACCAGGACTTGTGTCGCCATTAATCCGGGAAGTTGAGGGAAGCAAAATTGCTTGCCAAGGATTACGATAGACTGAATGGACTAATTCAGACGATCTACTCGGCCGCCACGGACGAGGTGACGTGGCAAGTTGTATTGGACAATATTCAGGCCAGTCTCGGCCACGCCTATCTGGCGTTGCACGGGCAGGATACCAGCACCCATCGCAACATCGGCATGATCGGGGCGGGTTATTCTGTCCCCTATCTGGCGTCGTTCCGTCAGCATTTTGCCGCCATCAACCCATGGTCGGAGCGCGCAGCCACAATGCCGGTGGGCGTTGCCCTGCCCTCGGAGGCCCTGCTGCAGCCCGAGGCGCTTTATCGCACCGAATGGTACAATGACTGGATCCGGCCGCAGGAGGACATCAGCACCGGTGCCGGGCTGACCCTGATGCGGGACAGCCATCGTATCTTCCGCATTTCCTGCAATATCCGCCTCGTCGATCGCGAGCGGCTGCAACCGCGCGTCATCGGCATGCTCAACGCCCTCAGTCCGCACCTGCGGCACGGCTTTGCCATTTATCACCATGCGCGTCCCGAGACTGACAGGGGGGCGGAGAAGCTCGAGATCTTCTCCGGTGCGGCGTTCATCGTCGGGTCGGATCGGCGCATCCAGCAGTCCAATGCGCGTGCACGGAAGCTGGTTTCGGATGTCGACACGATGCTCGACTGTCGAGGTGGACGCCTGGGCTTTGCCGATCCCAGGGCGCAAAACTGGCTGGAGCGCGTGCTTGCCCAGTTTAGCCTCAGGCATCTATCGGCGGCGGGGCGATCGTTCACCCTCCGCCGTCCCGATGGCGATATGCCTCAATATTTTCGGGTGCTCCCCCTGCCGCGGGCGCTGGGCGGCAATGGCGGGGACGATTTCCTTTCGCCGGCGGCAGATGCAGCGCTGGTGCTTGTGTCGCTGCCCGAAAAGAACATCGCCGGACCCGCCCTCAGCCGCCGCGAGGCGGACGTCCTCGGCCATCTCGCCCAGGGCATGGCCAATGACCGCATTGCCTTTGCCCTTGGCATCAAGCCGGAAACGGTAAACCTCCACATCATGTCCGCCCGACGCCGCCTCGGCGCCCGCACGCGCGAACAGGCCATTGCCATCGCCGTCCGCCTCGGCCTGATCTAGGGGCATTCCCCTATCAGTTCTGATAGCTGTCAGCCCTGCCCCGCCCCCGTCTAGCTTTCAAACGGGCGTCATGCGCGCCCCAGGCAATGCTATTTCGAAAAGGGGTACATCATGGTTGATTTCAGAGGCACAAGCGGCCCCGACCGACTGGTCGGCGGCATGGACGACGACTGGTTCCGCGAACTCGGCGAGGGCGATGATTTCATCGATGGCGGCGGCGACGGCTGGGACGAGGTTTCCTACAATGAAGATGGCGGCGACAAGGGCATAATTGTCAAATGGAGCGGCGATGGCAGCGGCACCATCGTAGACACGTTCGGCGACACGGACAGTTTTACCGCCCTCGACGGCATTGTGGGGTCCCGCAATGCGGACACGATGACTTTCGGCCCGGGGGTGGACATTCATATTGCCCCCGGCACGGGATCGAGCACGTTCACCTTCGACGCGCCGAGATGGGTGACGTTCTCGTATAACTGGTACTACGACCACGAGGATCTGATCGGCAACCAGGCCGGTTTTGTCGGCGTCCATATGAAACTGGGCGAGGGCCGGATCTACAAATCCGATGGCTCGGTGGACAGCGTCAACCTCACCGAGAACCAGTCCTTCCGGGGCACGCATTTCCACGATGTCATGGAGGGCGCCAATGATGGCATCGCCACGCAATTGTCCGGACTGGGTGGCTCAGACCTCCTCATCGCCGGGGATACGCGCGACTATGTGGATTACCGGCGTGAGGGCGAAACCATCAATTCGGGGTTCACGATCGATCTCGCTAACGGCCAGGTGACCAATGCCATCAATGGCGATGTCGATACACTCGTCGGCTTTACCGAGGCGCAGGGTTCCGATTTCGACGACGTGATCACCGGCAATGACCAGAGCAATTTTCTCGTCGGCAATGGTGGCAATGACGCAATCGATGGCGGTGCCGGTCGCGATTTCGTCGCTTTTTGGGATCGCGGCCAGGGCGACCTGCAAATCTCGGGCATAGGCACCGACACGGTCACTGTTGTGGACCTTGTGGGCGATCTGGGCACCGATACTCTCACCAATATTGAACGCATCGTATTTGGCTTTGACGGTGTGCTTGCCATCGACATCAACGGCAATGCCGGCCAAGCCTATCGCCTCTATCAGGCCGCCTTCGAACGAGCACCCGACCAGAGCGGCCTCAAATTCTGGATCGGCCGTTTGGACAAGGCGGAAGACGATCTGATGGGCGTTTCCCGCCATTTCCTCGCCTCCGAGGAATTCATCGACACCTTCGGAACCGAAGATAGCGTCAGCAACGAGAATTTCGTCGAACTGCTCTATCGACACACGCTGGGCCGCGAATATGAACAGGCCGGCTACGACTACTGGATCGGCCGGCTGGCCAGCGGCGATGGCACGCGCAGCGATCTTCTGGCGCATTTCTCCGAGAGCGCCGAGAACAAGGATCGCGTCTTCGACCAGATCAGCGACGGCATCTGGCTGGGCTGAGCCGAAAAAGGGCGCGGACACCCTCGAGGCATCCGCGCCTGTCCATTGTCTATTTCTTGCGCATCGCAGCACTCAGGGCGGCGCCGAACGCTCCATTGCCCTTGTCGGGCTCATTGCCCGGCCGGCCCGCGGGGCGCGCATTCGGCCTACCCCTGTCGGATCGCGTCTCGCGCGGGGCGGGCGCCTCGCCGCCATCCTTGCGCATGGTCAGGCCAATGCGTTTGCGCGGGACATCGACTTCCACGACGCGCACCTTAACCACATCGCCGGCCTTCACCACCTCATGCGGATCCTTGACGAATTTGTCGGCCAGCTGGGAGACGTGGACAAGGCCATCCTGGTGCACGCCGATATCGACGAAGGCCCCGAAGGCGGCGACATTGGTCACCGTGCCTTCCAGCATCATGCCGGGCTTGAGGTCCTTGATGTCGTCGATGCCGTCGGCAAAGGTCGCGGTCTTGAAGGCCGGGCGCGGATCGCGGCCGGGCTTTTCAAGCTCGGCGAGAATATCCTTCACCGTCGGCAGGCCGAAGCGATCGTCGACAAAGACGCGTGGATCGAGCGCCTTGAGCGCAGCGCTGTCGCCCATCAGGGCCCGCACGTCGCGCCCGCAGGCGGAGACGATCTTGCGCGCCACGCCATAGGCTTCCGGGTGCACGGCTGATGCATCGAGCGGCTCGGCCCCGTCGCGAATGCGCAAAAAGCCTGCGCTCTGCTCAAAGGTGCGCTGGCCCAGCCACGCCACGTCGAGCAATTGCTTGCGGCTCTTGAACGGGCCATTGGCGTCGCGGTGCGCAACAATGGCTTGTGCGAGCGCGGTACCGAGGCCGGACACCCGCGCCAGCAGCGGCGCCGAGGCGGTGTTGAGATCGACACCCACCGCGTTCACCGCGTCTTCCACCACGGTATCGAGCATCTGCGCGAGGCGATACTGATCGACGTCATGCTGATACTGGCCCACGCCGATGGATTTCGGTTCGATCTTCACCAGTTCGGCCAGAGGATCCTGCAGGCGCCGGGCAATCGACACAGCCCCGCGCAGCGACACGTCAAGCCCGGGGAATTCTGCGGCCGCCGCTTCCGAGGCGGAATAGACCGAGGCCCCGGCCTCCGAGACGATCACCTTGGTCGGTTTTGGCGATGGCAGTTGCGCCAGCATGTCCGCGACCAGCTTTTCGGTCTCACGGCTGCCGGTGCCATTGCCGATGGCGATGAGATCAACGCCATGGGCGCGGATCAGCTTGGCGAGTTCCGCCTGAGTGCCGGACACATCATTGCGCGGCTGGAAGGGGTAGACGGTGGAAGTGGCGATCAACTTGCCGGTGGCATCGACGACGGCGACCTTCACCCCGGTGCGAATGCCGGGATCGAGCCCCATGGTGGTGCGGCTGCCGGCGGGTGCCGCCAGCAGCAGATCCTTCAGGTTCCGGGCAAAGACGCGGATCGCTTCTTCGTCGGAGCGTTCGCGCAGATCGCTCATCAACGCCAGCGAAAGGCTCATCGAGAGTTTTATGCGCCAAGTCCAGGCTGCCGCCTCGAGCAGCCATTTGTCGCCGGGCAGGCTGGAGCCAATGCCAAAGGCGGACGCGATCATGCGCACGGCCGGCTTGACCGGGGACGGATCGTCCGCGTCCACCTCGATGTCGAGATTGAGGATGTCCTCATTACGACCGCGCAGCATGGCAAGGGCACGATGGCTGGGGACCGTCGACCATTTTTCAAAATGGTCGAAATAGTCGGAGAATTTTGCTCCGTCCTGCTCCTTGCCGGCGACGACGCGCGAGCGCAGAACGGCGCGTTCCTTCATGTAAGTGCGCAACCTGCCCAGCAACTCGGCATTTTCCGAGAAGCGCTCGGCGATGATGTCGCGTGCGCCGTCCAGCGCCGCCTTGGTATCGGGCACGGCCTCAGTGACATAGGCCTGGGCGAGGGTGAGGGGCTCGGCGCGGCGATCCTCGAAGATCGCATCGGCCAGCGGCCCCAGCCCCTTTTCGCGCGCGATTTCCGCCTTGGTGCGGCGCTTGGTCTTATAGGGCAGGTAAAGGTCTTCGAGCTCCGCCTTGGTCGGCGCCTTGCCGATGGCGGCCTCAAGCTCAGGGGTCAGCTTGCCCTGTTCGGAGATCGAAGAGAGGATGCTGGCGCGCCGGGCTTCGAGCTCGCGCAGATAGGCGAGCCGATCGGCGAGAAGACGCAATTGCGTATCGTCCAGTCCGCCCGTCACTTCCTTGCGGTAACGCGCGACGAAGGGCACGGTCGCGCCCTCGTCCAGCAAGGTGATGGCGGCGATGGCCTGCTGCGGCTTGGCCCCGATATCGAGGGCAATGCGATTGGCAATGTCTTGCGTCAGGGTGGCGGCCATGGCTGTCCCGGAATCAGTTTTTCTCGAAGGCCGGACCATAGTCGCCTTCCCGGCCAATCCCAAATTCCTTCCCGGTGGGGTGGACGGATTGTGGATAGCGAGCAGCGGGCAGAACTAGCCCCGTCATTCGAGCTTAGCTCTCATGGCCTTCACGGCTCGAAACGCTCCGCAGGGCCATTCGGCGGCTTCGCCGCACGCGAAGACAAAATCCCCGCCATTCGAGCTTAGCTCCCATGGCCTTCCCGGCTCGAAACGCTCCACAGGAGCCTTTCGGCGGCTTCGCCGCACGCCGGGAAGTCCAAAAATTACCATGCTTGGCCGCTAAAGCTTGCATGGCGGGCCTGATGCCATCACATTGGGTGCAATCATTCCGGATCGAGATAATGACCGAAAAAGCCGAACCCGAAGCCAATTGGGACGAGCTGCGCCCTCAACTGACCAAACTGGGCCTGGAGCTTGGACCGCTGGTGGTGTTCTTCATCGCCAATGCACGGGCAGATATTTTTACCGCCACCGCCTGGTTCATGGGCGCGATGGTGATTTCGCTGATCGCCAGCTGGTTCATCCTCAAGAAGATCCCGGTGATGCCGCTCGTCACCGGCGTCGTTGTGCTGGTGTTCGGCGGGCTGACGCTGTGGCTGCAGGACGACACCTTCATCAAGATCAAGCCAACCATCACCAATGTGCTGTTCGGCTCGGTGCTGCTGGGTGGGCTGCTGTTCGGCCAGTCGCTGCTGAAATATGTTTTCGGCGAGGTCTATCGCCTGCGCCCCGAGGGCTGGTGGAAGCTGACGCTCAACTGGGGCCTGTTTTTCTTCGTGCTCGCAGTGCTCAACGAAGTGCTGTGGCGGAATTTTTCGACCGACACCTGGGTGACGTTCAAGGTCTGGGGCGTGATGCCGTTGACCGTGCTGTTCTCGATGAGCCAGGTGCCGCTGCTGACCAAATATGCGCCTGAAGCCGAGCCCAGTACGCCAGTCGGCGCCGAGGGCTAAAATCGCCTGGAGATGACAAAAAACGGCGCCGCGGGGCGCCGTTTTCGTTTTCAGTCCTGCCTAGTCCTCAGCGTCGGCGCGGGCTTCGATTTCTTCCATGTCCTCGTCGGAGAAGCCGAAGTGGTGGCCGAGTTCGTGGATCAGCACATGGGTTATAATCTCGCCGAGCGTATTGTCGTCGTGCTCGGTCCAATAGTCGAGAATGGCGCGGCGATAGAGAAAGACCGTGTTGGGCATCTGCCCGGTCTGGGGCACGGCGCCGTCCTCGGTGAGGCCGATGCCGGTGAAAAGCCCCATCAGCTCGAACGGGCTCTCCATGCCAAAACCTTCAAGCACGTCATCCTCGGCAAATTCGGCCACCGAGCAGGTGACATCGGCCGCAAGCGTCTTGAAGGGTTCGGGAAGTTCGGCCAGGGCCTTTGCAGCCATGGCCTCAAAATCGTCGAGGGTCGGGGCAAAGAGCCCCGACCAATCGGTCTTGCTTACTTCCACTCGCGGATGTCGACGAAGTGGCCGGCAATGGCGGCAGCGGCGGCCATGGCGGGCGAGACGAGGTGCGTGCGGCCCTTAAAGCCCTGGCGACCTTCGAAGTTGCGGTTCGAGGTGGACGCGCAGCGCTCTTCGGGAGCCAGCTTGTCCGGGTTCATGGCTAGGCACATCGAGCAGCCCGGCTCACGCCATTCAAAACCGGCATCCTTGAAGATCACGTCGAGACCTTCTTCCTCCGCCTGAGCCTTCACGAGGCCCGAGCCCGGAACGATCATGGCAGAGACGTGGCTGGCGACCTTGCGGCCACCGATGACGGCGGCAGCGGCGCGCAGATCTTCGATGCGGCCATTGGTGCACGAGCCGACAAAGACGCGGTCGAGCTTGATGTCGGTGATCTTGGTGCCGGGCTTGAGGCCCATGTAGTCGAGGGCACGCCACTTGGAGGCGCGCTTGGTCTCGTCGGCGATCTCATCGGGGTTAGGCACGACACCCTGAACCGAGATGACGTCTTCCGGCGAGGAACCCCAAGACACGATCGGCGGCAGCTTGGCGGCGTCGAGGATGACGACCTTGTCGTAGTGCGCGCCTTCGTCGGTGTAGAGGGTCTTCCAGTAGTCGACGGCCATGTCGAACGCTTCGCCCTTGGGGGCGCGCGGACGATCCTTCACATAGGCGAAAGTGGTTTCGTCGGGAGCGATGAGGCCGGCGCGGGCACCGCCTTCGATGGTCATGTTGCAGACCGTCATGCGGCCTTCCATCGACAGTGAGCGGATGGCTTCGCCAGCAAACTCGATGACGTGGCCATTGCCGCCGGCGGTGCCGATTTCACCGATGATGGCGAGAATGATGTCCTTGGCGGTGACGCCCGGGGGCAGCTGACCATCAACACGCACCAGCATGTTCTTGGCCTTCTGCTGGATCAGCGTCTGGGTGGCCAGAACGTGTTCCACTTCCGAGGTGCCGATACCATGCGCCAGAGCGCCGAACGCGCCGTGGGTGGAGGTGTGCGAGTCACCGCAAACGATGGTCATGCCGGGCAGCGTAAAGCCCTGCTCGGGACCAACGATGTGAACGACGCCCTGACGCTTGTCGAACGGGTCGTAATATTCGATGCCGAAGTCGCGGGTGTTTTCGGCCAGAGTCTCGATCTGGATGGCGCTATCCGGATCGGGATTGGGCAGCGAGCGATCGGTCGTGGGCACGTTGTGGTCGACAACGGCGAGGGTGCGCTCAGGGTGACGAACCTTGCGGCCATTCATGCGCAGGCCTTCAAAGGCCTGGGGGCTGGTCACTTCGTGAACGAGGTGACGGTCGATATAGAGAAGGCTCGTCCCATCAGGATTGTTCTGGACCAGATGGTCGTCCCAGATCTTGTCGTAAAGCGTGCGAGCCTTGGTCATTCTAGTATCGTTCCCAGCGGCAGGAATGGAAAGTTTGGATTGGTTCTAAGCCCAAGCGGGCTTTTGGGTCAAGCACAACCGTACTCTCTGGTACGGCTTAGCTTGCCGGTCGATGTTGCCCCCGGAGAAGAGCCAAAACCCCGAAAAGGCTGGTATCGAGCCCGATGCGGTAGCGGCACCAGAGAGCAATGGCAATCTGCGCAATTATCCGTGCGCCCATATTGGCCGCGGCAGCCCCGAGGACGCCCCAGACCGGGATAACGACGATCTGAACGAGAAAGCCGAGGCCCATGATGACGCCGAAAATGGCGACATAGGCACGCTCGTGGCCGGTCATCATCATGACGATCTTGGAGGGGCCCGTGGCTGCGTCGAACAGAAGCCCGAAGGCGAGCAGGACCAACACCAGCGCGCCACCGGCATAGGCCGGGCCGAACAGCGACAACACAAAATCGCCGAAGAACAGGAAGATGGCAAAAATCACCAGCGAGAAGGCAAAGCCCGCCCAGGCGCAGAGCGTAGTGATGGCCTGGGCCTTGCGCATATCGCGGGCGTGATAATGCTCGGCCACCATCGGGGCGATGACGAGCTCGATGGCGAAGGTGAAGAGCGTCATCAGCCCGGCGGTGCGGAAGGCGTTGAAATAGAGCCCAGAGCTTTCGAGATCGAGCATCAGGCCGACGAGGATGATGTCGGCATTGAGGGTGAAGGTTTCGATCAGCGCGCCGAGCAGCAGCCATTTGCTGAGCCCGCCCCAGCGCTGCCAGTGGGATTTTATGGCGACATAGGAAAGGCTCGGGCGCAGGGAATAGCCCTGCTGGCCGGCCAGTACATATTGGAGACCCAGCATGGCGAGAAGAATGACGGCCGAAAGGGTCAGCGCATCCGGTCCGCTGAGAATGACGCCGAGCGCGTAGAGCCCAAGCACGATCAGCGGCAGGGCGAGGCGCCAGTAAATGTCGCGCGGCAAGAGCGCCGTCCAGAGCGAGCCCTGGGCACGCAGGGCCGAGGAATTATATTCGGACAGCGCCATGGGCAGGATGAGCAGCGCCGCGCCGAGGAAATGGATCACCGGCTGGCCGGGGGCCACGAGCGGCTGGATGGTGAGGGCAAAGAGGCAGAGCAGCTCGCCGATGGCAAGGCTGGCGAGAATTGTGATGGCAGAACCGGACGCAAGGCCGGCCGCTGCCTCCGCCTTTTCCCCCTGCCCGCGCAATTGGGGCCAGAGGCGCAATATGGCGGTCGACTGGCCCATGCCGGCCGCGATGGCGAGCACGGTCGCCAGCGCCAGCCCGAAGGCGAAATAGCCGTATTGCTCGGGGTTCATGGTGCGGGCGAGCACCACATAGGTGAGGTAGGTGAGACCGGCTGTCGCGACCTTGATGCCAAGCGAGCCCACCGACCGCAGGAGGCCGGTGGACAGCAGCGCCGTCAAATCGGTCGGAAAGGCAAGTCGCATAGGGCCCCCAGCATGAGCGGTCATCATGCCAGAGGCGGGTCAAGAAGGTCTTACCGGGGAGATCGGGATGCGGGAGGTTTTTTGCGGGAGCGGGGAGGTTAGGGCGTGGCCCTGAGGTTACCCCCTCCTAGCCTCCCCCTGATAGGGGGAGGGATAGATCGTGCATGTCGCGGGGCTGGTGAGCCACTGACAAGCCCCTCCCCCTATCAGGGGGAGGTTGGGTGGGGGTATTCCCCCCAAGCCCTCTTAGTGCCGGAAGTGACGCATGCCTGTAAGAACCATGGCGATGCCGGCGGCGTCAGCGGCGGCGATGACTTCGTCGTCGCGCATGGAGCCGCCGGGCTGGATCACGGCGGTGGCGCCGGCGGCGACGAGGGCTTCAAGGCCATCGGCGAAGGGGAAGAAGGCGTCGGAGGCGACGACCGAACCGATGGTCAGCGCGCCTTCGATGCCAGCAGCTTCGGCGGCGTCGATCGACTTGCGATGGGCGACGCGGGCAGAATCCACGCGGCTCATCTGGCCAGCGCCAATACCGGCGGTGGCGCCGTCCTTGACGTAGATGATGGCGTTGGATTTGACGTGCTTTGCGACTTTGGCCGCGAGCTTGAGGTCAGCCAGTTCCGCTTCGGTCGGCTGGCGCTTGGTGACGACTTTCAGTTCGCAATCATCGACATTGCGGTTGTCGCGGCCCTGGACCAAGAGGCCACCGGAGACCGACTTGACCAGTAGGCCATCGGCCTTCGGGTCGGCCAGACCGCCGGTGAGCAGAAGCCGCAGGTTCTTCTTGGCGGCGATGATGTCCTGGGCTTCCTGGGTCGCGGAGGGGGCCACGATCACTTCCGTAAAGACCTTGACGATCTCGGTTGCCGTTTCGGCGTCGATCTCGCGGTTGAGGGCGACAATGCCGCCAAAGGCCGAGACCGGATCGGTGCGCAGGGCCTTCGTGTAGGCGTCGAGCAGCGTCGCGCCAACGGCAACGCCGCAGGGATTGGCGTGCTTGATGATGGCGACGGCAGCGGTTTCGGCCGGATCGAACTCGGAGACGAGCTCGAAGGCGGCGTCGGTGTCGTTGATATTGTTGTAGGAGAGCGTCTTGCCCTGGGTCTGGGTGGCGGTGGCCACGCCCGGGCGGTTCTCGCCGGTCTTGTAGAAGGCAGCCCACTGATGCGGGTTTTCGCCATAGCGCATGACTTCGCTCAGCGTGCCGGCAAAGCTGCGATAGGTGACATCCTGAAAGTCGATCTCGCGGGCAAACCAGCTCGAGATGGCGCTGTCATAGGCGGCGGTGCGGGCATAGGCCTTGGCGGCGAGCTTCTGGCGCAGCTCGAAGGGAATGCCGCCGTTCTTGATGGCTTCGATGATCGCAGGGTAGTCGGCTGGGTCGACGACGACGGTGACATAGGCGTGGTTCTTGGCGGCGGAGCGGACCATGGCCGGGCCGCCAATGTCGATGTTCTCGATGATCTCATCATAGGACGCGCCGGAAGCAACGGTCTTTTCGAACGGATAGAGATTGACCGCGACGAGATCGATGGCGCCGATCTCGTGCTCATCCATGGATGCCTTGTGCTCGGGATTGTCGCGCACCGAGAGGAGGCCGCCATGCACCTTGGGGTGGAGGGTCTTGACGCGGCCGTCCATCATTTCCGGGAAACCGGTGAGGTCGGAGATTTCGCGCACCGGCAGGCCGGTTTCCTTGATCAGCTTGTGGGTGCCGCCGGTCGAGACCAGCTCCACGCCGGCTTCGGACAGCCCGCGGGCAAACTCCGCCATGCCTGATTTGTCGAAAACAGAAAGCAGTGCCCGCCCGACTTTCACCGTCTTGCCCATGGAATGATCTCGCCGTGATTGAGAATGGAGGATTTGCCGGCTCCGCTATCACGAAGCCGGGCCGAAACCAAGGCAAAGGCCCCAGTTTACTGTTCGCGGGTGAGAATCCAGCCGATTTCAAAGCCGGGAACCACATCGGCCTCGAGCACCAGCTGGGTGGTCCGGTGGAAACCGAGATAGGCGGACTGACGCACGCTGTCGTCCTCGTGCAGCTCGCCGCCCTCCCAGAGGAAGCTCCAGACTTCGCCATTGGGAAGGGTCAAGCGGCGCATGCCCTCGCCCACCGGCGCATGGACGGCAATGCCCGGCGCAAGGTGGAAGCGGATGGCGAGACGCCCGCCGGTTGCCCCCTGACCAACCAGACGATCCTGGCCCACCAGCGTCATGCCATCACCGATCAGGGTCAGGCGGCGCTCGATTTCGACGCCGAAGCGCGGCGCATAGCCGGCCGTGCGCAGGTGAAGGGAATGTTCGGCCCCATCGAGCTGCATCGGCGGCAGGTCGACCCGCACGCCGGAGCCCTTGCCGCTGACCGGCGCTGCATCTTCGCCATCGATGGTGGGCGAGGAATGGGCGATGGACTGGCGGAAGAGATCGCGCGTCTCGGGCATGTCGAGCGGCGCCGGGCCGCAGGAGCCCAGGATCAGCTCGCTACGATGGGAAAATTCAAAGGCCAGATGGCCGGCATGGGCCTCGCCATCAAAGCCCGGTGGCGGGCGCGTGCCGGAATCGGCTACAACCACGGCCTGGCCACTGCGCAGGATGCCGTAGCCGCCGAGCAGGCGCGAGCGCGGCGGCACGCTTGGGCCATTGGCCTGGACGGCGACCAGCACATCGTGGGGTACCTGACCGCAGCCATTGAAATAAACGGGCTCGCCACTCGAGAGGGTTAGGGCATCGAGCGCTTCGTGCATGCGATCAATGCGGTCCGACAGGGCCGAATGGGTGGGGCTCGAATGATTGGCAGCGGCGCGGCGAAGGCTCGACAGTTCAACCAGCAGTGTCAGCTGCACGCGTGGATTGCGCGATTTGTGGAGGCCTTCAGGGTCAAGCTGGCTGGCCAGCAGCGCGTCGAGCTTGGCAAGGCGCAGCTCGACATTGCTGCTGTCCTGCGGCTCGCAAAGCTCGGCGCCGAGCAGGCCCATGGCGGCAAACAGCGCCTCGGTGGGCTCGGTGGCCATGGGCGCGCGGACGCGCAGGCTCTGGACCTGCGTGCCGAGGCTGCGCTGGATGGTCCTGGCCTGCTCGGGCGTCGCGCCATCGAGCAGCAGGGTGAGATGGCGCAGCCAGTTGAGCACGCGCTGGGCGGTGAGGGTCAGCGACCAGCTTTCGGGATCGAATTTTCCTTCGCGGCCGATCCAGTCGAGCACCAGAGTGCGGGCAAACAGCCTCTCGCCGGGGTCGCGCACGTCCCGGAAATGCCGCAGCCAGGAAAAGCCCTGAAGATTGTTCCACCATTCGGGGTGATCGACATCGACGCCAAAGGGCGAGGCGCCGCCGGTCTCGACGAGTTTTGAGGCGAGCAGATAGCGGCCCGTCATCATTTCGCGCACGGCGTCGCGGTCGGCGGGACGGAAATCCGGGAGATCGCCCTTGTAGGCGAGCTCGGCCAGGCCCTGCCAGGTCCAGCGCGTCAACGGGGTCGTCATCAGCCGATCGGCAGTGCGCACCAGAAGACGGCGTGCAGCAAAGAGGCGCTGACCGCTCATCGATATGCTCTGCGCCTGAGGCAAACGCCAGCAGGATTGGCGCTGCCGCTGTTACTCACCACGTCCAATAAACCCTTGCGGCTGTTCGACCGCCCGCCTGATGCGAGCGGTCTAGAGAATTCACCCTGATTTGGACAGAACGAAAGACACGACCAAGCCAGTAACACTTTTTTAACCGGGGAAACTCCGGTTCGTCACGCTGCACGACGGAAGCGCGCGACGAAGAAGCCGTCCATGCCGCCGTCGAGGTTGCGCGGCGACATCGCCGGATGGGTGCGGACAAGTCCGCTCGGTGTAATCGCCTGTTCGAGCCCCGGGAGTTCTGCCGCCTCGACGGGGTCGAGCGTCAGATCGGAGAAGGTCTTGAGGATCCAATCGACCTGATCCTCGCCTTCCTGCGGTTCGAGCGAGCAGACGCAATAGATGAGCGTGCCGCCGGGCGCGAGCGCGCGCCGCGCATTGGCGATCAAGGACTGCTGGAGCCGGGCGCGGCCGGCGATGTCGCTGGCCTGCCGGTGCCACAGCACTTCAGGGTGGCGGCGGAAGGTGCCGGTTGCCGAACAGGGCGCATCGAGCAGGATACCGGCGAAGGGCGCCGGAGCCGCATAGGTGGCCGCATCGGCAAGGACGATTTCGGGCGTATAGCCGAGGCGGTCCATATTGGTCTTGAGCCGCTCGAGGCGGTGCGCGTCATTGTCGAGCGCAGTGACCTTGTAGCCGGCCTTGACCAGCTGGGCGGTCTTGCCGCCGGGCGCGGCACAGAGGTCGAGCACGGCGCTCCCCTCGGGCACGCGGAGGAGCCGCGCCGGCAGAGCAGAGGCAGCATCCTGAACCCACCAGCGCCCCTCGTCATAGGCGGGCAAGGCATCGACAGGACGGTCACGGAAAGCGATGCGCACGCTGTCGTGGATGAGCTTTTCGGCGCCCAGCGCTTCGATCAGCGCGGAATCTTCGTCCTTGAGCGTGAGGTCAAGCGGCGCACCGGCAATCAGCGCATCGGAGAACGCCGTCAGCGCATCGGCCCCATAGGCCTCTGCCCAGATGGTGCGGAAATGTTCGGGAATGAGATCAGCCTCGTCCATCAGCCCGTAGCGGGCCGAATTGGACTGGGCGCGGCGCAGCACGGCGTTCATCAGGCCAGCGAGATGGCGAGCCTTGGGATCTTTCTTCACCGCCTCGACGGCCAGAAAGAGCGCGCTGTGGGCGCCGATATCGGGGAGATAGACCAGCTGGGCCAGCGACAGGCGCAACACAGCTTCGAACGAGCCCGAGCGCGGCGGCATGCCCTTGTCGAGCAATTCGGCGAGCATGATGTTGATCTGGCCCTGACGCACGAGGGCCGTGGTCACCAGCCGATTGGCGAGGCCCCGGTCGCGCCCATCGGCGAGGTCTTTTTCTCCCAGGGGAGAAAAATGCTCGCCGCCCAGAACGGCGCGAAGCCGTTGGGCAGCGACGAGGCGGAGCTTGAGCCCCGCAGGATCAGGTTTAAACTTCACGCTGTTCGCCTTGTGTTGCGACACGCCAGGCGCGTCGCGCATCAACCCCAGGGACCGCGCGTGCCACCGTCATCTTCGGTGCGGCCGGCGGTCGGCACCCGCCAGCCACCACCAATGTCACGGCCGCTGGAAGCGGGAGCGGGACGGGGCGCGGGTCTTTGTCCCTTATCGTTCAGCTGCATCTCGGCTGCAAGCCTGCGCAGCGCCTCGATACGGTTGCCGGTGTCGGGATGGGTGGAAAAGAGGTTGTCCATGCGCGCGCCGGAGAGCGGATTGATGATGTACATATGGGCCATGGCCGGATTGCGCTCGGCCCCGATATTGACTTCGCGCTTGGCATAGGTGGCGATCTTGTTGAGCGCGGAGGCGAGGCCAATCGGGTCGTTGGCGATCTCGGCGCCCAGCTTGTCGGCCTCATATTCACGCGTACGGCTGACCGCCATCTGCACGATCATGGCCGCGAGCGGGGCGAGGAACACCATCAGCAGCGCGCCAATACCGCCCAGCGGATTGTCGCGATTATTGCCGCCACCAAAGAACAGGCCGAACTGGGCCAGCGCCGAAATGGCACCGGCCAACGTCGCCGTAACGGTCATGGTGAGAGTATCGCGGCTCTTGATATGGGCCAGCTCATGGGCCACGACACCGGCGACTTCGCGGGTATCGAGCGTGCGCAGGAGGCCCGTGGACACGGCCACCGCCGCATTATTGGGGTCGCGACCGGTGGCGAAGGCATTGGGCTGATCGGACTGGATGACATAAACGGCCGGGGTCGGAATGCCGGCGCGACGCGAGAGCGTATCGACCATGTCGTAGAGCTCGGGCACGCGGCTGCGCTCGACCGGCACGGCGTTCTGCATGCGCAGCACCATCTTGTCGGAATTCCAGAAGGCAAAAAGATTGGTGCCGGCGGCAAACACCAGCGCCATCATCATCCCGCCCGTGCCGCCAAGGAAATAGCCCACCACCATGAACAGGGCGGTCATGGCGGCGAGAAGCACGAAAGTGCGGAACGTATTGAACATCTCGACCCCTTGGGTTGGATAACTTGGGCAATTATGTTGGAACCCAAATGGTTCCGCGCAATCCCCCTCAGCATCCAAATCCGAGAATGGCCATGTCCGAAAGCGAAATCCCCAAGACAGATGACGGCGAAGAGGTCCCGCCGCCCCGTATTCTCACCCCTGCCGCCCAGCGGGCGCTGGCAGAGGCCGAGGCCCGGCGCCTCGCCATCGACGCCGCCACAGCCATGGCGCCCAAGGAAAAGGGCGGTCGCGGCGGGCTGGAGCCGGGCCGCTATGGCGACTGGGAAATCAAAGGGCTCACCTCTGATTTCTAGGGGTTTGTTCCCGAGTTAACCCGTTTTTCCCCGGCGGACCGGCTGGCGCCACACTGATCTCCACCGCAAGGAGATGAGAATGGACCAGACTGCCCGCCTCGAGCTGCCCTTTATTGTTTCCGGGCAGGCGCTCAAATTCATCACCCGTAATGAGGCGCTGGAGCGTCTCGACATGCTGGTGCAGCCTGTCGTCGAGGACGCCGGGATCACGAGCCCGCCGATGAGCCCCCTGCCCGGCGCGGCCTATATCGTGCCGACCCTGGCGAGCGGCGCATGGTCTGGCCATGGCGGGGAGATCGCCGCGTACCAGGCCGGCGCCTGGCGCTTTTACGACCCGGCCCCGGGCTGGCAGGTGTTCGACCGGGAGAGTGGGGCGCTGAAAATCCTCTCGGGCAGCGCCTGGGTTGCCGTCGCGGCGATTGGGGATGGCCTGCCGCAACTGGGGGTGAACGCCTCGGCTCATGGCACGAACCGGCTTTCACTCGCCAGTGACGCGAGCCTTTTCAGCCATGATGGCGGCGGGCATCAGCTCAAGATCAACAAGGCCGACGCAGACTATACGGCGAGCCTCCTCTTCCAGAGCAATTGGACCGGCCACGCCGAAATGGGGCTGATGGGCGACACTTCCTGGCGGATAAAGGTCAGCGCGGACGGCGTGAGCTGGAGCAATGCCATCACCATTGATGCAACGACGGCATTGGTGACATTTGCGGGTGGCCTGCGGCCAGCGAGTGACAACAGCCAGAGTCTTGGCAGCGGCACGGCGCGCTGGTCGGCGGTCTGGTCTGCCACCGGAACCATCCAAACCTCGGACAGGCGGGAAAAGACCGATATTGTGCCGACCGATCTCGGCCTCGACTTTGTCTGTTCGCTCAATCCTGTCCGCTTTGCGTGGAAGAGTGGCGAAGGCGGCGTGCACTATGGCCTTCTGGCCCAGGAGGTCGCCGACGCGCTCGCCAGCGCTGGCGTCAGCGGCTTTGGCGGGCTTGTTCTGGCCGATCCCGATGATCCCGAAAGCCCGCAGGGGCTGCGCTATGACCAGTTCATTGCGCCGCTGATTGCGGCGGTGCAGGCGCTGACCGAACGGATCACGGCGCTGGAGGCGCGCGCCTGAGCCCGCGCAGCAGCGTCTCGACGGCGACCCGATAGGCGTCGAGTTCGTCGGCCGGGGCCTGCGCCGCGCGATCAAAGATGGCCGAGAGCAGATGGGCCAGCGGCACGCCGGGGACCGGAGCGATGGTGGCGTCATCGAGCGCGCATTGCACGCCTTCAATCAGGCTGCGAAGGCCATGGCGGGCATCGATGGCGTCCACCGCCGCGCGGCCCAGCACGGCGGGCGCATCGACCAGCATGATCTGCCGGCGGCCCGGCTCCTGCATGGCCGAGAGATAGGCGTTTCCGCCGGCGACCAGCCCGTCAATGGTGTCGGCGGGGGCCCCTGCCCCGTCCGTAGCCGTGCCGATGGCTGAAGCCACCTCGCCATGCTCGCGCTCCACCACCGCCGCGAACAGCGCCTGTTTGTCGGCAAAATGGTGATAGAGCGCGCCGCGCGTCACCCCGGCGGCGGCGACGATCTCGGGGGTAGAGGTCGCGGCAAACCCCTTTTCGGCAAAGAGGCCTCGGGCCGCGTCGAGCAACGCCTCGCGGGTTGCGGCGCGTCGATCTTCCTGCGTGCGCTTCACGTCTTGCATACATACAGCCTGTATGTTACCCAGATTGATACATGCAGTCTGTATTTAACTTCAGGCTTACGCAAGGAGGACAAAATGCAATTCACCAGTCTTTACCCGCTGATCCAGGTCCGCAACGTGGCGGCGACGTCAAAATTCTACCGCGACCATTTCGGCTTCACCCCTGTGTTCGAGAGCGACTGGTATGTGCAATTGCGCGGGCCATCGGCGGCCGGGCACGAACTCGCCGTCATCGCCTATGATCATGACTCCATCCCGCCCGAAGGGCGCGAACCCACCAGGGGCGTCATCCTGTCCTTTGAGGTGGAGGATGCGGCTGCGGACGCCGCCCGGCTGGAAGCGGCGGGCGTGCGCATTGCCCAGCCCCTGCGCGATGAAGTCTTCGGGCAGCGCCATATGATCGTCGCCGATCCCAATGGCATCCTCATCGACATCATCACCCCGATTGAACCCAACGCGGACTGGCTGGCTGCGCAGCAAGGCTGACAGACGGAACCTTGACAGAGATCCTTTCAAGTAACATTTGTTGTTACATAATACGGAACGGCCGTCGGACGAGCGGCCATTCCGCCCTTTGAAAGGATTTGCCATGCAGGATGTCGTTATCATCGGAGGCAGCTTTGCCGGGCTGGCCGCCGCCATGCAGCTGGGGCGCGCCCGCCGAAATGTGACCGTGCTCGACACCGGGCTCAACCGGAACCGCTATGCCGAGGCCGCGCATAATCTGCTGGGGCATGACGGCACGCCGCCGGGCGTATTGCTGGAGAAAGCACGCGAGCAGGTTGCGGCCTACCCGACCGTCAAACTCGTTTCGGCGCGGGCTGAAAAAGTCTCGGGCGAGCCCGACGCCTTCCGCGTCGAAACGGATCTCGGTGACATCATCGAAGGCCGCCGGGTCATTCTCAGCTATGGCATTGTCGATGAATTCCCCGCCATCCCCGGCTTTGCCGAGAGCTGGGGCAAATCGGTGATCCACTGCCCGTTCTGTCATGGCTATGAAGTGGCCGGAAAACGCTGGGGGCTGGTCTATTCCTCGCCCATGTCGCTCCATGCCACGTCTCTATATGGAGACTGGACCGACAAAATTTCGCTCTTTCTCAATGGT
This sequence comes from Devosia sp. SD17-2, assembly GCF_029201565.1. Lineage (GTDB taxonomy): Bacteria > Pseudomonadota > Alphaproteobacteria > Rhizobiales > Devosiaceae > Devosia. The sequence continues at coordinate 4,136,244 of NZ_CP104002.1, forward strand.
CACAGTCTCATCGATGAAGAGCGCAGCAAGCTCGAAAAGCGCGGGATAGAGATCTATGGCGCAAAGCTGGCCGCCATCGATCACGTCGACGGATGGCTGCGCAGCGTGAGACTTGAGGACGGCACACATGTCGAGCTCGACGCGCTCTACGCCCATCCGCGCAACCGGCCCTCCGCCGATATTCATACCCAGCTTGGGCTCGAGACCAAAGAGACGCCGACCGGCATCATGCTGGCGGTGGACGAGCGCGGCACCACTTCCCGGCCCGGGATTTATGCCGCTGGCGATCTCGTCAGCGGCATGCATTCGATCAGCTTTGCCATGGCCTCCGCATCGGTGGCGGCCATTGGGGCGCAATCTTCGATGCTGGTCTAGCGCAGCCAGCCCTGTGGACGCGGCTGCAGTTCCATCAGCCCGTCCTTGGTGGCTTCATCGATGGCCGCGATCTCCTCGGGCGTAAAATCGAGATTGTCGAGCGCTCCGAGATTGTCCTTGAGCTGGTCGAGCGTGCGCACGCCGATCAGCGCCGAGGTCATTTCGGGGCGCCGCAGCACCCAGGCCAGGGCAAGCTGGACCATCGACTGCCCGCGCGAAGCAGCAATTTCCCCGAGGCGATCGACGGCCGCCAGAACCCGTGGCTCGATATGGCTCGCACGCAGCGAACCTTGCGGATTTTCGCCACGCGTGCCCTCTACCTTGCCCTTGTTGTATTTGCCCGACAGCACGCCCTGCGCCAGCGGCGAAAAGGCAATCATGCCGATCCCCAGTTCACCGCAGGCGTCGATGGTGTGATCGTCCTCGATCCAGCGATTGAGCACGGAATAGCTGGGCTGATGGAGCGTCGTGGCAACGCCCATTTCCTTGAGAATGCGATGGGCCTCGCGGGTCTGGGCTTCCGGGTAGGAAGAGATCCCCACATAGAGCGCCTTGCCCGAGTTCACCGCATGAGCGAGCGCGCCCATGGTTTCCTCGAGCGGGGTGTCGGGATCGAAGCGGTGGGAATAGAAGATATCGACATAGTCGAGCCCCAGGCGCTTGAGGCTCTGGTCGAGGCTGGCGAGCACGTATTTGCGGCTTCCCCATTCGCCATAGGGCCCCGGCCACATATTATAGCCCGCCTTGGTCGAGATGATCATCTCGTCGCGATAGGGGCGGAAGTCGCGGGCCATGACCTGCCCGAACAATTCTTCGGAGGAACCAGCCGGAGGACCGTAATTATTGGCGAGATCGAAATGGGTAATGCCCTTGTCGAAGGCGTAGCCGAGAATTTCCATGGCCGAGGGATAGTCCCGCGTGCCCCCAAAATTCTGCCACAGCCCCAGGCTGATCGCGGGCAGTTTCAGGCCTGATTTCCCGGCACGGCGATAGACCATGCTGTCATAGCGTGCGTTATCCGCCCGATAAGTCATTTCTCAACTCCCGATGTCTTGCTTTCCTGGCCCCGTGACGCCGGGTGCCGGCAATGCTATGAGCGGCGCGATGACAAGGATCGACGCCAAGATGGCCCCCACTCTGCCCCAGCACAATCATCCATACAAGGTGATGGCGATCTACAAATTCGCCCAATTGCCGGACGCCGAAGCACTGAAATCTCCGCTCGCAGAATTCTGCTGCGGCCGGGATATCAAGGGCACGCTGATCCTGGCGCCCGAGGGCATCAATGGCACTGTCGCGGGCAGCCCCGAGGCGATCGACGCGCTGGCGGACTATCTCTTTGTCACCGGCCCATTCGATGACCGGCTGGTCGGCGCCGAGGTCAAATATTCCTTCGCCGAGACCGCGCCTTTCCTGCGCATGAAGGTGCGCCTCAAGCCCGAGATCGTCACCCTGCGCGCCCCCGAGGCCAATCCGAGCAAGCAGGTCGGCACCTATGTCGAGCCCGAGGACTGGAACGCCCTGATCGAGCGCAATGACGTGGTGCTGGTCGATACCCGCAATGATTACGAGGTTGGGCTCGGCACCTTCCAGCGCGCCATCGATCCGGCGACGCAGAGCTTTGTCGAGTTCAAGGATTATGTTGCGCAGAACCTTGATCCCCAGCGTGACAAGAAAGTCGCCATGTTCTGCACGGGCGGCATTCGCTGCGAGAAGGCTTCGTCCTATCTGCTCAGCCAGGGCTTTGAGGAGGTGTTCCACCTCAAGGGCGGCATTCTGAAGTATCTCGAGACCGTTCCGGCCGAAGAGAGCCGGTTCAATGGCGAATGCTTCGTGTTCGACGAGCGCGTTTCCGTGGGCCACGGGCTCGAACTGGGCTCGGCCACGCTCTGCCGCGCCTGCCGCCATCCGCTGACGCCGGCTGACCGCGCCAGCCCCGACTATGCCGAAGGCGTCAGCTGCCCCCATTGCGTGGGCGAGACCGACAAGCATGCCGCCGCCGCCGAGCGGCAAAAGCAGATGGAGCTGGGCCGGAAGAAGGGCGTGGCGCATCTCGGCGATGAGGCGGCGCGCATTGCCGCCGAGCGCAAGGCCGCCAAGCGGGCACAGGCCGAAGCCTCGCGCGAACGCAACAAGGCCGATTAGGCGAAGAGCCCGGGCGGACATGACCCGCCCGATGGCCCAATTATGACATCATACCACCGCCGTGGTGCGGCGGCTGGTGAGGACGAGGGAGACGATAAAGCAGGCGCTCATCAGCAGCACGATGGTGGGCGCCGGGGCGCTATCGATGAAAAAGCTGATATAGACGCCAAGCAGACTGCAGCCGACCGAGATGGCGACGCCCAGCCACAGCATCACCCCGAAACGGCGGGTGAGAAGGAAGGCAATGGCGCCCGGCGCGATCAGCAGGGCAATGACCAGCACGATGCCAACCGCCTGCAAGGCGCCCACGATGGTGAGGGCGATCATGGCGAGGAGGCCATAGTGCAGGAGCCGCACAGAAAGGCCGATGGCGCCGGCCTGCTGCGGATCAAAGATGAACAGCATGAGGTCGCGCCATTTGGCGGCGAGCACGGCTGTGACCACCAGCGCAATGACGCCGGTCTGGATGAGATCGGCCGTGCCCACGCCCAAAATATTGCCGAACAGGATGTGGTCGAGATGGATATCGGTGCGGATGGCGGCAAAGAGCACGATCCCGAGCCCGAACAGCCCGGAAAACACCACGCCCATCACCGAATCTTCCTTGATGCGGCTGTGCTCCTTCAAAAATCCCACGCTGAGCGCACACACCATGCCGGCGATGAAGGCGCCGACGCCGAGCGGCAGGCCGACGAGATAGGCCAGAACCACGCCCGGCAGGACGGCGTGGGAAATGGCGTCGCCCATCAGCGACCAGCCTTTCAGGACCAGAAAGCAGGAGAGTAGCGCCGTCGGCACCGCGACCAGCACGGCGATGACCATGGCCTGGACCATGAAGGGAAACTGGAATGGCCAGAGGGCCAGTTCGTACCAGGGGATATCAGGGGTCATTGCGCATTCTCCCACGCGACGCGGCGCCGCGCCGCCAGCATGCCGTGCTTGGGGGCAATGAAGAATGCGGTGAGGAAGACGCAGGTCTGCAGCACCACGATGACGCCGCCCGTCGCGCCATCGAGAAAATAGCTGAGATAGGCGCCCAGGAAACTCGAGAGGACACCCACGGCAATGGCGATGAGGATGAGCCTGGAGAATCGATCGGCGAGGAGATAGGCCGTCGCGCCGGGAGTGACGACCATGGCGATGACGAGGAAGGCACCGACCGTCTGCATGGCAGCCACAGTTGCCGCACTCAGCAGCGCAAAAAAGATCAGTTTCAGCAGATCGGTCTTGATGCCAATGGAGCGGGCGTGGCTCTCGTCGAAAAAGGTGACCATCAGATCCTTCCAGATCACCAGCATGACCGCCAGCGTCACCCCGGAAATGATCACCAGCTGCAGCGTATCCTCGGGGGTAATCGCAAGAATATTGCCCAGCACGATGGTCTGGATGTCGATGGGCGTCGGCGAGAGCGACACCATGAAGAGGCCGAGCCCGAAAAAACTCGAAAAGATCAGCCCGATCACGGCGTCTTCGCGCAGCTTGGTGCGCTGGGACAAAAACAGCATGGCCCCTGCCGCGAGCCCGCCGGAGAAGAAGGCGCCGAGCGAGAACGGCAGGCCCAGCATATAGGCGCCGGCCACGCCGGGCACGATGGAATGGGAGAGCGCATCGCCGATCAGCGACCAGCCCTTGAGCATGAGATAGGCCGAGAGGAAGGCGCAGATGCCCCCGACCAAGGCCGAGACCCACATGGCATTGACCATGTAATGGTAGGAAAAAGGCTCGAGCAGGGTCTCGATCATTTGTCGCCGCTCGACTGCTGGTGGGTCATCTTGCCGTTCTCGCCATAAAGCACGAGCGGCCGCTCATCATCTGTGAGGACTGAGAGGCGCCGCGGATCGTCATCATCATGGAGCCCTGCCCCGCCGAGCACGAAATGGCGCAGCACGCCCCCAAAGGCTTCTTCGAGACGGTCGCGGGTGAAGACTTCCGGGGTGGGGCCATAGGCCAGCACCGTGCCCTTGACCAGAACGGTGCGGTCGCAGAATTCGGGCACGGAGCCGAGATTATGGGTCGAAACGAGGATCACCTTGCCCTCGTCGCGCAGGGCGCGCAGCAGGGCAATGATGGAGTCTTCCGTCTTCACGTCGACGCCGGTGAAGGGCTCGTCGAGGAGGATCACCTCCCCTTCCTGCGCCAGCGCCCGGGCGAGGAAGACGCGCTTTTTCTGCCCGCCCGAAAGCTCGCCGATCTGGCGTTTGGCATAGTCGCTCATATCGACGCGAGCCAGCGCAGCGGCCACTTTGTCCCGATCGACCGACCGGGGAATGCGCAGGAAATTCATGTGGCCGAACCGGCCCATCATCACCACGTCCTCGACGAGGACCGGGAAATTCCAGTCCACCTCCTCGGCCTGGGGCACATAGGCGACGAGATTGTTGCGCTGCGCCTTCTGCCCGTCCTGGCCGAGAATGCTGATGGAGCCGGAGACCACGGGCACAAAACCCATGATCGCCTTGAAGATGGTGGATTTGCCGGCCCCGTTCACCCCCACCAGCGCCGTGATCGACCCACGCGGGCTGGTGAAGCTGGCATGCTTGAGCGCGGTGGTTCCGTTGCGATAGGCGACGGTAATGTCATTGACGGCGATGCCGGGGGTCGAACTCATTGGCTGAGACCGTTGGCGATGGTTGAAGTGGTGACCTCAAGCAGGTCGAGATAGGTGGGCACGGGGCCATCAGCCTCGGACAGCGAATCCACATAGAGCACGCCGCCATAGGCAATGCCAGTTTCGCGCGCCACCTGCTCGGCCGGGCGCGAAGAAATCGTGCTTTCCGAGAAAATCACCGGAATGTCGTGCTCGCGGACCGCGTCGATGACATTGCGCACCTGGCGCGGCGTGCCCTGCTGGTCGGCATTGATTGGCCAGAGATAGAGCTCTTTCAGGCCGAGATCGCGCGCCAGATAGGAAAATGCCCCTTCCGAAGTCACGAGCCAGCGCTTTTCTTCCGGAATGGCGGCCAGCGCATCGCGCATCGGGGCCACGGTGGCGGTAATCTTTTCCGAATAGGCCGCTGCATTGGCGGCATAGATCGCGGCATTGGCCGGGTCGACCTCGGCAAAGGCGGCACGGATATTGTCGACGTAAACCAGCGCGTCCGTCGGCGACATCCAGGCATGGGGATTGGGCTTGCCCTCATAGGGCCCCTCGCCAATGCCGATCGGCTCGATCCCATCGGCCAGCACAAAGCTCGGCACGGCGGGGAGATTGTCGAGGAACTGGGTGAACCATTGCTCAAGATTGAGCCCGTTCGACAGGATGAGATCGGCATCCTGGGCGCCGACCAGATCGCCCGGCGTCGGCTGGTAATTGTGGATTTCTGCACCCGGCTTGGTGATCGACACCACATCGGCGACGTCGCCAGCAACATTGGCCGCCATGTCGGCCAGAATGGTGAAGCTTGTCACCGCCTTGACGCGATCCTGTGCAGCCACGGGCTGGACAAGCGCCAGCGCGGCAAACAGGAGCAGGGCAAGCTTTAGTCGAGAGTGCATATCGATCCTCCAGGTCTTCACTGACTGGAAGATAGTGCAGTTGCAAATCATTCGCAATAGCATCTTGCCCTTGGCCTTCTGGCTAGAACGCCGCTGCGCGTACAAGAGTTTCAAGCCCGAGCGCGCGCTGCGTCTTTCTGGTCAACCGCGCCGCGACCAGACCGTGGGCGCGGGTGAGATAGGCCTTGATCTCGTCCTCGGTGAGCGGGCTTTCGGCCGAGAGCGCCACCCAGCCGGCGCGGGCAAAATAGGGCGCAGGGCGAATGCCATCCAATTCGAGCAGGAGCGGATAGGACATGTCCGAAACCTTGAGCCAGATTCGCCGGGGTCCTTGTCGAGCAGCGCAAAGATGCGTCCCCCGATCTTGGCGACCGAATCATCGCGCCACTGCCGCACGAGGGTCGTGGCGGGCAGGCCGAGCACGAACGCCTCAAAGGGCGCGCGACGCATGATGTCAGGGAAGTCGGGGGACATGAACGGCACTCAAACAAAAAAACGGCCCGCGTAGCGGACCGTTCGAGACAAGGACTATTGCGCCACGACGCCGAGCCCGATCGGGCAGGACACCCCGGTGCCATTGAGCCCGCAATAGCCGTTCGGGTTCTTGGCCAGATATTGCTGGTGGTAGGTCTCGGCATAATAGAACGGACCGGCTTGCCCGATCTCGGTGGTGATATCCCCAAATCCCCGCTGGCGCAGGGCGTCCTGATAGGCGGCGCGGCTGGCCGCTACGATGTCGGCCTGTTCCGGCGTCGTCGTATAGATGGCCGAGCGATATTGGGTGCCGACATCATTGCCCTGGCGCATGCCCTGTGTGGGGTCATGCTCTTCCCAGAAGGTCTTGAGCAATGTGTCGAGGGAAACCTGCGCTGGGTCATAGACGACCTTGACGCTCTCGGTGTGCCCGGTCAGGCCCGAGCAGGTTTCTTCATAGGTCGGGTTTGGCGTATGCCCGCCCTGATAGCCCACGGCGGTCACGAACACGCCGGGCAATTGCCAGAACAGGCGCTCTGCGCCCCAGAAACAGCCAAGACCGAAATAAATGGTCTCGGCGCCTTCGGGGTAAGGGCCCTTGAGGGCGGCGCCATTGACGAAATGGTTTGAGGCCACGCTCAATTCCTCGGCGCGGCCCGGCAGGGCCTCGGTTGCGCTTGGAATGGTGGCCGGCTTGGTGCGGAAGAACATATCTGTCTCCTTTCGCGCCATAATATGGGGTGCCGGCCCCGTTTTAGACAGGGGTCAGATCTCGCTTTGACGCAAAAACCGTTCGCGGCGGGGGCGCCGGCCCATCAGAGCCAGCACAATTCCAGGGATACCCACCACCGCAAAGGCGGGATAGGTGAGAATTGCATCTAAAACGCCATCAAGCAGATCGGCAAAGAAACGGCTACTCAGGAAGCTGCGCGCGGCCTCCAGCGAGCTCAAGTGCAATCCTGCCCAGACCTGGCCAAATTCGGCGAAAAGCAAATGATTGGCAGCGAGGGATTTTGTTCCGTCGATCACAAGCAAAACCATGGCCAGGGCTATCAGCCATGTGCCCAATAGTCTCAAGGCGAAACGCATGCACCAATCCTGTTCTTGCCCGGGCCTACATCCATACCCTTGAGCCAGCACCACCTTTTGACACGTTCGGCGCCCTTCTCACAAGGCGGAGGCGCAGAGATAAAAACAATCGTGACAAGGCCAAACTCCTCCCTTGCGCCCGAGAAGATCATCAGTATATTGCGCCTCGCTCGCAACCGATTTTCCAGACGGTTCGGCGGTCCCTGCGGATCGCTAAAAAGCGATGCGGAGAGATGGCCGAGTGGTCGAAGGCGCACGCCTGGAAAGTGTGTAGGCGGGGAACCGTCTCGAGGGTTCGAATCCCTCTCTCTCCGCCAGTTTCTCGAATCTCATTGTTTTCAGCGACTTAGGCTCCCGGAGAATCTTCGGGAATCATACACATGCATCACGCACGTGTCGTTCCGCTCTCCGGCCCATTGACTCTGGAGTCGGAGACGAGCATGGCGGCCAAGTGCGCCTATGTGGAAAAGGTCGGTGCGGTTTATTATGTGCGCAAACGAATCCCCCGTGCCTGGGCTGGGCGGGTGGAAGGCGAAGTTGTGCGCTTGTCGCTGCGGACCAAGGACCGAGTGACGGCGATCAAAAGGGGCCTGGAGGCGCTGGCGGTGTTCGAAGAGTTGCTGCGAATGGAGCTGAAGGATGCGCTGATGCATCTGACGCACAGGCTCATCGATGAACAGATGCTGCGGCCGGAGGCGATGACCGGGGACGACCTGGCCCGGCGCCGTGCGCTGGAGAGCGTGGGCGCCAAGATCATCAAGCGCGCCCGCCAGGACCTGGACCTCGGCGAGAACTTGGATGGCATCTACCAGGAACTGGTCCATTTCAACCGGGCCACGGTTGAAGGCGAGGCGATCTATGATCGGCTGCCACCGGAGTCGCGGTCAGGCCGCAGTGGCGAAATCGCTCCGATCGATCTGTCGCGTTTCGATGTCGTTCTCGCTGCGCTCGGCGCCTCTGCTCCCGAACCAGCTTCGGTCGTGCCGCCTCGCGCGCCTGCTGTCAGCATGGCATCAGAACCGGAAAAGCCGATGGTTCAACCGACGTCGGTGGAGGCATCCCTGCCATCACCGGCGCCTGTGGTCTACACGCTGCGCTTTCTGGCTGAGGACTATTTCAAGAACGCCGGCAAGGGAACGGGTTCAGACAATCGCTCCAATATTGAGCGTGCCCTGAACCTGTTCGAAAACCTCTGCCCCGAGGTGAAGACCCTGGCTGTCACCGATATTCCCCTGCCCATCTGGAATCAGCTTCACGACTTCGTCCAGCACATCCCGGACAATCGCGGCCGGCCCACTCCAAAAGACCTAGTCGCCTTCACGCGTGCGGCACAGGCAAAGGGGGCGGATTACCCGAAGCTCAGGGCCGCGACGCTCAATTCTAACTATCTCGGGGCCATCACCCGCCTCGTCAATCACGGCAACAATCGGCGGCTGTTCAACTATCGCAGCCCGTCCCTCGTCGTGTCCGAGAGCAAGCGCGCCACCCGATCGAGCGGACGCGCGCCATTCATCGACACCGAGATCACCGCCATCACCTCCTGCCCGGTCTTTACGGGCAGCGCCTCCCGGCACCATCGTTACTCGCCGGGCAAAGACATTTTTGCCGATGACCACATCTATTGGGCGCCGCTTGTGTCCATGCATGGCGGCATGCGGGTGACCGAGATCGGCCTATTGGAATTTGACCAGCTACAAGACTGGTACGGTCGTCCGACCCCATCTCAAGGTCGACGACATCGACAGCGCCCGCATGCTGATCCGGATCGAACAGGGCAAAGGGCGCAAGGATCGCAACGCCATGCTCTCGCCCCAGCTGCTGGAGCTGCTGCGCCTGTGGTGGCGCGAGGGTAAGCAACGGGGCGTGATGCTGCCCCATGGCTGGTTGTTTCCGGGTCGCTCCCCAACCGATCCGATCTCGTCGCGGCAATTGCATCGCGCGGTGCAGGAGGCGGCCGAGGTCGCCGGCATCCGCAAGCGGGTCAGCCCGCATACCTTGCGGCACAGCTTTGCCACCCATCTGCTTGAGCAGGATGTCGATATCCGGGTCATCCAGGTGCTGCTCGGGCATTCCAAGCTCGAGACGACCGCACTTTACACCAAGGTCTCGACCCGCACGATCCAGGCGGTCGCCAGTCCTTTGGACCGTCTGATGGCCCTGATGGAGGACAAGCCTCCACCCGCCTGAGCCAGTGCGCGCCACCATTGAGGTCGCCGATATCTTCCGTGCCGCCGGCCCTGCCTATCGCGCGGCCCATGCCGGGCATCTGAGCCTTACTCAACTCAAGGTCATGTCGGCGATCGAGACCTGCCGCACCGCGGCTCTGGGCGGTCACGTCGAAGCCTGTTCCGACTGCGGACATCGGCGGATCGCCTACAACTCCTGTCGCAACCGGCATTGTCCCCGGTGCCAGGGCGCAGCGGCACGCGCCTGGCTCCAAGCCCAGCAGGCCAATCTCCTGCCGGTGGGCTACTTCCACCTCGTCTTCACGCTCCCAACCGAGATCGCCGACATTGCCTTCCACAACAAGGCTCTGGTCTACGACCTGCTGTTCAAGGCAGCGTCCGAGACGATGCTCACCATCGCGGCAGATCCAACACCTGGGCGCCCGCATCGGCATCACCGCCGTGCTCCACACCTGGGGCTCGGCCATGACCCACCATCCCCATATCCACATGATCGTGCCCGGTGGTGGGATCGCACCGGATGGTCGGTGGATCTCATCGCGACCAGCCTTTCTGCTGCCGGTCAGGGTTCTGGGTGCGCTGTTCCGAAGATTGTTCCTCACCCGGCTGCTCGAACTCCATGGTGCCGGAAAGCTCGACTTCTTCGGACAGATGGCAGGGCTCCGAGACCGTCGGGCCTTCATCCGTCACCTCGCACCGGTCCGAAGAAAACGCTGGGTGGTCTATGCCAAAGCGCCCTTTGCCGGGCCTGAGGCGGTGCTCGCCTATCTCTCGCGCTACACCCACCGGGTCGCCATCTCGAACAGCCGCCTCATCGCCTTCGACGGCAATGAGGTCACCTTCCGCTACAAGAACTATCGCTGCTCCGGCGCCGAAAGGCAGCGGGTCATGACCCTTGCCGCCGACGAGTTCATCCGCCGCTTCCTGATCCACGTCCTGCCGCGCGGCTTCCACCGCATCCGGCACTACGGCCTGCTCGCCGGCTCCGCCCGCAAAGACTGCCTCGCTCAGGTCCGCGACATGCTGGGGGTGGCGCCGGCGTCGGACGAACCGCCGGCCCCCGAGACCGCCCCAGACCCGCGCCCGCCTTGCCCCTGCTGCGGCGGCACCATGGTGATCATCGAGACCTTCGCTGCATGGTGCCAGCCGCGGGCCCCGCCGACCGCGAGACAACCAGTCCGGGAGACCCTTCATGACCCGGCATGATCCGCTCGATCAATCGGTCCCGCCACGTCGCGGGCCGACAGGATGGTTCGTTCCAGGCGCTCCAGCGACCATCGTCCTGCACGCCAATCTCATCAACTCCGTCGTCGCTGAGCCTCAAATGCTGCCCGGACGACGTCCACCTGGCAAACTCGCCACGCCATATGCCGCAGTTTGCGGCCGGCACTTGACCGGGCCAAATCCGAAAAACCCATAGCGCAGCGTGTGCGGACCGCGGGTTCCTGCATGGGGTGGCTTTGCGACGCCAAACGGCATCCCAAACCCTTCACCATTTCAGCCATTGGATGCACGCTATTCTGAACCCGAAAGAGGACGCTGCACCGCCCGGTGGGGCGGTGCGGATGATCGTTCTAAACGTTTGTTTTCGGGTTTTAACGACCAGCCATTGCCTTGTTCTCGGGTGGGTATCGATCTCCCGCCATTTCGACGCCTTCAAGCGCAGTCCTGATGCTTTCCAGATCATCGGCATTGAGTGCGAGATCGGCTGCTGCCAGGTTTTCTTCGACCCGGTGCAGCTTGGTCGTTCCAGGGATCGGCACAATCCATGGTTTCTGGGCAAGGAGCCACGCGAGCGCTACCTGGCCAAGGGTCGCGCCCTTGGCCGCAGCGGTTTGCTTTAGGACGTCCACAAACACCTGATTGGCCTGCCGGTTCTCGGCGGAAAAACGGGGCTGCTTCGAGCGAAAATCATCGGCGCCGAAGTCCTTCTCCGGGTCGACCGTACCGGTGAGATAGCCCTTGCCGAGCGGTGCGAACGGCACAAAACCGATGCCGAGTTCCTCCAGCAATGGCAGGATCTCGCGTTCCGGCTCCCGGAACCAGAGCGAGTACTCACTCTGCAGTGCCGTCACGGGATGGACCGCGTGGGCGCGACGGATTGACTGGGCGCCTGCTTCGGACATGCCGAAGTGGCGAACCTTGCCCTGCTGCACCAGATCCTTGATGGCGCCAGCCACATCCTCCATCGGCGTGTCCGGATCAACTCGGTGCTGGTAGTAGAGATCGATGTAGTCAGTCTTGAGCCGCTTCAGCGAGCCTTCCACCACTTTGTGGATATGCTCCGGCTTGCTTAACGGCTTTCTCGCAAATCCCTGGCCGCCTTCGATGTCGAAGCCGAACTTGGTCGCAATGACGACCTGCTCCCGAACCGGCCTCAAAGCCTCGCCAACCAGCTCCTCATTGTCGTAGGGACCATAGACCTCGGCGGTATCGAAGAAGGTTTCGCCACGATCGACGGCTGAGCGGATCAGCTTGATCGCCTCTCCTCGATCCATCGCGGGGCCGAACGCAGCACTCATCCCCATGCAGCCCAGGCCGATAGCTGACACTTCGAGGCCACTGCGGCCCAATTCTCGCTTCTTCATCCGTTCCTCCTTCTTGTGTGTTTCTAGTCTCTGATGACTTCAAGCCTCGGGGATCTCGCGACCATACTTTTCCAGCGTGACGGCCTCGGGCTCGGGGCCACCGCGTTCATTGGTGTCGAGCGCGTCGATGGCCTTCACCTGCTCAGGCGAAAGTTCGAAATCGAAGACGTCGAAGTTTTCGGCGATCCGCGATGGCTTGACCGACTTGGGGATGACCGAGCGGCCTTCCTGCACGCCCCAGCGGAGCATGACCTGTGCCGCAGACTTCCCGTGCGCCGCAGCGATCTCAAGGATCACAGGATCTTCAAGCGTGCTCTTCGAGAAGCCGGGACGGTAGAAGGTGATGCCGCCGATTGGTGCCCATGCCTGCGTAAGGATACCGTTCTTGGCGTTTTCAGCCTGAACGTCCTTCTGCTGGAAATAGGGATGGACTTCGATCTGGTTGACCGCAGGAACCACGTTCACTTCCGAAAGCAACCGCTCAAGGTGCTCTGGCATAAAGTTGCTGATGCCTATAGCGCGCACTTTTTGCTCGTCGAGCAGGCGCTCCAGGGCACGATAGGCGGCGATTGTGCGCTCGAACGCCGTCGGCAATGCCTGATGGAGGATCAGGAGATCGATCTGGTTCAAACCAAGTTTCCCGGCGCTCTTGTCGAAGGCGTGCAGGGTTTCGTCGTAGCCGTAATCGCTGATCCAGATTTTGGTCTCGATAAATAGGTCACTGCGCGCGATCCCTGACTGCTTGATGGCATCGCCTACACCGCTCTCATTGCCATAGGCAGCGGCGGTATCGATGTGCCGGTAGCCAATCTTGAGGGCTTCAGCCACAGCAAACATGGTCTCGTCAGGCGGGGTTTGGAACACACCAAAGCCGAGGGTCGGCATCGAAACCCCATTGTTCAGTTCGACAGTTGGGATGGTCATCTGCTGCTCCTTACGCGCGGGCACCGATCGGTGCTTGATCATGTGAGGATATGTAGGTCATCCAGCAGCAGATGATTATCTGCTATAATGTGCATCTGGTTTGAAGCAGGGCTAAACAATCATGCGACAAAACTTCAACGACCTGGCCGCTTTCGTGACAGTGGCAAAGGCCAAGAGCTTCACCAAAGCGGCTGCCGAGTTGGGTATCTCACCATCGGCAGTTAGCCAGACGATGCGGCAGCTTGAAGAGCGGCTTGGCTACCGTCTTCTGACGCGAACCACCCGCAGCGTTTCCACCACGGAAGCAGGTGAGAGATTGTTCGTTTCAGTTGCCCCCCGCTTCGAGGAGATAGACGCCGAGCTAGAGGTGCTGGGCGAGATGAGGGACCGACCAGCTGGTCTGGTACGGATCACATGCAGCGAGTTTGCCGCAGAGACCATCGTCTGGCCCAAACTCAAGCGCGTATTGCCGGATTACCCTGACATCACCTTGGAATTGTTCATCGAACATGGGTTCACGGACATAGCCGCAGAACGCTTCGATGCAGGGGTCCGCTTGGGGGAAAGCGTGGCCAAGGATATGATTGCCGTGCGGATTTCTGCGGATGGGCGACTTGTACCGGTGGTCACGCCCACTTACTTCGAGAACCATCCGGTTCCCGAGACGCCGCAGGATCTTGTGCAACATCAATGCATCAACCTGCGGCTGGCCACCCAAGGGGGGCTCTATGCCTGGGAGTTCGAGAAGGATGGCCGGCCTGTTCGAGTGCGCGTCGAAGGCAACATCATTTTCAATTCCATCAAGCCGATGGTCGATGCAGCCCTGTCCAACTTCGGCATCGCATTCGTGCCGCAGGATAGCGTCGATCATCATGTGAGGGCGGGACGGCTCGTCCAAGTCCTACAGGACTGGTGCCCGCCGATACCAGGGTTTCACCTCTACTACCCAAGCCGCCGCCACAACTCACCGGCTTTTCAAATCATCCTGGAGGCCCTTCGGCACAGAGACTAAGCTATGCGCGGCAGCTTTCGTCCGTGGCAGCCTGATACCGGACAGTCCGCAATCCTGAAGAGTTTCGGCTGCCGATAGGCGCCCGAAAGTCTGGGATGACCGAACCCGCGATCCGCAGGCTCAGCGCTATGGGTAATTCTGGATTTGGCCGGCTTGGGAACAGCGCTGAGCGAGTGCGGGAGGCGATGCGGCTGGGGCGAACGGGTCGATGAAGGGGCCGATGCAGGGGCACTTGCGGCGGTAGATGTGGCCCATAGCGGGTGCCATGGCGGCCCGGCCATTGAGCGGCGCAAGATCTCCAGCAGGCCGCGACGCTGGCATCGCAGTCTGGGCCGATATTGGATCATGCCGGGTCATGGGCGTTCTCCCGGTTTGATGCTGGTGCTGCAGGCGGTGCCCGCGGTTGGCGCCAGGGCGCGAAGGTCTCGATGATCACCATGGTGCCGCCACAGCAGGGGCATGATGGACCTGGGTCTGCAGGCTCTTCGCATGCGGGTTCTTCCGGTGCTGGCGCTACCTCAAGCAGTTCACGGGCATGCGCGAGACAGCCCTTGCGGGATGTGTTCCCCGTCAAAACCTCATCACTCGATCGATCACCTCAAGTCGCGCATCCATGTGCCGATCCTGATCATCCACCAGTGCACTATCACCTCCGCGAATACAGAAATCAGCGCGCAATACCGCCAACAGATGACTGAGCATCACCAAGAGCGCGCCGAGGCCTATTTTTCAAAGCAATTCGCGAAGTCCGGTAGCCTACATAAGTACGACAGCGTGAATTTCCACGCGATCCTCGTGCCCGTTCCCAATAAAAAACTGATCGTGGATGCCTTCACCAAGCAGGCCGCGCTACTCAAGGGTGTGTAAGCGATGGACGTTTTCGACACCTGCCACGAGATAAATGACCGCCTGAACAACCGGGACGAGGTCGGCGCACCAAACATCTTGATAAAGCTGCTAAGCGAACTGGAGCCTGGTCGGCAGCCGTATCCAGAAGTCCTGAACCAGATGATCCGAGGGACTGGCCTCTTTCCCTATATGCAGCTGGACAATGTTTCCTGGGAGCAGAGATACGTTCACGCTGCGTTTGAAGTGGACGTCGGGAATGGCCGCGCGACGCTCCATCGCGAGCAATCTCTGGTGCTCGGCAAATTGTTAAGAGGTTCAAACCTTGCAGTCAGTGCCCCAACGAGCTTCGGAAAAAGCTTCATCATCGATGCCTTCATCGCACTGAACCGACCCGACACCGTGGTGATAATCGTCCCCACCATCGCCCTTATGGACGAAACACGGCGTCGTATTTTCAAGAAGTTCTCTCGGGAATTCACGATTATCACGGCTCCGGATACGGATCTGGGCAGGCAGAACATTTTCATATTCCCCCAGGAGCGCGTCTTCGGGTACCTCAGCAAGATCGAGAGCATTGATCTGCTGGTTGTCGATGAATTTTATAAAGCCAGTAAGGTCCACGATAAGGAGAGATCCCCGTCGCTCATAAAAGCGATCATTAAGCTCTCCAAGAAAGCGAAGCAGCGGTACTATCTGGCGCCAAACATCAAGAAGCTCGCGAGCAATGTCTTCACTGACGACATGGAGTTTCTTGAGCTCCTGGATTTCAATACGGTCTTCCTGGAGAAGCATGAGCTCTATCACGAGATTGATGGCGACAACGATCTCAAGGCAGAGGCACTCGTCAAAATTATCAAGCCGCGAACTGCAAGGTCCCTGATCTACGCGGAATCGCTCGCGTCGCAGATATCGTAACGGGACAATTGGATGTCGTAGATCGCCCCCACACCAACCACTTTGCGAAGTGGCTCAGGCAAAACTACCAGTCTGACTGGGTCTTGGCCGATCTCATTGAGCGCGGAACGGGCGTACATAATGGCAGTATGCATCGGTGCCTGAGCCAAATCCAAGTCAGGCTCTTCGAGCATGAACGAGGGCTAGACAATATCGTTTCGACGTCGTCCATCATCGAGGGGGTGAACACGTCGGCCCAGAATGTGATCATCTGGCGCAGCAAATTGGGCCGGCAGAAGCTCAAGGACTTCTCGTACAAAAATATCATCGGACGCGGCGGCCGGATGTTTAAGCACTTTATCGGAAACATTTACCTTCTGGACGCGCCGCCGGAGGACGAAGTCATCAAGGTCTGTCCTGTTGCGCAACTCAAGATGATGCATGACAGGCCCCGGCGTCCATCGCGGAGATCATCCCGATGGACAGACACAATCGCAGCCCCGCGGAGGGTGGCGCGCGAAGCAGCCCCTACGACGACGTCACCAACAAGATTATCGCCTAGCTGGAGCAAGGACACCGGCCCAAAACCTTCTCGCTAGGTATACAGCCTCAACAGGTTTCCTCTGCTTTACCGAGGCTACTGGCGGGGTTTTGAACTTTAGGCTGCCGGGCCGTGCGGTCTTTGTCCATTGTAGCGATGCAGACAGACTGGCAGTTCTGCAGCGCGAAAGGCGGAACCAGGATAAGCCACGGCATTTCAACTAAGAGCATCGTGAGGCAAAAATTCGCTCTACCGCCCGCTGCAATCAATACCTAGGGTAGCGCCATTCCCGACGGGTGCGCCATCCTGGTTGACCAGCACCAGATCGTTGACCGTCAGCTTTTCGCCGGCGACCTCAATCTCGAATTCCTGCGAAACGACACGACCCGCCTGAATCGTCCGCTCAGGGCTGGCGTAGGGACGATCGACACCAAGGCCAATTGTCAGCGCATTTGCCGTTGACGACAGTTCGAAGAAGAACTTTTCGCCGTCGGGTGCTGTTCCAGGGCCGCGGATCTCGATGTCGTAAACTCCGTCCTGCTCGTAGAATGCGCATGTGGACGGGGTGAACTCGTAGCGACCGGCGGCGGTTTCCAGAGCGGTCGTGTCCCGGGACGTGGTGTAACTGAGGTGGTCAAGCCGCTCGCGAGCGCGCCATTAGGAGCGCCGTAGCGAGCGAGCGGCTGGGTGGTCATCGACGGATTTCCGGTAAGGTCTGGTTGCTTACGCCAACCCTGTACCTGAAGGACCACCGATGACCGACTCGATGATGAACCTGCGCTCGCTGGTAGAGAAGGCCCCCGACGCCGATATTCTGCGCGAGATGATTGGCTTTGCTGCCGAACGGCTGATGGAAATGGAAGTGGGTGCCGCCACTGGCGCCGGCTATGGCGAAAAGAGCGCCGAGCGGCGGGTCCAGCGCAATGGCTACCGCGAGCGGGACTGGGAGACCCGGGCCGGCACGGTCGAGCTGCGCATCCCCAAGCTTCGCAAGGGCAGCTACTTCCCTGGCTTTCTGGAACCTCGGCGGCTGGCCGAGAAGGCGCTGACGGCGGTGATCCAGGAGGCGTATATCCAAGGCATCTCGACCCGGTCGGTGGACGACCTGGTCAAAGCCATGGGCATGAGCGGCATCTCAAAGAGCCAGGTCAGCCGCCTGTGCGAGGAGATCGATGGTCGGGTGAAGGCTTTCCTTGAGCGGCCGATCGAGGGCGACTGGCCCTACCTGTGGATCGACGCCACCTACCTCAAAGTGCGCCGGGGCGGCCGCATCGTCTCGGTGGCCGCCATCATGGCCGTGGGCGTCAATGCCGATGGCCGGCGCGAGGTGTTGGGCATGGAGATCGGCACCTCGGAAGCCGAGGCGATCTGGACCGAGTTTCTGCGCAAGCTGACCCGCCGCGGCCTGCGAGGCGTGAAGCTGGTGATCTCCGATGCCCATGAGGGCATCAAGGCCGCCGTCACCAAGGTGCTTTGCGCCACATGGCAGCGCTGCCGCGTTCACTTCATGCGTAACGTCCTCGCCCATGCCGGCAAGAGCGGTCGCCGCGTGGCCAGTGCCTTTATCGCCACGGCCTTCGCCCAGGAGACGCCGGAGGCGGCCAGCACCCAGTGGCGCGCCGTTGCCGACCAAATCCGCCCTCGCGTGCCCAAGCTTGCCACCATCATGGATGAGGCCGAGCACGACGTCCTCGCCTACATGAGCTTCCCCAAGGAGCATCGGGCCAAGTTGCACAGCAACAACCCGATTGAACGGGTGAATGGCGAGGTGAAGCGCCGGACCGAGGTCGTGGGCATCTTCCCCAACGAGGACGCAATCATCCGCCTCGTCGGCGCTATCCTGCTCGAACAGAACGATGAATGGGCGGTTCAGCGGGCGAGATATATGACGCTGGAATCCGTCGCCCCGTTGAGCGATGATCCCCTCGTCAGCTTGCCGGCAGTTCCCGCACGCTGACCAGCCCGGCCAAGCCGGATATGCGTGGAGGCCAAGCCTCAGTTACACCACGCAGTGGGGCACGATCTCCAGAGCACCCGACCCGGCAGCGGGAAGGTTCTTTGCTTTCGGCGCTTCCGCCTCTGCACTGCACCCTGCAAGCATCAGGCTGGCGCACGAAACGACCAGAAGAGCACAGCGCGTGTGCCGCCGCTGCGCTCTAGATTTTTGCGTGAACATTTCGCTCTCCACGATCTATGGATATGACCAGCCGTCGTGCTCAACGCGAAAAATCCGCAATGGCGCGCCGGGTTTGGTGGTGTCGGCGCGCAGGTAGAAGACCGCGCGCTGGTCCTTGCCGAAATTGGTGAAGTCGACATTGATGGTGATCATGCCGCGCAGCATCGGCTGGTCGGGGTCGGGCATGGGGTCTTCGATGGCGCCGTCGAAGTCCTGCGCGCCATACAGAGGGTGCGCACCGACATTGCCGGAAGACAGCCAGGCGACGATGTCGTCGGTGAAGTAGTTTCTGGATACGGCAGGATCGAATGCGCTCGGCAGAATGCTGTTTTCCGACTGGAACTGGCGTTCGTAGAGCTCACGCACCAGGTCCTGCGCCTGAGCAACCGGATCGATGCCGGGGGCTGCTGCATAGGGTTCGGGCGCTGGCTGTGCCGGGCGGGACTTTGTCGCTGCGGCTGGGGGCTCGCTGCCATCGGGGGTGATATAGCGTTGCGCCACCCAGCCCGCCTTGCTCATCGCCTTGTTGCGCATCAGACACCAGCGGGGCGGCAGCGCGCTGATCTGCGCCTGCGTCATCTCCATGTAGTGGGCCGCGGTGTAGAACGGAACACAGGTGATCTGCTGCATGTTGCGTTCATTGTGGGCGAATGTCTCGATCACCGGATAGTTGGTGCCGGGGCCCATCCGGGCATTGAGAACATCGTTGCCGGAGACGCCCGTGACCTGCCAGGCATCCGGGCCGTGGCCATCGATTTCGGCATGGGCGGCAGACGCGGCCAGGCCGAGCGCCATGACAAGCAATGCAGCCTTGAATGTGTGTGTCATGGTCATTTCACCTCTACGATCGCACGGCCCAGAACCTTGCGGCCGCTGACGTCAAGAAACCGGATTTCATAGGTTCCGGCCTGTGCCGCCATTTGCAGTTCCAGCGACTTTTCCGCCCCGACCTTGTGCGCGGCAATCCAGCTGAAATCGGCCTGATCGGTGCGGGCAAGGGCGACGCGCTGGTCAGCGCTCCCGGCTTCCGCGCGCCACGACACGGTGATTGTCTCGCCGGCCCCGGCTTCTGCCGGTGCCGCCAGTCCAGCCCCGTCATCCAACGGCGCGTCTTGCGCCACCACTTCCAGCTGGTGGCTGGCAAGAGTGCGGGCGCCTTCGCGCAACACATAGCGGATTTCGTAAAGCCCTGTTTCGGCCGGCGCCTTCATCTCGACGGCACGGGCGTCCCGAACCCGGACATAGTCGGCATATTTGCCCTCGGCGGTCCCGGCGGGAACAATGGTGATATAGTCCTCGGGGTGGATCGAGATCGACCAGATCACCTGAATCTTGGTTCCGGCCCGCGCGACATCGGGGCCGCTCACCGTCACTTCGGCTTCAACGACTTCCACAGGGGCGGACGCCATGGTGCGGCCCCCTTCGCGCAGCACATAGCGTACTTCGTAAAGACCCGGCTCTGCTGGCCCGATCAATCGGCTTTCGGTTACATCGCGCACGCGCTGATAGTTGGTGTATTTTCCTTCCTCGGCTCCCGCGGGAACGATGGTGACATAGTCTTCCGGATGGATCGACGCCGACCAGGTCACCTTGAAGCTTGCGCCGGTGGTCACCTCTTTCGGCGCGGCGACCCCGATCTCGGCCTCAACGACCTCCACAGGGGTCGACGCCATGGTGCGGCCCCCTTCGCGCAGCACGTAGCGTACTTCGTAAAGACCCGGCTCTGCCGGCGCGATCAATCGGTTTTCGGTGACATCGCGCACGCGCTGATAGTTGGTGTATCTTCCTTCCTCGGTTCCGGTGGGAACGATGGTGACATAATCTTCTGGATGGATCGACGTCGACCATGTCACCTTGAAGCTTGCGCCTATGGTCACCTGTTGCGGCGCAGTGATACCGATTTCGGCCTCGACGACCTCGACGGGAGTTGCTCCAAGGGTATGGCCATCTTTCCGTGTGACGTAACGTACCTCGTACAGACCGGGCTGGGCGGGCGCGATCAACCTGTTTTCGGTGACATCACGCACGCGCTGATAGTTGGTGTATTTTCCTTCCTCGGCTCCGACCGGAACGATGGTGACATAGTCTTCCGGATGGATCGAAGCCGACCAGGTTACCTTGAAGCTTGATCCGGTCGTCACCTGTTCCGGCGCCTGGATCGCTATTTCCGCTTCTGGCTCCGGCTCCGGCTCCGGCTCAGGCGCCACTTCGGCCTCTGGCGGTGTCATTGGCTGCAAGTCCATCACCGACTGGACATGAGCCAGTGCGGTCTTCAGCTCATCGGCATTCTGGGCCGGAACGAAGACGCCGCCGGTGTTTTCGGCAATACAGGCAAGGCTTTCATGGGCCTGATCCTCAAGGTCGAAGCCGACGACGTGGGTCGTGAACTTCACGCCCTGGCTGGCCAGCTGCTCTGCCAGCGCGCAAGGGTCGGCCTGACAGGTTTCCAGGCCATCGGAAATGAGCACCACAGTGGCGGGGTTGTCGCGATAGGACAGGAGTTCCGCGGCGTGCTGAACGGCGGCGGAAATTGGCGTCTTTCCTTTCGGGCGGATGCGGTTCACCGTGCTGATGAAGCTTGCCCGGTCGAGCGGCCCCGGCTCGATCAAGGTCTCGATGTCGCGGCAGTCGCCTTCCGAGCCATGCCCGTAGGCGACGAGGCCGAGATTGGTGTCGTCGGACCAGCCGGTCACGAGATCGGCCATCACGTCGCGCGCGATCTCGATCTTGCTGGTGCCGTCGATCTGGCCCCACATCGAGCCGGAGGCGTCATAAACGATGACCACGTCTTCCGCCGCTGCGGCGACCGACAGGGGCGTGGTGATGGCGATGGCCGCGACCAGTGCTGTCTTCAGAGCTTTCATCATGATGTTTCGTTCCGTAGATTGTTTCATGCTGGCCGCACATCGCCATTGCCGTGGATGCCGGATCCAGCCGACGCCCCCATGGCGCGCGCCTTCAGCTTGCGGAATTTGCCTGACATCTGTTCCAGCCGCGCATCCCATTCAGGATCGGGCTGCTGATTTTCGATGGTCTTGAAGAACACCTGCATCAGGCAGGCGATGGCGAATGGCTCCAGCAATGCCGCCTTGACGCTCCAGGCAAACAGCAGCGCAAACACGAAGCCACCGGCCGCCCATGCGCCGGGCATCACGTAGACGACGAGCGCAGCTGGCGCGAGCATGACCAGAAACACCAGAAAGCTCATGAAATAGACGATGATCGCCAGCCACGCGGCATTCTTGAGCATGACCTTGTAGTTCTGCCCGTAAAGCACCAGCGCTTCCCGTGCCGATCCCCAGGCGTTGGTCGAGCCGGTGCGGATTGCATAGGCCAGGATGACTTCGTCGATAAAGCCGACGGCAACCCGCAGGAAGGCATGCAAGATGCCGGAAATCTGCCTTGCGCCCGGTATCGGCAGAATGGTCAGGATGCCGCGCACCAGTCCGGTGATCGCGCCGATCACGCCTTTGACCAGCTGGTCGATGGCAAACAGGACGCTGGCCTCGGCAAAGCGCTGCTTGACCACGGCGGTGGCATGGCTGACCTGTGATTTGCCGTCCGGCATCGGCTTGCCGTCGATCAGTTCGACCAGCACCGCGATATGACCTGCCTTGACGATGTAGAGGATATATTCGCGCGCCCAGTACATCGCGATCCCGAACATGCCGAAGCCCATCGCGCCGCCCCACAGCGTCGCATTTGCCTGAAAGCCTTCGTCACCGAAGCCGCCGACGCCATAGCCAATGCCTGCGCCGGTTCCCGTTACCAGAACATAGCCAACCGCAATGCCGAAATAGACCGCCATCCGCAGCACGATGAACGGCATGGTCCGTGCCATCATTGCCAGCGCATTGCCGACGCTGAAATCCCACATGGTTTCCCCTGCCTCCCAAATCGCTGCATCAAGCCTAGCAGGGGCAAAGCAGGCATGCCCCGTCCATTTGGATAGGGACATGGTGGAAAGCGTGAGTATAATCGGCCTTCAGGGTTCTGCGGCAGGAAGAAGATCGGAGAGGCAGCAGCACGCTGTCTTTATTTGAAGATTGGGGGCTGGGCGTCGATTTGCGGAATTTTACTTTTTCTAGTCTGGCACTCATCTCGCTTTACAGTGTGATGATTGCCGAGTGTTTTGGGCAGTCACAGCCGCCGCCTCCGCCCGCTGCACCCGTTCTTTCGGTGTACGGCGCTCTTTCCAGCGCCGATGCCGACGGAGCGGCGCATTTCGACCTCGAGATGTTGCGCGCCCTGCCTGCGGCCCGGCTTGAGACGACGACCGCCGTCACCGATGGCGTGCGTCGTTTCGATGGGGTCTTGATGCGGGATCTTCTGGCGCATGTCGGCGCGCAGGGAAAAACCCTGACGGCGAGAGCCCTGAACGATTATGCGATCGAAATCGCGATCGAGGAATTCGACCGTTTCGACGTCCTTCTTGCCTATGAAATGGATGGCGAGCCGCTGTTGCCGAGCGACAAGGGGCCACTCTGGATCGTCTATCCGCGCGACCGGCATGCCGAACTGCAGGATATCCGCTTCGACTATCGCTGGGTGTGGCAATTGCGATGGATCGAGATCAGGTGAACAGGCGCGCGCGTTCACTGCTGGGCGTGGCGCTGCCGGTTTCGGCCATCATCATTTTTGTGGTGCTGCTGGCATTTTCGCTGATGCGCCTCTCCGATATTGAGCGAAACATGCGCCTTGAGGCCACGCAGAACATGCTGTGGGTGATCTCGCGGGCACATGTTTCAAGTCTTCAACTGGGCGAGGCTGTCGCCCGAAGCGTGGCCGGAGAGGTCGACCCTGCCGGGATGGAGCTGCGTCTGAACGTCTTTCTCAGCCGGCTTGCACTGCTGGACGACGGTCCGCAGCGTCGGCGGATGGAGCTGCTTGGCGCGTCTGCCTCTCTTGATGCATTGCGGGGAAGCCTGCCCGAACTCGCCTCCTTGCTGAAGAGCGCCAGTCCGCAGACGATGCCGCGCATCAGGGCTCTGTTGTCTCCCTATAATGCCGCGCTCACCGAAGCAGCCAACAAGGCGATGGTGGCCGAATGGGACGATCTCGGCTCCACGCTCGACGCCACGCGCAAGCAGCTTTGGCAGATCATCATCTCGATGATCGGCATATCGCTGGCGGGCACTGTTCTTTGCGTCCACTTTGTTCTGGCCATCCGCGATGCCAGGCAGCGCACCCGCCTGCTGAACCAGGAAAAGGCGTTCTCCGAACTTCTCATCGGGTCCAGTGGCGAGGGTATCATCGCTGTCGACATGGAGCGTCGTTGCACGGTCTGGAACGAAGCCGCCGAACGGCTGTTCAATGTGAGCGCCGGTCGGGCGACGGGTGTGGCGCTGGACGATCTGTCAGGCTTCTTCGAGGTGGACAGGATCGAGAAGGCCATCGGCGAGGCGCTGCGGGGCGGGGCTGTCGCACTGCTCGACCAGCCGTTCTTTCCAGATCACCAGTCCGAGCCGCTCTATGTCGACCTGCGCTGTTTTTCACTGCGCGATGGTGGCCGCATCATGGGCACGATCCTGCTGATCTCGGACGTCACCGAACGCCGGGCAGTCCAGCGTGAAATCGCCGATCATCGCGATCATCTGGAACAGTTGGTGCAGGCACGCACGCAGGAGCTTGACGCGGCGCTGACCAGAGAGCGCGCGACCGCGGACCTCTACCGCAACTTCGGCACGATGATCTCGCACCAGTTCCGCACGCCGCTCGCGCTCGTCGATTCAGCGCTTCAGCGGCTCATCCGGCGGCGCGATCACCTCACGCCGGCAG
This sequence comes from Devosia sp. SD17-2, assembly GCF_029201565.1. Classification (GTDB taxonomy): domain Bacteria; phylum Pseudomonadota; class Alphaproteobacteria; order Rhizobiales; family Devosiaceae; genus Devosia. Next base: position 4,160,770 of record NZ_CP104002.1, read on the forward strand.
AAATACTCGAGCGCGGCACGCAAGCTCGCAGTGCCATCGCGCGCCTGGTCAGGCTGGTGGAAAGCACCCTCGACGCGGCGCGGCTTGACGCCGGCCAGATCGAGGTTCGAAGCCAGGCTTGCGATCTTGGCCTTCTTGTTGCGGACATCTGTACACGGCAGGCTGAGGATCTGGGCGGGCGACGGATCACGGTCACGCCGCCGGTTGATGGGCCGCCGATTGCCTATTGCGACCCGGTGCATGCGGAGCACATTCTGACAAACCTTTTGTCCAATGCGGTGAAATATTCTCCGAAAGAGACATTGATCGGCATCGGTTTTACCGTCGAACAGTCGCGTATAGCCTGCATCGTGACGAATACCGGATCATTGGGAGGAGCGCTCGAGCGCGACGCGCTGTTTGACCGCTATTATCGCGGCAGCAACACCGAAGGCTGTCCCGGCATCGGGGTCGGCCTTTATATGGCGAAAGCGCTCGCGCGTCTGCAGGGGGGCGACGTGTGCTTGCAGGCTTCGGAGCCGGGAACGGTCCGCATGGCGATGATGCTGCCATGCAGCGCCTGCGGGTCCGGTGTCGTTGCGGCTGCGAGCGTGGCACAGGAGCCGGCATGATTTCGGCGGCTTCCACGAGCGAACGGCCATACGTAATCCTCTGCATTGAGGACGAAGCGCAGTTGCGCCGCGACATCAGGGATGAGCTGATCGAGGCAGGCTATCAGGTCATCGAAGCTGGCGATGGCAGAGAAGCGCTCGCGATACTGGAAAACCAGCGCCCCGATCTGGTTCTGTGCGACATCTCCATGCCGGGGCTGGATGGCTATGGTGTGCTTGAGGCGCTGCGCCGAAACGAACAGGAACATGCGGAAATTCCATTCCTGTTCCTGTCGGCGCTGGGCGATCCAAGGCACATAGTCGATGGCAAGCGACTTGGCGCTGATGATTATCTGGTCAAGCCGATCGATTACGATCTTCTGCTGGCGACCATCGAGGCGCGGCTGCGTCAGATCGGGCGAATCAGGTCGGCACGGCGGGCCGAGTTGCAGCAGGCTGCTTGCGACCCGGGGACTCTGGCGCGATACTATGGCCTCACCCCGGCGGAAATGCGTATTACTCTGAGGCTTACACAAAGTAAGACGCTGGCGCAGATCGCTGCTGAGCTTAGTGTATCCAGAGCTACCGTCGCATTCCATATGCGCAACATATTCCAGAAGACTAATACTGGCAGACAGGCTGAATTAATTTGTCTGCTGCTTAAGAAATAATAAATCTTAAAATACGTTTTCGCACATATCTATATGCCCGACTCTATCGATTCGCTTCACCTGTCTGGGGAGCATGTTTCCCATTCTCTCAAGCAGCTTCTGATATCCATCGCAAGCGACCGGAGCCAGCAGGGGATAAGTTAAACAAACTCGCGGACGGTGGCAAAAGGGGAATGATGACAATATCCAGCCTTGTGCTGTGTCATCAGCTTCACCAGAGCGGTCTTCTCATATTGTCTGCACAAAAGGAGGCCCTATGCCCGAGAACAAAGTACACGAGCTTGTCAGCCTGTCTTTTAACGATGACGTTCGAGAAAGTTCTGTCAGCCTGGCCAACGAGCATCCGGCCGACATTGCCGCTGCATTGCAAGAAACCGAACCGGCGCGTGCGTGGTCGATCCTGAGGGAAGCAGCCAAACCGCGGCAGGCTGAGATATTCGGCTATCTCGCCCTCGATTTTCAGGCGCAGCTCGCCACGATCACGCCGCGCGCCGATCTGGCGGCCATCTTCATGGAGATGAACGCTGACGACCGCGCCGACCTCTACAAGAAGCTGACGGACGAGCAGCGCGAGGCGCTGATGCCCGCTCTTGCGCAGGCCGAACGCGAAGACATCAGGCAACTGGCCGCCTATGAGGAAGGCACGGCCGGCGCGCTGATGACGTCGGACTACGCGTCTCTGTCGCCACAGCTCAATGCGAAGCAGGCGATTGAAATGCTGCGTCATGAAGCGCCCAACAAGGAAACCATCTACCGCGCTTATGTCGTCGACGCCGAGCGCCATCTGCTCGGCTCAGTCAGGCTCCAGGATCTCATTACCGCACATGGCGACGTCAAGGTCGCCGATCTGATGGAGCGCAACACCCGTGCGATTCCAGTCAATGCCGACGTCGAGGACGCCGCCCGGAAAATCGCCCGCTACGACGTGATTGCGCTGCCGGTGATCGACGCGCAAGAGCGGCTGGTCGGCATCATCACCCATGACGATGCACTGGACGTGATGGAAGCGGAGGCGACCGAGGATTTCCAGCGGTTGGGAACCGTCACCAATCTGGATTCGAGCGTTGCGACCGCAACCGTGCCAATGCTCTACCGGGCGCGCATCGCCTGGCTGATGCTGCTCGTCTTCGGCAACATCTTTTCAGGGGCAGGCATAGCCCATTTCGAAGACACGATCGCCGCCCATCTGGCATTGATGTTTTTCCTCCCGATTTTGATCGCGTCGGGCGGCAATGCTGGCTCGCAATCCGCAACCTTGATGGTGCGGGCGCTGGCGACCGGCGATATTCGCATTTCCGACTGGGGCCGTGTTCTGGGCCGCGAACTGGTGGTAGCGATACTGCTGGGGCTGAGCATGGCGGCGGCCATCGCCGTTATTGGCGTCTTTCGTGGCGGCCCCGACATTGCGATCGTGATTGCGCTGTCGATGGTGGTGATCGTCATCGCCGGCAGCATGATCGGCATGCTGCTGCCGTTTATCCTCAGTCGCTTCAATATGGATCCGGCCACTGCCAGCACGCCATTGGTGACCTCAATCGCGGACGCCACCGGCGTTCTGGTCTATTTTTCGATCGCAAAAGCAATTCTTTCGCTGCCTTGAGCAGAAATTCCGGGCCGCTGGTCGCGAGAAGGTGCTTTCCGCGCGCACACCATCTATGGTGCGAGCAAACAATCGAAGATCATGGCGAGATCCGGTTCCATGCGGCACAAGCGCTGGCAGCCGGTGCATAATTGCGGATCAGCTTATTCGTCAACACCAATAAGGAGACTTCATGCTTTATGTAGACATTCCCACGCGAAGCGAATTCGCAACTTTGTCCAGGGCGCGCGCGGATGCCTGCGTTTCGATCTACGTCAGGACCACGCCGGTCACGCAGGAGGTGGCAGCATCCCGGATCGAGTTCGGCAATCTCATGCGCGAGGTCCAGTCGCAGCTTCAGGACGTGGGCTTCGACAAACGGCGTCTCGCGGTCCTCATGGACAGCTTGAGCGACCTGCTCGACGACGATGAGTTCTGGCGCTTTCAGGCAAACAGTCTAGCCGTGTTCGCGACGGCGGACTCGATCCGCGCCTATCGGCTGGCCAATGATCTGACCTCGATGGTGCAGGTTTCCGACCGTTTCCATCTCAAGCCGCTTTTGCGCGCCGTCACCTTCCCACATTCAGCCTTCATCCTCGCCCTTTCGGAAAACGCCGTCCGCCTTGTCGAGATGCATGCCAATCTTGCGCCGCAGGTGGTGAAGGTGCCCGATATGCCCAAGGATGCTGCGTCCTCTGCCGGCAAGTCGACCTTGAACGACCGCACCTTCAGTGGTCGCATTCATGGCTCCGAAGGACAGAACGTCCGCCTTCAGCAATATGTCCGCAAGGTTGACGCCGCACTTCGCCAAGTATTGTCTGGTCGCGAGACCCCGCTGGTTCTTGCCGCCACCGGCAGGCTGGCGTCGCTCTTCGCCCAGACCTGCTCCTATCCGCATCTTTTGAAGGATACGATCGCCGACAGCCCTGACCAGTTCAGTGAGGCGCAGCTTGCCAATAAGGCCCGACCCATCCTCGATAAGGCTTATGCATCCGAAATTGCCGACATCCATGCGCTGTTCGACAACCGTGCCGCGGACAACCGCGCGACGACCGACATGGCGGACGCCGCGCGGGCGGCAACCTTTGGTGGCATCGACACGCTGCTCATCGATATCGACACCACCGTTCCCGGCTTTGTCGATGATGAAAGCGGCGCGGTCACCTTCGTCGAGAAGGATGACGCAAAGGCCTATGGTGTTGTCGATGAGATCGCGGCACGTGCGCTGGCGAGCGGCACCCGTGTCATGGGTGTGCGGCGCGAGGATATTCCAGGAAAGGGTGAGTTGGCCGCGGTTCTACGCTATCCAGTCTAGTAACCGCGGGAGGAGCCCATACCGCTTGGCTCCTCCCCTCATGTCAGGAAATCCGGCGTGACGATCAAAACAATCATTGCAGCGATCGCCCTCGAAAATGGTGAGCAGCAGGTAGCGCGCCGCGCGATCCGGCTTGCAGTCGACCACGGGGCCAAACTCGTGCTGGCTCATGCGATCGAGAGCCTTCCGGAATCCGATCCCGACTTTCCGGCCCCGGCCAACGAGGAAGCAATCGCTAACGTGCTGGAGGCAGAGGCTATCGCATCACTCAAGCAGATGGCCGAGAGTGCGACGGTTCAGACAGAAATCGAGGTCGAATGCGGCAAAGCCGACCAGTTTATCGAGCGTCTGATCCGCGACCACGCTGCTGATCTACTTGTCATCGGACCAGGAAAGCCTCAGAATCTGCGCTAAAGAATATTCGGCTCGACCGCCGACCGGGTCGTCCGCGCCGGGGTATGTCCGATCGTGGTCGTCAAGCGCGCGGCCGACGAGCCATACCGCCGTGTGATTGCGGCCATTGATTTTTCCCCAATGTCGTTTGCGGCAGCACAGAGCGCCGCGCAAATAGCCCCCTCGGCGAAACTTGAGTTGATACACTTCCTCGAGATCCCGCTTACGTTCGAGCAGGCCATGCTGAAAGTGGGAACCTCTCAGGCCGAGCTCGACCAATATCGTCAAGCCAAAGCAAGGACTGCCTACGTAGAATTGTGCTCTATCCGTGCAGATCTCGCTCTGGCAGGAAAAACCCGGGTCGTTCGCGGCGATCCCGCCACGGCGCTGGTTCGGCTGGCGAGGAGCGGAAGAACAGACCTCATCGCGCTCGGCATTCAAGGAAAGAGCGCGGTATCCAAGTTGATTTTGGGCAGTGCCGCGCGCCGCGTGCTCGCGGCTTCCTCGTGTGATGTGCTTCTGTCAGGTGGTGCAATTTCGAGGGATTGACGCGGCATGAAGTGCGGGCGCAAGCTAATGCGGTGCGATACAATGTGACGGGCTTCGCGCCGAGGCGGGGCCCGAAGAGTGAAAGGAGGGATGGGAGATTCGTGACGGGCTGATAGCCGGAGAGAGAGGCTCACCGGCGTCCGTCATGGAGTAACTGACATGGCCACTGCCGTTCAGAAGATCACCCTGTCGTCCTCACGCGACATTCCCTTCAACAAGCTGGTGCTCAGCCAGTCCAACGTCCGGCGCGTCAAGGCCGGGATCTCGGTCGACGAGCTGGCCGAGTCCATCGCCCGGCGCGGCCTGATCCAGTCCCTGCATGTCCGCCCGGTCGTGGATGCCGAGGACAAGAAAACCGGCATGTTCGAGGTGCCCGCCGGCGGTCGCCGCTTCCGGGCACTGGAACTGCTGGTCAAGCAGAAGCGCCTCGCCAAGGTCGCGCCGGTTCCGTGCGTGGTGTCGTAGGGCAGCGCCGACGTGCTGATTGACAGAATTTCGCTCATGCCACTGTCAATCGGCGCCGGATAAGGACCCCCTATCGGCGTGCAATAGGGACCCCCTCAGATCGGTTTGAGCTGGTCCGGCGCGGCAGAGCTGGCCAGGATTGCGGCGCTGTGCCGGACCAGCGGGCATGGTGGGCTAGATACGGTTTTTAAAGCGCCAGCTGTCATTGCCGGTTTCGACGATATCGCAGTGATGAGTGAGCCGGTCGAGTAGCGCCGTGGTCATCTTGGCGTCGCCGAAGACGGTCGGCCATTCCCCGAAGGTCAGGTTGGTGGTGACGATGACCGATGTCTGTTCGTAGAGGCGGCTGATCAGGTGGAACAGCAACTGGCCACCGGATTGAGCGAAGGGCAGATAGCCCAGTTCATCGAGCACAACGACGTCCTTGCGGCCCATATACTCAGCCAATCGTCCCTGCCTCCCAGCGCGGGTCTCGGCTTCGAGCTGATTGACCAGATCAACAACGTTGAAGAAGCGCGCTCGCGCGCCATTGCGGATGCAGGCGCGGGCAATGGCAACGGCCAGATGGGTTTTGCCGGTCCCGGTGCCGCCAACCAGCACCACGTTACGCTGGGCGGTCAGGAAGTTGCCGGCAGCCAGGTCATGGACCAGGGTCTCGTTGATGCCGGTGCCCTCGAAGGTGAAGTCCTCGATATCCTTGGCGAGCGGCAGCTTGGCGATACTCATCTGGTACTTGATCGATCGGGCCTGCTTCTCGGCAATCTCGGAGGTGAGCAGATCCGAGACGATGCGGATGGGCTGATGCTCGCGCTTGATGGCCGTGGCGATGATCTCGTCATAGGCGTTCTTCATGCCATAGAGTTTGAGCGCGCTCATGGTGGTCAGGATCTCGGAGCGTTCCATCATATTGCCCTCCTCAGGCTGTCGTAGCGAGAACAGTCGGCCGTCGGCTCGATGCGGAGCCGAAGGGCCTGCGGGGTGTTCAGGACCGTGACCGGGCTGCGTGGTTCACGATGCCGGGCCAGGATGTTGAGCACGATATCGGCTGAGCAAACACCTTCGCGCAGCGCCTCGGCACAGGCAGCCTCGACCGCTGGCAAGCCATCGCTAAGCACCGCGGTGAGGATGGTGACCATCTGCCGACCACCATCGGTTGCCGAGCTTAGCCGACGTCGGATCTTCTCGATGCTGGCCGGCAGCACCCAGTCCTTAAAGGGCGCGCCATTGCGCCAGGCGCCAGGCTTGCGCGCCAGGACCGGAACATAGTGCCGGGGGTCATAAACGGTCTGGTCGCGACCGAAGCTGCGGGCATGCTCGCCGACCACCCTGCCGTCCTGGCGCAGCTCGACCCGATCGGCATAAGCCCGGATCTCGACCGGGCGCCCCACGGCATTGGCCATGACCCGCTGTGCGTTTCAACCGGCGATCATGACCTCGAAAGAGTCGGTGGGATCTTAAACAATGCCGAACTAGGGGTCACATGACGGCTAAATAAGACGCCGCGATTGCTGCGAGGAGGGCTGCCAGACTGGGGATGAGCACTATCGCGCCCGAACCCAAGGCTAGGATCGCCGCCCAGCTGAGCGATCTTTCGAATATTTTTGGCATGTCTCATCTCTGGTTGTTCACAAATCAGGCGGATAGCGTTGTAAAGGTCCCGGCAGATTAACCTAGTAGGCGCAAATAATCACCGAGTGTATTGCCGTGGATCAAAGCTCTTTGATCTCCATGGTTTCGGTCAAGGCAGCTCAGGTTTGAGCTTTCATGTGCAGGGCACTCACCTTTTATAGAGGACCTTGGACTCTGTTAAACTGGCAATTGTTGAGATGGGAACCTAGAAGATTCGCGAACTGCTTAACCTCACATATCGACCCCGCCCAGTTGCGCCACCTAGGATCCACTGCGCCTTATGCACAAATGCATGATGCGGCGCTACCTTTGCGCTAAAGAGTGTCGCACCTACCAGAATGCGGCTTAGAATGGTCCGCTCCAGAGCTAAGTGTCATCTTCATCGAGGATGCGCTCGGCGGCGCCTTGCAGGTCATCATACTGCCCAGAGCGTAACGACCACAGAAAGGCGCCAAGGCCCAGCAGTCCAAGGCCAAACGCAATCGGTATCAGCACGATCAACACGTTCATGGCATCACGCCGGCGGATGTGGAAACGGCCCGCAATGTCTCTGGCGGCGGGGGGACGCGAAGGCGCAGAGCATTGCCGACTACGATCACGGATGACAAGGACATGGCGGCCGCCGCAACTAGAGGGGTTGCATAGCCCAGGATGGCCACTGGTACTGCGATTGCGTTGTAAATCACCGCAAAGCCCAAGTTCTGTCGGATCAAACGCTCGGCATCCCGGGCAACGGCTCGCGTATGGGAAACTGCAGAAAGGCTGTCCTTGAGGAAGACGAAATCGGCAGCGTTGCGTCCGACATCGGCAGCGCCCGACGGCGCCATGGACACGTCGGCGCCGGCGAGGGCAGGCGCATCGTTAAGCCCATCGCCCACCATCAGCACGCTGTGTCCCTTGGCGCGCAACGACGCGATTAACTCAAGCTTGCCGGCGGGCAGCACGTCGCCGAACGCATCATCCACTCCAATTTCAGCAGCTACGCGGGCGACTACTGCCGCTTCGTCTCCCGACACCAGCATCACCTTGAGTCCGTCAGCCTGCAGTGACGCGACGGTGGTCTTGACGTCTGCCCGCAATTGATCCTCGAAGCGGAAGGCGGCAAGCATTTCGCCGTTTTGTGACAGAACAGTGCCTCGCGCAGCTCCAGGCTCATTAAGGGCCCAGTCGGCGCGGCCGAGGCGATAAAGATCCTGCCCTATCCAACCCTCGACTCCCAGGCCAGCCCTCTCGGCGACGCTGTCAAGCACCACCGCGTCGGGTTGATCGGCAGCTTCCACCAGGGCCACCGACAGCGGATGGCGCGAACTGGCCGCCAGGGCTGCGGCAATGGCCATGGCCGGGCGCGCGATATCGAGGGCATTGAGCAGGATCGGCCTGCCCACGGTCACGGTACCCGTCTTGTCCAGCACTACGGTGTCAATGGTGGCAATGCGCTCGAGGCCAGTGCCGTCCTTGGTAAGGATGGAGCGTTCAAACAGCCGGCGCGCTGCCACCACCTGCACGATCGGAACGGCAAGCCCCAGGGCGCAGGGGCAGGTGATGATCAGCACGGTGATCGCCACGCTGATCGAATGGTGCCAGTCGCCCGACAGCAGCACCCAGCCGCCAAAGGTCAGCAGCGCCGTGAGATGGACAACCGGCGAATATAGCTGGGCCGCGCGATCGGCGATGCGCCGATAGCGGGCGCGGCCACCCTCGGCAGCTTCCATCAGGCGGACCATCTCGGCGAGGAACGAGTTCGCCGCAACCGCCGTGGCGCGCATCTGCAACGGGCCGGTGAGGTTGAGCGTCCCGGCGCGCAAGGCCGTCCCTACTGAGGCGAGCTGCGGCATTGCCTCCCCAGATACCATCGCTACGTCCACGTCGGAGCTGCCATGTTCGACCACGCCATCCACCGGCACCCGGTCACCGGCTACCAGAACGATGCGGTCGCCCACCTCGATCTCGCCCACCGGCACATATTCGCGCGTGTCGTCTGACCGCAGGATATTCGCGCCGCGGGCGGCGAGCCGCGCCAGACCCCGAACCGCCGTGCGCGCCCGTTCGCGCATCATGTGATCGAGTGTGCGCCCGATCAGCAGGAAAAACAGCAGAGTGACCGAGGCGTCGAAATAGGCGTGGTGCCGCTCCGTAAGTGTCTCGAAGACGCTCAGTGCGAAGGCAAGGATAACCCCCAGTGAAATGGGAACATCCATGTTGGTGCGGCCATGGCGCAGCGCCTGCCAGGCCGAACGAAAGAACACCTGGCCTGAATAGGCCAGCGTCGGCAGCGCAATGAGTGCCGAAATCCAGTGAAACAGCTGTCGAGCCTCGTTGCTGGCCCCAGACCAGACGGAAACTGACAGCAACATGATGTTGCTTGCCGCAAAGCCCGCCACCGCCATGGCGCGGATCAGCTTGCCGAGTTCGGCATCCTTGGCTTCGGGCAGATCGTCGCAATAATTGGCGGGATAGCCAAGGCGATCGAGCGTACGTCGCAGCGGCGGGGGCGCATCGCGGCCCTGCCACTCCACCGCGACACGCCGGGTGGACAGGTTGACCCTTGCATTCTGGACGCCGGGCAAGGCGTTTAGGGACTTTTCCACACGCCGGATGCAGACGCCGCAATGGACGTCGGGCACAGACAGTTCGGTGCGGAACGTGCCGCTCTTGAGCGGGCGGCTCGCCAGCAGCAGTTCATCACTGCCGGTATGTGCTTCCGCGCTCGCGGCCATCACCGTCATCGCTGGCCTCACCTGATGGCTTTGTATGCGTGCCAGGTGGCATGCCCGAGCAGGGGGAATACGATGATCATGCCGATCAATGCCGTGGCAACGGAGAGGGCGACCAGCACCATGACTACGGCCCCCCAGGCGATCATCACCCAGACATTGTTCCACACCAGGGCAAAGCTCACGCCCATGGCGGTGAGGGCGTCGCTGCGCTCGTTGAGCAGCATGGGTATGGAAAAGACACTGACGGCAAAGGCTAGCGCGGCAAACAGTCCACCCACGATGGTGCCGGTAAACAGCAGGCCCCATCCCAGCGGGGTGGTGACCAGCAGGATCAACATCTGGTCAAAGCCGGGAAAGGCCTTGTAGCCAAAGAACAGGGCGTAGAGCAACACCGCAGCCCGCATCCAGACCATCATCAGCAGCATCAACAGCAGGCCGGCAAAGATAACTTGAGAGCCCGACCTAGCCTTGGTGACAAGCATGCGATCAAGGTTGGCGCGTCCGCCCTCCTCAAGAATCCGGCTCTTTTCATAGAGGCCTATGGCTATCACGGGCGCCACGATCATAAAGCCCGACAGGGCCGGGAAAAGCACATAGTCCCAGCCGAAGGTGAACATGACATAGATCAAGAGCGCCGACAGTGCCGCCACCAGTACCCCATAGGCAAGGCTTTGCAGGGGGTCGCGCCACAGGTCTTGCCACCCCGCACCGAGCCAGGTGAACACGATCGAGAGCGGGAGGTGCCGCTGCTTGTTCGGATCAAGGGTCTCCTTGACGGTCGAGGTTTCCGAGAGGAGGCCGTAGTGGTTGGCGTCGGACATCTTTTTCTCCACAAACCGTCAGCAGGAAGACTTGGCGGCGCTGAACTGCCCGGGCGTCGCCACACCGGGCTTGCCATGTGCCACGCACTCGGGCTGCGACTGCAGCGCCACGTAGAGCAGGTGTGCATTGGCAGCGAGGAAGATGCCCATGACCGTCAGCACGATCGCGGCGCCGATGGCAAGGCGCCGCCAGGGCGGCGCCGACCCAGCCCGCGCCGTCATGGCGAGGCCATCCCCAATACATAGACATAGAGAGCCAGGGTCTTAATCTCAGTTGCTGTCAGACGCTCGTCCCAGGTCGGCATGTGGCCGGTCCGACCGCCGTGTACGGACTCGATGATGTCTTCTATAGTACCACCATAAAGCCAGGCCGCATCGGTCAGGTTCGGCGCTCCGATATCGGCTATGCCGGCGCCGCTTTCACCGTGACATCCAGAGCAATTATCGATGAACAATTGCTGGCCCGCTGCAATGGTGTCGACATTATCAACCGTCGAATATTCGGGCTGGCTCATTGAATAAACATATTGGGCCACTTGACGTACTTCGGGCCGGCTCAGCGTGGCGTCGCGGCCAAAGGCGGGCATTTGCGAGGTGCGGGATTCATCATGGCGGGTATTTATGCCCACGCGCAAGGTTTCTGCGATCGCTTCCGGGCTACCATCGCCCCATAGCCAGTCGCCATCGGTGAGATCAGGATAGCTGCTGCGCCCGGTGCCGTTGAGCCCATGGCAGGCAGCGCAGTTGTCGCCAAACAACTGCCGCCCGCTCTGCGCTACGTTGGTCATCAGTGCCTCGTCGGCCTGGATCTGATCGAAGGGGAGCGCGGCAATCTGCGAGGTCCAGGGTTGGCGGGCCCTCTGATTACCCACGATGACCTGTTCCACCGTTTCTCTCTGGTCGATCCCCAGAATGCCCTTGGTATACGTCCAGCCAAGCGGAAAGGCGGGCATCAGGACCCACCATACCAAGGCGAACAAATGCGTGACGACGATGAACCATAGGATGCCGCGCGGAACAGGTGTATCCAGCTCCTTGATGCCGTTCCACTCGTGCCCAGTGGTCTGCTCCCCACTGACCGGGTCAATCTCGGTCTTGCTCACGGACGATCCTCCTCGCGCAACACGGATGTTTTGGCGGCGTCGAACTTCTTCCGGTTCCTGGGCCAGAAAGTATAAACTAGCACGGCGGCGGTCATGGCCAGCAGGTAGAACAGACCCCAGCTCTTGGCGAAGGCGGTGAGTGTCGCATAATCGAAGGACATGATCGCTACTCCTCTGCCTGGTCCACTGCAGCTCCGGCTGCAACGGGGTCGGACGGCAGTTCAGGCGCGGCCGTGTCGAGATAAGCGGCATCGGTGAGTTGGCCCAATACCTGCAAGTAGGCGATCAGGGCGTCCAGTTCCGTAACGCTGGTGGTTACGCCATCAAAAGCGCTGATCTGGGTCGCCTCGCCATAGCGCTCGACCATGGCATAGGCATTGTCGGAGTCGGGCGTCGCCTGTCCGAGGGTGTCTCGGGCGGCTTCGGCGATCATTTCGTCGGTATAGGGCACGCCCAGCGCCTGCTGTGCCGCCAGATGGGCGGAGAGGCTCGATGCATCCACCTGCGTGCGTGCCAGCCACGGATAGGCGGGCATGTTGGATTCGGGCACGACGTCACGCGGATTGTTCATATGCATCGCGTGCCAGACATCGGAATACTTGCCGCCAACGCGGGCCAGATCTGGACCGGTGCGTTTTGATCCCCACTGCATGGGTCGGTCATACTGCGACTCGACAGCAAGGGAATAAGGGCCGTAGCGGTCTACTTCATCCGCGAGCGTCCGAATCATCTGGGAATGGCAGGCGTAGCAGCCTTCCCGGATGTAGATGTTACGACCGGCCAACTCGAGCGGGGTATAGACCCGCATGTCTGGTACTGTTTCGACGGTCTCGTCGATCGTGAACAGCGGGGCGATCTCTACGATGCCGCCAACGCTGGCAGCGGCGATGATGAGCAGGACGAAGCCAATTGCGTTGCGTTCGACTTTGCGGTGAAAGAACTCGGCCATGACTACTCCGCAGGGCTTGGGACTGCGCCGGCAGGGGCAAGTTCACCCTCGTCCAGCTTTTCTTGAACCGGAACGCCTCGCCGCACCGTCATCCAGATGTTGTAAGAGCCCACAATGGCGCCGATCAGGAACAGCAGCCCGCCGATGGTCCGCGCGATATAGTAGGGATACATGGCGACCAGAGTATCCACGAAGGAGTAGGCCAGCGTGTCACTCTCGGTATAGGTGCGCCACATCAGCCCCTGGATGATCCCCGAGTTCCACATGGCGAACACGTAGATCAACGTGCCGGTCAGAGCGAGCCAAAAGTGGACCTCGATAAGGCCGTTAGAATACATGCGCTCGCGCTTCCAAAGCGCAGGCACCAGCGTGTAGATCGACCCGAATGTAATCAGCGCCACCCAGCCCAGCGCACCAGCGTGAACGTGCCCCACCGTCCAGTCGGTATAGTGCGAGAGGGAGTTTACCGCGCGCACGGCCATGAACGATCCCTCGAAGGTCGAGAGCCCGTAAAAGATCGCCGCGACGACCATGAAGCGAAGGGTGGCATCGTCGCGTACCTTGTGCCAGGCGCCGCGTAGGGTCATCAGCGCATTGCCGGCCGATGCCCAGGACGGCACCAGCAGCATGACGGAAAAGGTCATGCCAAGAGTCTGCACCCAGTGCGGCAAAGCCGTATAGTGTAGGTGGTGCGAACCAGCCCACATGTAGAAGAAGGTGATGCCCCAGAAACTGAGGATGGACAGCCGGTAGGAGAAGATTGGTCTATTGGCACGCTTGGGCAGGTAATAATACATCATGGCGAGAAAGCCCGCCGTGAGAAAGAAGGCTACCGCGTTGTGGCCATACCACCACTGCACCATTGCATCCTGCACCCCCGGCCAGATCGTGTAGCTCTTGGCACTGGCGAGGCTTACCGGCAGGGCAAGGTTGTTGACGATGTGCAAGATCGCCACGACGACGATAAACGCCAAGTAGTACCAGTTGGCGACGTAAATATGGGGTTCTTTGCGCCGAGCAAGAGTGCGGAGAAACAGCACGAAGTACGTCACCCAGACGATTACAAGCCAGATGTCAGCATACCATTCAGGCTCGGCATATTCCTTGGATTGGGTAATGCCCATGCCATAGCCAGTGACGGCCATGATGCAGAACAGATTGTAACCAAAGATGACGAACCAAGGGCTTACATGCCCGGCGAGGCGCGCCCGGCTGGTACGCTGGACAACATGGAATGAAGTGGCGATGAGGGCATTGCCACCGAAGCCGAAGATGACGCCAGTCGTATGAGCGGGGCGTAACCGGCCAAAAGTAGACCAGGCCGTGTCGAAATTAAGAGCCGGCCAAGCCAACTGCGCTGCGACCCATACCCCGACGAACATCCCGAAAATGGCCCAGGCCATGGTCAGGGCAATGCCCACCTTGATCGGATCGTCGTAATAGCTTGTCGCTCGGTTTTCGCTCGGTTCGGGCAGGCTTAGCCGCGGCAAAATATAAGCAGCCGCCGACAAGCATAGCAGAATGACCATAAGACCATGGACCCCAATAGGGTCCCACCGCCCCGGCACTGCAAGCAACAGCGCCCCTAGCCCTATCAGCGTAAGCAGCAAGAGGCACAGCCGCCGCTCGTCATGTGTCAATCCTGCAACCATTAAGCAGATCCTCTAATCCTTGCCCGTTCGCCGCCTTGAGCGGTTCGGATCCCTACCTCTGTCTCTACTACCAATTGTCGCATTCAAGTTTGTTCTGCGTCAAAGAGAGCGCGACGGCTAAACGTAGCCATTGTCACACCAACCAACGAGACAGTTCAAGTAGGCGGATGATGAACCTGTGACTTGGCTTGGTCGTTCAATGCCGCTGACACGAACACAATTAAAAAAGAAGTTGAAGAGGCCACAACAGCGAGCTTGAAATAGCTCAACTACTTTTTCCAGTGAACGCGGCACTTGAAATCCAAAAATGCCTGCTACACATTGGCTTTCGAGCCCAAACTGCTGAAAGCCCCGTGCTTCCGGAAGTCCCGGAGAGTCCCTCTCTCTCCGCCATTCTTCCAATTTTCCTTTTTCGGACCGCTCCTGCTTTCGCGCCGGGGGTTTGACGCTGGGCGTAACCCTTCACATTCGGCCCGGTGAAACCTTTGCCCCCCGTTCGGATTGAATGGGGAGAGCAAGGAGTTTTGCCATGACTTTTCCCGCAGATCCCGCGCAGCGGCAGCCCAAGGGCGATCATAATCGCCGCCTGGCACTTGGACTTGAGCCGGAGGCTCTGGCCGCCGAAGCCGGCGTGACCGTTGAGCAATTGCGTGATTATGAGCGCACCGGCCCGGACCAGGATTTCGACCTCGACGTGGCCCAGCGCGTCGGTGCTGCGCTCGAACGTATCGAAGCCAATCCACCCCCGACCCAATCCGTCATCACCTGAGCCGCGGCGGGGAATTTCCGCCGACGGTAGCTGTGGGTGGTTGGTTGCAGGTTTGGAGAAATGGAACAGGCTGTAAGCGAGCTCGACTGGCAGCGAATGCTGATCGGGGACGATTCGGCGATCGTCTTTGTCGAGATCCTCATCCGCACCGTCATTATCTATGGCTATACGCTGGCGCTGTTGCGCTGGCTGGGCGGGCGCGCCATCGGGCAATTGTCGACGGTGGAGTTCCTGCTCGTCATTGCCCTCGGATCGGCCGTCGGCGACGCCATGTTCTATCCGGACGTGCCTCTCCTCCACGCCATGGCGGTGGTCACGCTCGTCGTCCTTGCCAATAAGGGTCTGGACATGGCCATGGCGCGCAATCGCGCCTTCGAGCGCGCCCTCGACGGGGCGCCCAAGGAAGCGGTCCGCCAGGGTGTGATCCTGGCCAGCTTTCTCAAGGACAAGGCGCTGACCACCAATGAACTGGCCCAGCAGCTGCGCCAGAGGGGCATCGAGCATCTCGGACAGGTCGAACATGCCTATGTCGAAACCGATGGCGTGCTCACCGTCTTCAAGAGCGCGCCGCAAGCCCGCCCCGGCTTGCCCATCGTGCCGCCATGGGAGATTGAACACCCCCGGCCCGTGGCAGCGGATGCTTCTCCAGATGGACCGGTCGCTTGCCTCCATTGCGGATACCTCGCCCAGCCGGCCCATCGGGGCACCTGCCCCAATTGCGGGGGCGAGCAATGGACCCTCGCGCGCACCGACCGCTAAGCTCGGACCGAGGCAAGCACCTCCGCTGCGCCATGGCCCGCGTTATTTTTGCGCGCGCGTCCGCTGCGGCAGGGCGAAATTCCTCTTCTCGATCGGGATTTAGGTCACTGTGCTTTGCCCGGCTGCCCCGTTTTGGCCATTATTTGGCCAAAGCGGCACATCGGCCGCGACGAGAGTAGGGCAAAGCAATGACAAGCATAACCAAGCGCCTGGCCGCCTTCGCCGGTGTCGTGGCAATGGCAGCCGTTCCGAGCGTGGCGCTGGCCGTGGATGGCCCGCTGGTCACCGCCGACTGGCTGTAGGAAAATCTCAACAATCCAAATGTGCGCATCTTCGAGGTCAGCGTCGACACCGGCGTCTACGCCCGTGGCGACATTCCGGGCGCCATCAATCTCAACTGGCACACCGATCTCGTTGACACCGTGCGCCGTGACATCGTCTCGAGCGATGGGCTCGAAGCGCTGCTGCAGCAGGCCGGCGTTACCGAAGACACCACCATTGTCCTTTATGGCGACAACAATAACTGGTTCGCCGCCTGGGGCGCCTGGGTGTTCGATATCCACGGGCTCGGCGACGTAAAGCTGCTCGATGGCGGTCGCAAGTATTGGGAAGGCCAGGGCCTGCCCTTCGACACAGCGACGCCGGAATATGCAACCTCCACCATCGACCTGCCGTCCGAGCCGGCACCGCTGCGCGCCCGCCTCGTCGACGTGCTGGAAGTGGTTGAAGGGGGCGCCGATGTATCGCTCGTCGATATTCGCGGGCCCAAGGAATATTCGGGCGAGATCTTTGCCCCCGAAGGCGTGCAGGAACTCTCCGTCCGCGCCGGCCATATCCCGGGCGCCGTGAACTTCCCCTGGGGCGGTGCCGTGCAGGAAGACGGTCGCTTCAAGTCGGCCGAGGACCTCAAGGCCGCCTTTTCCGCCATCGGCATCGACGGCTCCAAGCCGATCATCACCTATTGCCGCATTGGCGAACGCTCCAGCCACACCTGGTTCGTGCTGTCGCGCATCCTCGGCTATGAGGTGCGCAATTACGACGGCTCCTGGACCGAATATGGCAATGCCGTCGGCGTGCCGATCACCAATCCGTCGGGCACGGTCTGGGGCAAGATCTGAGCCACTTCCGTTTAGAGCAAACTGATAGTTCCGGACGGGCGCCACCAGCGCCCGTCTTTCTCATGGGGCAGACATGACCACGCCAGCCATCCGCTTCGGCCTTCCGCTTCTCATCGCCATCGGCCTTGCCTGGGGCTTTTTCGTGCTCAATGGCCAGGGCCCGGAAGGGCGTCCGCTGGCCTTTTCGCTCGCGATCGGCGCCGCCTTCGGCGTCGTCCTGCAGCGCAGCCGCTTCTGCTTTTACTGCAATTTTCGCGATCTCATTGAAAAGCGCCAGGCGGCGGGCGTGATCGCCATCCTCGTGGCTCTTGGCGTCGGCGCCATTGGCTACACCGCCATCTTCGGCGCCTGGCTGCCGACCCCGGCCCCTGGCCGCCTGCCCCCAACCGCCCATATCGGACCGGTCAGCCTGACGTTGGTCATCGCTGCCTTCGCCTTTGGAATCGGCATGGCCATTTCCGGCTCATGCCTTTCCGCTCATTTTTATCGGCTAGCCGAAGGTTCGGTGATTTCGCCCTTCGCCATCATTGGGGCCGGCCTTGGCTTTGGGCTGGGGTTCCTCACCTGGAACCCGCTGTTCCTCGCCATAACCTCGAACGCCTTCATCCTCTGGTTGCCCAATATTTTTGATTATGCCGGTGCGCTGGCGATCACGATTGCGGCGCTCGCCGCCCTCGCCGTCGCCGCTCTGTGGTGGGCGCGCCCGGCCATGTCGGAGCCCGCCGCTTCACTGACCCTTGGCGAAGCCATCGATCGGGTGTTCTTCCACCGCTGGCCAGCCGTGCTCGGCGGTACCCTCGTGGGCATCATTTCCACGCTCGCCTATTTTCGCGTCGCGCCGCTGGGCGTCACCGCCGAGCTCGGCTCGATCGTGCGCACCGCCGGCACTGCCTGGGACGTCTTGCCGGGGACGCTGTTTGGCCTCGACGGACTGCGCGGCTGCGCCACCATCATCAAGGAAGCGCTGCTTTCCCATAACGGCCTCTTCGTTATCGGGCTGATCGGGGCGTCCTTCATCACCTCGCTCATTGCCGGCCAGTTCAAGCCGCGCCGTCTTACCGGGCTCGACGTGGTGCGCGGCCTCTCAGGCGGCCTTCTGCTCGGCTGGGGTTCGATGACCGCGCTCGGCTGCACCGTCGGCGTGCTGCTTTCGGGCATTCATGCCGGCTCGCTTTCGGGCTGGGTGTTTCTCCTCGCCTCGTGCATGGGCATTCTGGCCGCGCTCTTCCTCGCAAAGCTGGTGAGCGGCCGCGCCGTCGCCCCACAGACCGCGTAAATCTGATGAACTACACCTTGGAAAGCCCGTAAAACCGGGCTTTCGGCCGTAAAAACAGGCGAGCCTTGACTTGGCCTCATTTGAGGTAGAGTATAGCGATATACGTTTTCTGCCCCTGTTGGCGACCTGATCTGACCGAGTTTGTCGGTTACTTAGCTTTCCTCCCGATTTGCGAACGTTTTAGACTCCAGTCGCATGTGCGGCGGAGAAACTGCTCGTTTGCATTCAATCGAGCGAAACGCTGAGAAGCTAAAATGATCAACGGCACCGTCAAGTTCTACAATTCCACCAAGGGCTTTGGCTTTATCTCCCCCGACGACGGCGGCAAGGATGCATTCGTGCATGTGTCTGCGCTTGAGCGCGGCGGGATTTCTGATCTGGCCGATGGCCAGAAGGTTACCTACGACCTTGAAAAGGGTCGCGATGGTCGCGAATCCGCGATCAATCTGCAGGCAGCCTAGTTCGTCTCTTCGCGGGGACCCTCGGTCCCCGCCCCCAATCGGGAGCATTTTGTGTTGCATCGCTATAAAGTCGGCCAGATCCTGGAACTTCGCTCTGCCCCACGGCACAGCAACCGGCCAGCCGGGACTTGCGAAGTGATCAATTGCCTCCCACATGAGACTGGCCCGGTGCTCTATCGGGTCAAGTCCTGGAATGAGCGCATCGAGCGGGTGGTCGAGGAAGTCGACCTGTCCCCCAGCGATAGCCGCAAGACAATTTCCAGCGAAACGGAACGCGTTTTCGACATCGCCGTTTCCAAGAAATAGCCTGTCACGGCTGCCTTGCGCAGCCGGACCAGTTTTTTCGCCCCACTCATGCGCTCCAAGCGCAGGCGGGCGGATCAAACGGCCCCCCTCGTCACGAGCCTGTCAAGAAAGACGCTTACGAGGAGTGGAAGCCGCAAGGGTGCCCAGGCACCATCAACCACCAGCGCCAAAGGCGCTGAATCAAGACCGGCTCAAGCCGGCAGAAAGACTGAATAATGAACACTCAAATGCTTCATTCGCCGGGAGAACTCTTCCTCGGCAGCGACGCCGCCACCGCAATTGCGCAGGGCTCGCGTCATTTTCGCAGCGCCGATAAAGCCGTGCGCTTTGCGATGGAACATGCCGCGCCGGTAAGCCTGCGCGGCGCCATGCTCAAAATCGGCGGCCGTACACTCGGCCCGTCCGAAATCCGCTCGCTGCATCGGCAGCTGAGCCGTTAGTCCACAAGACTAAGATGAAAATTGCGGGGTCCCTTGTCGTCCAGAACGGGCGGTGAGGGGCCCCGCGCCCGTTTGAGCCGCTGAAGCGGCCGTCCCGGCCCCACATGGCGAGGTCTTTGCTGGGCAAAAGGCTCGGCGCATGGGGGCGGTACAAAGCGTTCAGGCCGCGCCCTGTTGCCAGGGATCGGCCAGTACAATCGCTTGGCGGTAGACTTATTGTGCCGGGCGCGGCGAAGAGCCGGGGCGCGGAGCGCGGGCCGGAGCCTTGGGTGCAGCGATCAGGCCTTCACGGATTGCCTGCTTGCGTGCAGCCTTACGAGCGCGACGAACGGCTTCAGCCTTTTCGCGCACGCGAGCCTCGGAGGGCTTCTCGAAATACTTACGGAGCTTCATCTCCCGGAACACGCCTTCGCGCTGGAGACGCTTCTTGAGCACGCGGAGGGCCTGCTCGACATTGTTGTCGCGAACTTGAACCTGCAAGAACTTTCCTAACGTTTTTTGGCCGCCTCACCTTGCGGCAGACGGAGCCGATCCTCTGATCGTGGCACTTCGTTATCAGCAGAGCCGTCTCTCGCCAACCCGCCTTTGCAAAAATGGTTGCGTTCCGGGCCTCTGAAGGCCAAGATTCTTTCTATCTGGGGCAGAGACGGCTAGATAAACGGCCAGATCGCTACCGGAAAACTGCCAATGGTTGCCATTTTTATCGATGCTGACGCCTGTCCGGTCAAGGACGAGGCCCTGCGCGTGGCCGAGCGACACGGGCTCGTCATCACCTATGTGGCCAATTTTGGCCTCCGTCCGTCGCGCGATTCTATGGTTCGCACGGTAATGGTGCCCCAGGGGGCCGACGCTGCCGACGACTGGATCGTTGAAAACGCGGCGGCCGGCGATCTCGTCGTCACTGCCGATATTCCACTTGCCAGCCGCGTGCTCGAAAAGGGCGCTGCGGCCATCGGCCCGACCGGCAAGCTCTTTACCCGCGAGAGCATCGGCATGGCACTCGCCATGCGCGAGCTGAACCAGTACCTGCGCGAGACCGGGGAAAGCCGCGGCTTCACCGCCGCCTTTTCGGCGAAGGACCGCTCCAACTTCCTCCAGCATTTTGATGCCCTGGTGCAGCGGGCCAAGCGCGACGCGCAAAATAGCCTTTGAGCCAATTGACGCACGCCGTCCCAGGCGGCAACCCTCCTGCGTAACCGCGGGTTCGCCTGCTCCAGGCTTTTGCCCGCGGAAAAACACCAAGGGACCGGCCCATTTTGAGCCGGTGGGGGAGAAGATTATGAACCAGATCGATCTTGCCGGCCGCGTCGCAGTGATTACCGGCGGGGCGCAGGGCATCGGCTTTGCCATTGCGCGCCGGCTTCTGGACTCAGGGGCAAAGGTGAGCCTCTGGGATATGAATGCCGCGCTGCTCGATGAGGCGGCGGCCGAGCTGGGCGAGGGCGCGGATACAATCGTCGTCAATGTCACCGATTATGACGCGATCACGGCAGCAGTGGCGCAGGTCGAGGCCAGGCATGGCAGCCTCGACATCCTCGTCAATTCGGCCGGGATCGCCGGCAAGAACGCCCCGCTCGACGAATACGAGCTGGAAGAATGGCACCGGGTCATCGACATCGACCTCAATGGCACCTTCTACGTCAATCGCGCCGTGCTGCCGGGAATGAAGGCGCGCAATTACGGGCGCATCGTCAATATCGCCTCGATCGCCGCCAAGGAGGGCAATCCCAATGCCGCGGCCTATGCGGCGGCCAAGGCCGGCGTCATCGGCATGACCAAGGCGGTCGGCAAGGAATGCGCCAAATATGACATCGCCATCAATGCGATCACCCCGGCCACCGCCAAGACGCGCATCCTCGACGAGCTTAAGCCCGAATTCATCGACTATATGCTCAGCCGCATTCCCCGCGGCCGGTTTCTCGAGGTCGAGGAAGCCGCCAATATGGTGGCCTGGCTGGTCTCGGCCGAAAACAGTTTTACAACGGCCTCTGTCTTTGACCTCTCCGGTGGCCGCGCCACCTATTGAGGCCGGCCTGTTCGAAAAAGCAAAACCCCGGTGTCACCACCGGGGTTTTTCGTTTTTATGGGTCAACCCGCCATTCGCGCGTAGCGCTCATGGCCTTGCCCCCTCAAATCGCTCCACTGGAGCGATTTGCCCTTCGGGACGACATCAAGCCTTGAGCTTGGCGAGAATGGCGGCGCCCATTTCTTCGGTGCCAACGGTCTTGCGATTATCCTGCGCAATGTCGGCGCAGCGCAGGCCATCGGCCAGCACGGCGGCAATCGCGCCTTCGACCTTGTCGGCCATTTCGATCATGCCGAAGGAATAGCGCAGCGCCATGGCGTAGGACGCGATCATGGCGATCGGATTGGCAATGCCCTTGCCGGCAATGTCCGGAGCCGAACCGTGGACGGGCTCATACATGGCCTTGCGCTTGCCGGTGACTGCATCGGGAGCACCCAGCGCAGCGGACGGCAGCATGCCCAGCGAGCCGGTCAGCATGGCGGCAACGTCGGAGAGAATGTCACCAAACAGATTGTCGGTTACGATGACGTCGAACTGCTTTGGGTTGCGCACGAGCTGCATGGCGCAATTGTCGGCCAGGATGTGGTTGAAGGCCACGTCCGAATAGTCCTTGGCGACGCCACGCACGACTTCGTCCCACAAGACGCCGGACTTCATGACGTTCTTCTTGTCGGCCGAGTGGATCTTGTTGCCGCGAGTGCGAGCGAGATCGAAGGCGACGCGGGCGATGCGGTCGATTTCATAGGTCTCGTAGACCTGTGTATCGACGCCGCGCTTCTGGCCATTGCCCAGATCGGTGATTTCCTTGGGCTCGCCGAAATAGACGCCGCCGGTCAGCTCGCGCACGATGAGGATATCGAGACCTTCGACCAGCTCGCGCTTCAACGCGGAAGCATCGGCCAGTGCCGGATAGCAGATTGCCGGGCGCAGGTTTGCAAAAAGGCCGAGATCCTTGCGCAGACGCAGGAGGGCTGCCTCCGGGCGCTTGTCATAGGGAACATTGTCCCACTTCGGACCGCCGACAGCGCCGAAGATCACGGCGTCTGCCTTCATGGCCTTGGCCATGTCGTCTTCGGAAATGGCTTCGCCATGCGCGTCATAAGCGCAACCACCGGCCAGGCCACTCTCGGTTGCGAAATCGGTCAGCCCTTCGGCATTGGACCAGTCGATGATCTTTTCGACCTCGACCATGATTTCGGTGCCGATGCCGTCGCCGGGCAGAAGGAAAAGGGAATTTGTGGCCATGTCGGTTCTCGCCGTACTGGTGGTTACGCCTGTTGACCGCAGATAGCGTCATTTTTTGCGCCGACGCAAGGCGGACCCATGCATTGGCGACAATCAAAGTCAGTTTTTGTCGCAGCGGTTTAGAGAATTTTTACGCGCAGGAGAGCGTCATCCCCTCAGCTAACTATTTAGGGGGACTAAAAAATGATCGCTCGGCAAATTGCCGCCTCGGTGACGGCGCTCATGCTGGCCATGACGCCCGCCCTGGCGCAGGACGAGACAGGTCCTTCTTCGATGGGCGAAAGATCGATCTGGGTGCGCTACCCTGCCATCGCGCCGGACGGAGAAACGCTAAGCTTCACCTATCGCGGCCGCATCTTCGTCGTCGACGCCGCCGGCGGTCTTGCGGTCCCGCTCACCGCCAATGGCACCTATAGCCATGGCGCCGTCTGGTCCGCGGACTCGGAGAAGCTCGCCTTCGCCTCCGATCTCAATGGCGACGACGACGTCTATGTCACCGATTTCTCCGGCACGCTGGAGCGCCTGACCTGGTCCGCGGCCAGCGAAGTGCCGACCAGCTTCTCGCCCGATGGCAAGAAGATCCTCTATACGGCGGACCGGCTTGGCGACGCCGAACAGAGCGTGCAGACGGCTCTCTCGTTCCGCACGCAGCTCTACTCCGTGGACACTGCCAGCGGGCGTGAAGCGCTGGTCCTGCCCAATCTGGCGCTCCAAGCCGTGTGGAACCGCGACAAGAGCCAACTCGCCTATACCTATAACCCCACGCTTGATCCCGACGAACGCCAGCACCGCGTCGCCGCCAATGCGCGCACCATCTGGTCCTTTGATCCGGTGACGGGAAGACACGAGCCCCTGTTCCCGGTCGATGGCGCTGACCGGCACAATCCGGTCTGGAGCGCGGATGGTCAGTCGCTCTATTATTTGTCCGAAGCCTCGGGCTGGCTCAATGTCTGGCAGATGGACCTGGCCTCGGGCACCGAAACCCAGCTGACCAGCTTTGAAGGCGATCCGGTCCTCGATCTCTCCGTGGCTGACAATGGCACCATTGCCTTCGCAAATCGCGGACGCATCTATGTCATGGCACCCGGTGCGGCTGAAGCAACGCCGATCGAGGTGCTGACGCTCGAGCAGCGCGCCAGCCGACACGACAATTTCCACGCCGACAACAAGAGAGGTTTCACCTCGTCGGCCAGTGGGGAGCATTTCGCCGTCCTGGCGAACGCCGACGTCTTCCTCCAGGACGCGGCTGGCAATTTCCGCCAGATCACAGCGACGCCAGGAGAAGAGACGGGCGTCACCTTTTCGCCAGATGGCATGATGCTGGCCTATGCCGCGCAGCGCGACCAAAAATGGGGACTCTACGGGGTCGATCTGACACCGGCCGAGGGCCAGTCCGGGCTTGCTGCGAACTATGCCGAAATCGCCCTCTATGTGCCTGAAGATGGCAATGCCTATCAGCCCGCCTTCTCGCCCGATGGCACAAAGATCGCCTTCGTGTCAGACCGAAGGGAGATCAAAGTGCTCGACCTTGCGAGCGGGGATATCATCACCCTCTTCGGCGAGAGCGATTATAACTCTGTTTATTATGACGGCGACATGAGCTTTGCTTGGTCGCCCGGCTCCAAGGACCTTTTGGTGCACTGGCGCTCCATGGGCGGATCGGAAAACAAGCGCGTGGCGCTCGTGCCGGCCGATGGCAGCGCACCGCCGCGCCAGATCGGCAATATCAATTCTCTCGAGGGGCTGATGTGGAGCCCGGATGGCACGCAGATTATCGGACATACGGGGCACTATGCGCCGCGCAATGCCCAACTGCAGTCCGGCGGCGCAGATCTCTACCGGGCTTTCATCTCTGAAAAGGCCCGCCAGGATTTCCTCGACACGGTCGAGGGCATCGACAGCGGCTTTGATGTCGATGAAGAGGGCAACGCGGTGGTGCGCCGCTATGAACTCGACGGCTTCCGCAGCCTCAAGCTGGAAGGTCGACTCACCCCCGCGGGCTTCAACGCAGCTGCTTTGGCGCCATTCGATACACAGTCCATTCTGACCGTTTCCTATGCAGGTCAAGCAACATTCCTCGTCAACCTGATCAGTCTTGTCGATGGGTCCAGCACGACGATCGGCTCCTTTGACGCCCCGGGCGCCCAGTGGATTGCGATCGTCCCCGAAATCGGCGTCATCGATGTCATGACCGAGGACTCAATCCTGCGCGTGCCGATTTCCGCGCCGGACCAGGCCAGCGCCATTCCATCGCATCTGTTCTATTCGCGCGACCCCGATGCGGCCCGTGCCGCCGCCTTCGAAC
The DNA here is from genome assembly GCF_029201565.1 of Devosia sp. SD17-2. Classification (GTDB taxonomy): domain Bacteria; phylum Pseudomonadota; class Alphaproteobacteria; order Rhizobiales; family Devosiaceae; genus Devosia. The sequence goes on from NZ_CP104002.1 coordinate 4,185,908, forward strand.
AGGCCTGGGCCGATGTAAAATATCGATATTACGATGCCCGCTATGAAGGCCGCGACTGGGACGCGATCGGCGCCAAATATCGGGCTTATCTCGGGTCTATCGCCAGTGACCGGGAACTGCGGGAGCTGATCGGCGCCATGTATGGCGAGCTCTCCGCTTCCCATCTTTTCGTTCGCTATAATGGTCAAGAAAACCAGCGCGCCGATCTGGGCAATAACAATGACAGCATCGGCGTCTATCTCGACCACGGCTATGACGGCCCTGGCCGGCGCGTTGCCGCCATCCTGCCAAACGGCCCGCTGGACCGCCAGGGAATCGATATTGCACCGGGCGATATCATCTCCTCGATCAACGGCAGGGCTGTTCCTGATGCCGGCGGTCTTGACCGCCTGCTCGACCTCAATGTCGGCCGTCCGGCTCTGGTCGGCGTTACCGACGCGGAAACTGCCGAGGAGCGCTTCTATTCCGTCAAGCCGATCGGCCAGAGTGAAGAGACCATCCTTGCCAGGGCGCGCCTGATCGATGCACGCCGCGAAATGGTGGCGCGCCTTTCAAACCAGTGCGTTGCCTATCAGCACGTCCCTGCCATGGACAATCCGTCCTATCTTGAGCTCCTCGCCAATCTCAACTCCCGCCGCGGCATTGCCCGTGCGGCCCTGATCGACGTCCGGACCAATACCGGTGGCAATCTCACGCGTGAGCTCATTACCCTGCTCAGCGGGGTGAGCTATTCAACCCTGGGTGCCGATGGCGGGCCGCAGGATGTGGAGCCCAACAATCGCTGGGTCTGGCCAAGCGCAGTGGTGGTCGACAGTTTTGGCTATTCGGATGGCTCGGTGTTCCCGCAGGCCTACCAGGATAGCAAGATTGGCCCTCTGGTGGGCGATGTCGTCCTCAACACCGGCACGGCCCTGAGCACCACGCGGAGCAGTCTGGTCCCGGGCCTCTCGCACGCCCTGCCGGTGCTGCCCAATCGCCGGATGGACGGGACTTATTACGAGAACAATATCATCCAGCCCGATATCCATGTTCCGTTCAACCCGAACAATGTCGGCCTCAACACCGATCCTCAGCTCGAGGCCGCCGTGGCCGCGCTGATGGAACAGATCGGCGCCGACAGCGATTGCCGGCCCTAGCGCTCAAAACAAAGGGCGCCCCGCGGGGCGCCCTTTCTCATTCCAGCTCTGGGCAGAGAAATCAGGAGTTTGCAGCACCAATGCGGGCAGTCACTTCGATCTCGATCTTCATGCCTTCCTCGATCATCTGCACGATCAGCATGGAGGCGGCGGGGCGGATATCCTTGAACACCGGGCCGACGGCCGCGACGACTTCGTCGACCAGAGCGCGATCGCCCACATAATACACCACCCGCACGGTATCCTGGATGGACGAGCCGGCTTCCCTCAGCGCCTTGTCGATGGTGGCGAGAGCGTTCTTGGCCTGCTCGCCGACGCTCTCGGGCATGGTCATGCTGGCATAGTCGTAGCCCGTCGTGCCCGACACATAGACCGTGTCCTCGTGGCGCACGGCGCGCGAGTAACCGAAGGTAGCTTCAAAAGGCGAACCGGTGGAGATGCGCTGCACCATGGATCAATCCAGTCGTTTCATGAAAAAATAGCGGGTGTGGCCAGGCGGGCTGTTTTCGAGCCGTCCAAATTCGGTGTAGCCGAGCTTTTCATAAAAGCCGGGCGCCTGGAACGAGGTGGTGTGGAGACGCAGGCCGACACAGGCCTTTTCCCGCGCCAGCTCTTCCGCACTGGCCATCAGCGATGCGCCAATGCCGGTGCCGCGCAGACTCTCGGGAATATGGAGCATATCGATATGCATCCAGCCGCAGGTGATGCGGGCGGCCAGGCCGCCTTCGGTCTGGCCCGCATCATTCTTGACGGCCAGAACGAGCGACGAAGAGGCGGTGAACCGCCCCTCCGTCTGGATTTCATTGTACTGGGCAAGACCGTTGAGGATGACGTCGTGGGACTGCTGGCTGGAGCCTTCTTCCAGAACGATCCTTGCCATTTAGAGCCAGGGACGCTCGGACGCCATCTTGCCCTCGAAGGAGGAGATGGCCGGATCGGACTTCAGCGTGCCGGCGATATCGTCGAGGCCTTCAAGCAGGATCTGCTTGCGGGACGGGTCGATGTCGAAGCTGAGCGTGCCGCCGTCCGGACCCTTGATGGTCTGGGCTTCGAGGTCGATGGTCAGCGTGGCGTTGGAGCCGCGCTCGGCATCGTCGAGCAGAAGCTTCAGCTGCTCAGGCGAGACCACGAGCGGCAGAATGCCGTTCTTGAAGCAGTTGTTGTAGAAAATGTCGGCAAAGCTGGTGGAGATCACGCAGCGCACGCCAAAATCGAGCAGGGCCCAGGGAGCATGCTCGCGGCTCGAACCGCAGCCAAAATTGTCGCCAGCGATGACGATCTTGGCATTGCGATAAGCCGGCTTGTTGAGCACGAACTCTGGGTTTTCCGAGCCGTCCTCATTGTAGCGCATTTCCGAGAACAGGGCGGTGCCCAGGCCGGTGCGCTTGATGGTCTTGAGGTACTGCTTGGGGATGATCATGTCGGTGTCGATGTTGATGATCGGCAACGGCGCCGCGACACCCGTCAAAGTGGTGAATTTTTCCATGGATAGGGACCTCGCTTTGCCATGGGTCTTTGCGCAAAGCGGGGCCCGGGTCAAGTCGGCAGCGCCCGAAAGCGTTCGGCGGCCCGCGCGAAGCTCCACGCCAGCCGCCCGAGGCCGAGATTTGTCATTCTAAACTTGTCGCGAGCCCCTCCCTGCGACACGCCGCGGGCTTGAGGCCGGCTCCGCTCTGGGCTAAGCCACTCGCAGGAGACGCACCCAGCATGGCCAATCGGGCTGACATCACCATGAAGGAGATCGGCACGCTGTTTGCGCTGCTGGCGCTTTATGTGCTCGTCCTGCTGACCCCGCTCCACCAGGCCGCCGGCCTCCAGCGCGATCTCTCCGGCTTCGGCTTTGAAACCGTCGCCAGCTGGTCGGTCTGCGAAAGCCTCGCCGCCGACGCGAACGGCGATCCGCTCGCCGCCCAAAATGTGAAATGCCCGGCCGCCAGCCTTGGCAAGACCGCGCTTGCCGGCCCCGTGCCGCCCGTCTTGCTCATCGAAGCGCCGGGCCTTTCCGATATCCTGACCTATGCCGAGGCAGGCGACAGCCACGCCCTGCGCCGTCCCGACCATTTCGGGCAATCACGGGCCCCTCCAGTCCCGGTCTGAGTTTTTGTCCCTGGCTGAACGCCAGACCCGACCGACCCAGTTCTGGAGATCAAACATGATCCGTCTTTTCGCGCGCGCCCTCGCGGTGTCGACCCTTGCCCTGTCCCCGCTCGCCGTCTCAGCCCATGAAGCCGGCGCAAAGCCCGCCCATGGCGCCCAGGCCAATGCGCCTGCCGGTCCCGCCGTGACGCTCGGCACCCTCGAAATCTCCGGCGCCTTCACCCGCGCCACCTTGCCCAACGCCCCGGTCGGCGGCGGCTTCCTCACCATTGCCAACACTGGCACTGAAGCCGATCGCCTCGTTTCTGCAGAGGCGGCCATTGCCAAGGATACCCAGATCCACGAAATGGCGATGGAAGGCGATGTCATGAAGATGCGCCAGCTCGCCGATGGCATCGAGATCCCCGCCGGTGAAACCGTCACCCTCGCGCCCGGCGGCCTCCACATCATGTTCATGGGCCTCAATACCGCGCTGGTTGAAGGCGAAACCGTGCCGGTGACCCTGACCTTTGAAAAGGCCGGCAGTGTCACTGTAGACCTCGCGATCGGCGCCGCCGCTGCCGCTGCGCCCAAGGCGATGGGTCACTAAACCATGGCCAGCTCGCTCTCCCGCATCCGCCTTGTGCTCTGGATCGTGGTCGCCGCCTTTGCGGCCACCGCCACGGGGCTTTATTTCTTCGGCGCCACCCGCCCGACCGAAGCCGCCGGCATCGGCCATGGCGACTATGTTCTGACCACCGCCGACGGCAAGGATTTCACCCGCGAAGATTTCAACGGCAATCCTTCGGCGCTGTTCTTCGGCTTCACCCATTGCCCCGATGTCTGCCCCACCACCCTGGCGGAAATGACCGCCTGGAAGGCCGCCCTCGGCGATGAGGGCAAGGACCTCAAGGCCTATCTCATCACTGTTGATCCCGAGCGGGACACGCCCGAGGTGATCGGCGAATATGTGGCCTGGACCAATTTCGTCACCGGCCTCTCGGGCTCGCCCGAGGAGATTGCCAAGGCCACCAAGGCCTGGGCCGCCTTTTCCGAAAAGGTCCCGCTCGAAAACGGCGACTACACCATGGACCACACGGCCTCGGTATTTTTGCTCAATCGTGACGGGGAATTCGAAGGCACGATCGCCTATCGCGAAGACACCCAGACCGCCATCGGCAAGCTGCAAAAGCTGATCAAGGGCTGAGGGTTTTTTGCCCTAGGCGCCCCCCTCCCCGAGAAGGGCAGACCCTGATCGACTGGGAGCACACAAGCGCTTCCCCTCCATCGTCATTGCCCGGCTTTGTCCGGGCAATCCACCTCGCCCCAAACTGGATCACACGGACAAGCCAGGTGATGACGGCGAACTGAGAGTGCAACTCTTCCAAGCATAGGCAGACACCCTCCCCTTGAGGGGAGGGTTGGGGGCCTTTGCACCGTGCCTCACCCCAGCCGCGGATCCCCGGCAAAATCGGTCCGCGAAAACTCGAGACTCATCCGCGGGAACTCGCACACCGCCTGCACCACACCCGGCCCGACCCGCAATTTCCACGTCTGCCGTCCGGTCGGCGCGGGGGCGGAAAAGGCGGTGCAGGTCAACACCGCAAGGTTCGCTCCCGCGCCGGGATCCCGCACCGAGGCATAGCGAATGACGTCAATGCCCTCGGCCCGGGCGCTGTCCGCCAGCGCCTGACAATCGGCATAGTCGACGGGATCGCGCCAATCGCCTTCATCCGCCATCGCCGCATGGGTAAGATCCACGGACCGCTCCACTGAAAGCGCCACCGAAAACGCCGTGTAATCGGTGGCATTGGCTGGCAGCGGCGTGTCCGGCGACTCCGCAAAGAACAGCAGCCGATAGAAGGCCATCTCGGCCAGCGCCGTCTCCACCGCTTCGGCGCAATAGAACACGCCCAGCGTTTTCCCGGCACGGCGAAAGCGCGAGCCATAAGGATAGGCGGCACCATAGCGGAACGGCGTGGCGAGGAGATAATCGAGCCCCCTGCATTCGGGCGGCAGGCGCGGCTTGCTCTCCTCCAACGCAGCCTCGAGCATTTCCTGCTCGGCAAGACTATCAACCAGCTTCAAGGTCGAGACCAGGTGCTGGGCCTCGACCAGTCGCCAGGCCGTGCCGCGATAGGGCGAGATGGCGCGGGGGGAGATCACCAATAAGTAATCCTAGAGCGGGGCGCGACGCGCATCGAGATAGGCGAGCACGTCCATGAGCCCGGCGATCGTACCGATCCGGTCAATCGGCCGAGCCCCCAGCGCCGTGTTCTCGCTGCTCATCCAGCCGCGGATCACCGCCGCATCGCCCCCGGCAATTGCGTCGAGCGAGCGAAACACCCGGATCAGCAGTACGGAAAGCTCAAACGGCTTGCCATTGGCCTCGAGCACGTAATTGCCCTTGCGCATGCGCGAAATGGTTGGCTCGCTGGCGCCAATGGCCTGGGCCAGACGTCGCGCGCTCAGCCCAAGCGCCTCGGCCGCGCGCAGCACCGCCTTGGTCACCACACCGGCCCGATCGACTTCAGCTTGGGCAGCAAGAAGAGACATCTCTTCCTCCAGAAATTTTTATTCCCATAAATTTCATATGAAAGATAGTCGTCATCCCGCCATAAGACAAGGCTTGGGTTCAGGCCCGGTGGCGGATCTGGCTGAGATAGCCATCGACGCTGTCGGGCACTTCCTGTTCCAGCCAATCGCGAAATGACTGCAGTTTTCGCGACAGGCGCCGACCCTTGGCGGTGGCGAGGAAATAGCCGCGCTTGCCGGTGACCGGTTGGGCAAAGGGGCGCGCCAGACGCCCGTCGCTGACCGCGTCGGCACTCATCATATCGGCCGCGAGCAGCAGACCCTGCCCCGAAATGGCAGCATCAAAAGCCAGCGAGGCATCCGAATAGACCGGGCCGGAGAGTTTAGTCTGCGGATCGAGCCTCGCCGCCTTCAGCCACAGCGCCCAATCGAGCATGGTGGTCTGGTCGGCGATGACAGGAACGGCGCCCAGATCGAGCGGCATGGGATAGCGCGCGAGGAATTCAGGAGAGCAGACCGGCTGATAGTCCGTTCCGCCGATTGGAAAAGTGTCGACACCCGGCCAGTCGCCATCGCCAAAGCGGATGGCGCAGTCGATATCATTGCGATTGAGGTCGCGGATCGCCCCGCTGACATCAAGCCGCAATTCCAGCCCCGGCCGGGCGGCATTGAACTTTGCCACCCGCCAGATCAGCCAACGCGAGGCAAAGACACTGCCCACGGTCACATTGAGCACGCCATCCTGCGCGCCGGTGAGGCCCGCCAGCGCTTCTTCAAGCGCGAGAAACCCGGCTGACAATTGCGGCAGCATGTCGGTCAGCACCGGCAGTGGGCGCAAGCCCTGGGCGGTGCGGGCGAAAAGCTCCACCCCCAGCCTCTCCTCGGCCCGCCGCAAATGCTGGCTGACCGCACCGGTGGTGACGCCCAGCTCCTCGGCGGCCGGGGCCAGTGCTCCATGGCGCGCCACAAGTTCGATTGCCCGCAGTGCGTTAAGCGGAATAGAGAAGCGATTGCCCATATAGTTTTTCTAAACCCAAGCCCAGAGCTTGTCCATTGCGGCGGCTAGAGGTTCGGGCGCATTATGCCGTCATAGCTTCACAAACCCTCACATCTGGAGAGAATTAATGTTCACGCTACGCCACATCTGGCGTCGCGCGCTGGCCTGGCTTAATGCGCCGGGCAATGGCGCAACGCCGCTTTCCCCGCGCACTGCAGACACTGACGCGATGACTCTTCACGACTGGTCGGATTTGCCAGCCCACCACCCGGGCCGCACACAGGCGCCGTGCTGAGGCCATATTCGCAGGCTTGATTGGGGGAAATTTCCAGATCAGTTCAGGATTTGCGATGCCCCGTCTTGCCCTCGCCGCGTTTGTTGTGGCCGCCAGCCTCGCGCCTGCCTTTGCGCAGGATGCAGCGCCAGCCGCAGCCCCCCAGATCACCATCGATCCTGCTGCCGCCGTCAATCAGCTGCCCAGATCGGCGCAGATCCTGACCGGGCTCTACGCCACGCTGGCAACGCTCGAAATTTGCGCCATCGACATCCCCGAGCCGGCCCGCACGGGCATGAGCGCCCATCGCCGGCAGATGGAGGCCTCGCTTTCCATGGACGAAGCCACCGGCACCAAAGCCTATGAAGTGGTGCGCGCCGATGTCGAAAAGACCGGTGTGGATTGCAGCGAAGCCAGCGCAGACCGTCAGCAGGCCGATGCCGTCATCGCCATTTATAACGGCGGCTAAGGGGTGGGCGAGCTATTGCGTAGCGTTTCGCGCCTCAGGACCCTGTACAAAACAACCGCCCCCTCCCCATCGTCACCACCGGGCCTGTCCCGGTGGTCCATGCCTCAAAGACTGAATTGCCGGGACAAGCCCGGCAATGACGGCGGAGATAGGGTCCGCTTGCGAAACAAGAACACCCACTCCAAAGAGCAAAAATCACTCACAAATCTGCGCCGTGCAGGTTTTTCCGTGGCAGCCAAGATCGAGGTGAAAATGATCCTCGTGGCTCGCATTCGCTTCCGGCCCCAGCACGGTGGTAAAACGCCCGCAGGCGTCGCCATGTGCCTGCCGCAGCATACGCCCCTCTGGCGCTGACGCTGGCAGCCAATCAGCCTCGACATTTATCGTCCGACCATCAAGCAGCTCGAACCCCACCACATCGAGCGCATTGGCAAAGCCATGTTCGGACGTGTCTGCCTCCGCATTGCCATTGCGGCCCCGGCACATCATTGAAGTGCCGGTCACGAGCGTTGCGATCGGGCTGTCGAGCGCCGCATTGGCATAGGCATCGACGTCACCCACCCAATCGGCCAGCGCCCCCGCCATCTGGCAATTGGTCGTTACCGGCGAGGAAAAGCCGATCTGGCGTCCATTGACGTTCACCGCGCTCACCGAGAGCGGTGAGCGTTCCCCGCAAATCCCCTCGGCGATGGGCTCCAGCATCTCTCCTACCACGGCCCCGCTCAACAGCGCCGGGCAGGCAGTCTGATAGATTCGGTCATCGGGCGGTGCAGCAGGGGTTTTTGCCGGCGTCTCCGGCAGCGGCTCGGCACCACTTTCCGGCGCGGTCTCATCTGCCTCTGCGGGCGCCTCAACCTCGGGCTCGGCCTCCGGTTCATCATCGAGCGCTTCTGGTCGTGGCCGGGGAATCGGCGGCAGCGGCGCTGCGTCCTCAATCTTCTCTTCTGCCACAGGCGCTGGCGCTGGAGCCGGTTCAGGCGCAGTCGGCGCCGGACGCGGCGCCTGCGTCCGCCTGGGGACCAGCTCTTCCACCAGCTCTTCGAGCGGCTTTAAAAAATCCTGCGCCGCGGCTGGAATGCCGAGGCAGGCGAGTACGGCGAGTGTGGCAATTGCGGTGCGCATATACGAACAACGCGCAATCACAGCATCGCGATCCCATTTACCGCGCGGAAACCATCTTTGCGGCTTGTTCGGCTTCTGCTATCAGCGCGCTTATGACAACGCCGCTTTCCCATATTCGCAATTTCTCCATCGTCGCCCACATCGACCATGGCAAGTCCACACTGGCCGATCGCCTCATCCAGGCGACGGGCGGGCTAGACCTGCGCGAGATGAAGGAGCAGGTGCTCGACAATATGGAGATCGAGCGCGAGCGCGGCATCACCATCAAGGCCCAGACGGTCCGTCTGACCTACAAGGCCAATGACGGCGAGACCTATATCCTCAACCTCATCGACACGCCCGGACACGTCGACTTCGCCTATGAAGTCTCCCGCTCGATGTCGGCCGTTGAAGGCTCGCTGCTGGTCGTCGACGCCTCCCAGGGCGTGGAAGCGCAGACGCTCGCCAACGTCTACCACGCGCTCGAGGCCAATCACGAAATCGTGCCGGTCCTCAACAAGGTCGATCTGCCCGCAGCGGACATCCCGCGCGTCAAAACCCAGATCGAAGATGTGATCGGCATCGACGCGTCCGACGCGATCGAAATTTCAGCCAAGACCGGCCTCAATATCGAGGGCGTGCTCGAAGCCATCGTCACCCGCCTGCCCGCCCCCAAGGGCGACATCAACGCCCCGCTCAAGGCGCTGCTCGTTGACTCTTGGTACGACACCTATCTCGGCGTCGTCGTTCTCGTGCGCATCGTCGATGGCGTGATGAAAAAGGGCCAGCGCATTCGCATGATGGCCTCCGGCGCCGTCTATGAACTCGACCGCGTCGGCGTCAACACGCCCAAATTGGTCGAAGTCAAGGAACTGACCCCGGGCGAGCTTGGCGTCTTTACCGCTTCGATCAAGGAAGTGGCCGATACCAATGTCGGTGACACCATCACCGACGACAAGAAGCCCACGGCCGAGCCGCTGCCCGACTTCCGCCCGGCCCAGCCGGTGGTGTTCTGCGGCCTCTTCCCGGTCGACGCTTCGGATTTTGACGAGCTGCGCTCTGCCATGGGCAAGCTGCGCCTCAACGACGCGTCCTTCTCGTTCGAAATGGAAACCTCGGCAGCGCTCGGCTTCGGTTTCCGCTGCGGCTTCCTTGGCCTGCTGCACCTCGAAATCATCCAGGAGCGTCTCGCCCGCGAGTTCGATCTCGATCTCATCGCCACCGCTCCGTCCGTGGTCTATGAGCTCGAGCTGACCGACGGCACGTCTATGCTCCTCCACAATCCGGCCGACATGCCGGACGTGATGAAGATCACCGAGATCCGCGAGCCGTGGATCAAGGCGACCATTCTCACCCCGGACGAATATCTCGGCTCGATCCTGAAGCTCTGCCAGGACCGTCGCGGCATCCAGACCAATCTCAGCTACGTCGGCTCGCGCGCCATGGTCGAATACGACCTGCCGCTCAACGAAGTGGTGTTCGACTTCTATGATCGCCTCAAGTCGATCTCGAAGGGCTATGCCAGCTTTGACTACCACCTCGACACGCACCGCGAGGGTGACCTCGTCAAGCTCTCGATCCTCGTCAATTCCGAGCCGGTCGATGCGCTGTCCATGCTGGTCCACCGGTCGGTCGCCGAATCGCGCGGCCGTCAGATGTGCGAAAAGCTCAAGGAGCTGATCCCGCAGCACCTCTTCGTCATCCCGATCCAGGCGGCCATTGGCGGCAAGGTCATTGCCCGCGAAACCGTCCGCGCCATGCGCAAGGACGTGACCGCAAAATGCTACGGCGGCGACGCCACCCGCAAGCGCAAGCTCCTGGACAAGCAGAAAAAGGGCAAGGCCAAGATGCGCCAATACGGCAACGTCAACATCCCGCAGGAAGCCTTTATCAAGGCCCTCAAGATGGGTGACGAATAGGCCGGTTCGCCTTTGGCGAAGCCGGCGCGCCAGTGGCGCGACGGCAGGCTAGTCGCCGGGTCGCTGCCAACGGCAGCGGGCACCCGGACCAGACGGGCAATCACACTCGACTGACGACAAAAAAATGGGGGCTTTCGCCCCCATATCTTATTCCAGCGTCAGCTTGACCAGCTCGCCTTCCATCATCATCGGCACGAAGATCGCCTCTCCGTCGCTGCCGATATCGGCGGCGCCCATGGCGAGCGTCGCCACTGTCTCCGGCGCGCTGCCCGGCGTCACGCTATAAATCGTGCCGCCGAAAAAGTCCGACACCACATAGGCGTCGCCGATCCTGACGATGCCATCGAGAAAGCCGATCTTGTCCGCGCCTTCGACCGCCGACACCGCCTTGGTGGCGATATCGATGCGCACCAGCCCCCCCGGCACCATGTCTTCCGGCTTTGCGGCCAGGGTCCCGAAGCTGGCAACAAGCAGGCTGTCGCCATCGGCTAGAATGCCATTGGGGCTGCCCAGCGCCGCGTCCTCGACGAACAGCGCCGCCTCATTGCCCGCCACTGCATAGACGCGGTTTGCAAAAGTGTCGGTCACATAGATCGTGCCTTGGCTGTCCGCGGTCACGTCATTGAGGAAAGTCGCGCCTTCGATCGCCAGCGTCTCCACTTCGCCCGAGGCGAGGTCGACAATGCGCAGATTGGTGAGGTCGGCCACATAGAGCTTGCCGCCGGCAATGGCCGAGCCCTTGGGCGCATCGAGCCCGGTGACCCAGGCGGCATCGATGATCTCGCCATCGAGCGAGACGAGGCTGAGCGTGCCATTGCCATCGGCCTCGGTGGCCTCGCCCACGATATTGGAGACGATCAGCCGGGAATTGTCGGCGTCAAACACCACCGATTCGGGCACGTCAAACCCGGACGTGCGCCAGGCCTCTGCGGCCGAAACCGCGCCGGTGCTGGCCATCAAAACCGCCGTCAGCCCAAGGGCGAGCGCTGTTCTCGTCATGAAATCCTCCTCATCTGCAATAGCTTATCTGAAATCCTGACGGCCCCCTCCACCAAGGCGCCGCTCGGAACAGTCTATCGGCATCTGGCGATGGCGTCACCCCGGCGTCTCTGCCGGCGTCGCCCCTATTTTCCGCCGCCACCCCTGCTATAAGCGCCACCATGAGCGGAAAATTCACCCTTCTCGCCCCGGCCGAGGCGCGCCAGGAGATCAAGAAAAGCAAGTTCATCGCCTTTGCCGCGCCGATCGACAGCGAGGCGGATGCAAAGTCTTTTCTCGCGCAAAAATCCGATCCCGCCGCCAATCACAATTGCTGGGCCTGGCGCATCGGCCAATCCTATCGCTTCAGCGACGATGGCGAGCCGAGCGGCACCGCCGGCAAGCCCATCCTTGCCGCCCTTGATGGCCAGGCGCTCGACCGCACCATCATCATGATCACCCGCTGGTTCGGCGGCATTTTGCTGGGCAGCGGCGGCCTCATCCGCGCCTATGGCGGCACCGCGGCCCTGTGTGTTCGCGCGGCCGAAAAATCCCCGCTGATCGACAAAACCACCGGCCAGCTCGACTGCCTCTTCTCCGATCTTTCACGCCTTCAGGCGCGCCTCGGCATCATCCGGGGTCTCGAGGTCCTGTCCCAGGATTTCACCGACACCGGCGCAACCCTCACCCTGCGCTTTCCCACTTCAGACACAAGAATGCTGGCTCAGTTGGTCAATGATTTTACCAGCGGCAAGAGCGCCTTGCGGGTGGAAGACTAGCCGGTCCCCAAGAGCACCCCCACCCAACCTCCCCCTACCAGAGGGGGAGGAGTTATTCCGTGGCTCATCACCCTCTGAGCCCACGCGCTGCATCCCCACCCACCGGCCTGTCCCTCCCCCCTACCAGGGGGAGGCTAGGAGGGGGTCTTTCCGGCACTGCACATCCAGGCCGTCATCACCCGGCAAGTCCCGGTGATCCACGCGCTGCCAAACTGGATTGCCCGAACAAGTCGGGCAATGACGAAGGATGGATACGACTGTGCGCGAAACTCGCCTCAAGCGAATTCTAACGAATGGTAAACCTTAACGGCTAATTAACCGAATGCCGTGACTATAGCGCGACTTGGAGTGAACCATGCGCGCAAAACTTGTTGTCATTGCTGGCTTCATTGCCTTCTCGGCGCCTATCTGCGCTGCAGAAGATTTGCCCAACCGCTTCGAAGTTGGCTCAATGGTCCAGAGAGATGCTTCTGGCGCCTACAAGTTGGAATGGCAGAAGCGCCTGCTCACTATACAGCACGCTTTTGCCGCTGAATTGATCGACAGAGCCGGAATTGATTACACGGCGACCGGTTCCATCACTCAGACAGATCGAGCACCTCTACAGCACTAAATGAGACCCAACGCTTCACCCCACTGGTGACGTTCGAGGATGATCGGCGCTCGCCGACGCTTCCTTTTAGCCAGCATTGTTTGGGTCCACTGGCGAATGAGAAGGCCACACATTGGTCATTGTCGACGCAGGCCATCCGGCACTCCCCGGGCGTGTCGGCGTTTGGCCATGGCGAGGTTGTGAGGTCCCCGCCGACAAGGTCAGTGCGAGGCGACACATCCGTCGTCGGGTCGATAACACCGATGCGGAAAGTCGGGGCGGTGGACATGTTCGGGGGCAGGAAAACACCCGAGAGAGCATCGGCATAGCCCTCTAAGCGATCAGTACCGCTTTTCAAGAAGCAGTTTGGGCCGCGCGTCAGCGACGGATTGGCATTGAAGGTGAATGCAAGGCACTGCTGATTGACAAGGCAACTTGCAGCGCAAGCGACGACGTCGGCCTCACGCGCTGAAACAATGTCCTGCCCATAAAAGTCGAGCCCGGTGTAAAGGGCCAGCCGCAGTGCGTCGCTGTCCGCAGTCGCAGCGGGGGGCGGTGATGTCGGTTCCTCAGACTTTGGCGCAATCAAGCCCGCAAGTTCTGCATAGTCGCTTTTCCCCCGAAGCCCCTTCCCCACTCGATTGATTTCGAGGGCTTCGAGTTCGCCCTGCGTGAAGACGTACATGTCTTCGCTCGGGGTTCTGAACATGCGTGTAAACACTTCGGTTGGCGTATCGAAGCGCGTCAGAACCTCCAGAATGTCTGAGACAGTGGATTGAACGCCAGACGGGTCAGGCGTCTCCGACCACATTTGGTGAACACCAAGCTCACCTTCCGCCAATCGTTCATTCCCAGCGAAAAATATGAATGAACATGCAGAGTAGCAGCGCGCACCAGTTGGAACGACGGTGCTCAAGCCACGCGCATGGATGTCATCGGCGATCAGCAACGCGCTAGCAACCAGACCGCCATCACTCGAGAGGACGACTACCTTGGCGTTCGGCCTAAGAGCGAGTGCCCGTCGAAATTCCAGTGGTGTGCTGACCCCGATGTCGCCATCCAGAAGGATGGCCGACTGGCTATTGTCCGACACAACAAACGCACCGATGCGCTCATCCGCCACTGCTGGCGACATCACATTTGCGATGATGACAATGAGCAGAATTAATAAGCGCATGACGCCCCCCAGACGTCCCGGATAGAAGCAGTTGACGCAGGATATCGCAATCGCTTGGCGTGGATATCTGCAACAACACTCACCACTTTAGCGCTTGAAGCAATTCTCACGATGCCACCGCAAAAATGCCGGGTGCAGGCGGTCGCGCTGCATCGTGGGTCCAATGAGCTTGCCCGTCTTGTTGATGAGGCTTTCCACCCCGTCTCGGTCGTTCACCTGACGGGACACGAGAACGTCGAGGTCATCACTGAGCGATATGAGGCCCCGGTCGAACATCCAATGCACGGTACCGGATAGCGCCAGCCCATTGTTGATGATGTCGGGTCCATTGTGTTCGACGGGGCGAATATGGGCTGCAGCCATTTCTGCGCGTCCCCCGCCATTGATCAGTTTCAGCCCGGTTACCGCGCAACGCTCATCATAGGCCCGCAGCACGACGCGGCGGAACATCCGGTCTCGCAAGGTCCGCGTTGTTAGCGCAGGAATCCGTTCCCGCTCCTGCTCATAAACGAAAGGAACTGGCGCCTCGTCCATTTGTAGCGGCAAATCTGGCAGCCGCAGGACGTCCCCAACCCGCGGCAGCAGCGGTTGTTCTTCCGCAAGGCCACGCTCGAGGATCCGGTCAAAATCAGTCGGAGAGATCGGGCGAACCGCAGCCTGTGCGCGACCCGAAATGCGCCCAGCTTCGTTGAGCAGCCCTCGCTCAATGGGGCTCCCGCCATGGTCGAACGGCACAGGGTTTGGAAATTCGAGATAGCTACCCGGCTCGATCAACGCCACATACATATTCTCGGCGGTCGGGTCAGGTACGATCCGCTCCACCCGCGCAATTGCATAATACCCCTTTGAGCCGCGCACTTTGACTGGCTCATAATAGAGCACCCAATCACCGACCATGGCCGAGGCGCGCTCAAGATACATTCGCGGAAATTGATACCGCTCGGCGGGACTATCGTCATACACCGAGTCCGCGCGATGGATAAAAACGCCGAAAGTCATGCTGCCCTCCGCTACGCAGAATAACGGAGGCGGTATGCTTGCGAAAGATCTTTGAGAAGTCGCTGCCGGAGACGTTCCGGACATGTAGCGCGGCAATCTCCAACTTCTCCCCGCCCCTCATCACGCCCTTACCCTCTCCTGTCCCTCTCCGCAGGAGACACCCAAAAAATGCCACGCCCCCTTCCCCACATCTCCCACGCCCTCGCCGCGCGCCACGAGGCGCTTTGGCTCCGCGTCACCTCCCTCCACAAGGACATCACCACCATTGCCGCCAAAAAGCCCGACGCGCCGGTCGGGGACACCGAGCGGGTTCTAGCCGAGGGGCTGATCAGTGATGGGCGGCCCTTTCTTTCGGCGCGGCATGGAAAACTGCCGGTGGCGGCGCAAAATTTTTCGGGGCTGGCGGTGCAGTTGGGGCAGGTGCTGGCCCAGCTCGATGATTATGAAAACCGCCACGCCGCCTGGAACGCCCGCCAGAATTGCCGCTGCTAGCGGGTCGAGGGGGAGCCGCTGCCCATTGCCCGGCTGCGGCCCGACGTGGCCGTTGCCCCGCTGAACACCGCCAATGGCGAGGATCTGCGCGCAAAACTGCTCCGCCGCACGCAGAACCGGGAGCGGCAGATTTTCGAGGATGGGTTCCACAAAGGACTTTCTGCCCGAAGGGGGCCGCCGCCAGAGCCCGAGACGGCAGCGGTTTTGCCCCCGGCAGCGGAAACTTATCCCCGCGGCCGCTGAGCCGGCTATTCTTGGGTCAGCGCTTCGCACGGGCAGGTCTGCATGCGAACTGAGCAAAGCGCGCCGGCCGCAACCCGTTCGCATGGGGCGCGCGTTCAGGCACCGGCCGACCCCGCTGCGAGCGATGGCGGGGCGCGATACCGGCGCTGTCCGAAAAACCGGTCTCCCGAGGTGGCACTTGCCCCTCATCTAAAAGTCCCAGGAGCAAATGCCACCTCGGGTCTGCCTTCTCTCCCCTCTCCCCGCGCGGCTCCGGCCCTGCGGGCGCTTCGCCATGTCTTTATTGGCCGGGACAGATCTGAAAAATTCATTTGCCGCTGCCGGTTCGGGCCCCTACTTCTGGCCCGCAACAGGAGCCGCGACCGATGCAAACTCTCGCCGATTTCACACTCCCCCGCCTCGATGGCACGCCGCAAAATCTCGGCGATTTCCTCGGCAAGGTGGTGCTGGTGGTCAATGTCGCCAGCAAATGCGGACTCACCCCGCAATATGAGGGGCTCGAGGCGCTGCAGCAGCGGTTTGGCGACCAAGGCTTTGTCGTGCTGGGCTTTCCCTGCAACCAGTTTGCCGGTCAGGAGCCAGGCACGAGCGCAGAAATCGCCCAGTTCTGTTCCACCGCCTATGGCGTCAGCTTTCCGGTGTTCGAACGGATCGACGTCAATGGCGATGGCGCCCATCCGCTTTACGCCTGGCTCAAAAAGAGCGCGCCGGGGCTTTTGGGCAGCGAGGCGATCAAGTGGAATTTCACAAAATTCCTGCTCGGTCGCGACGGCAGCGTGGTCGAACGATACGCCCCCACCACCGAACCCGCCGATATCGCCTCCGACATCGAGAAATTGCTTTAAGCCTCGGTGCTTTCCAGCGCCGCTCCGATCTACTAATTTAGTGTGGCTTGGCGTGGCGGATGAGGACCTGACGATGGCCGATATACTCGATTACTGCAGGGGGCTGGAGCAGCGCCGCTTCAAGTCCGGCCAGATGCTGATCGCCGAGGGCGATCGGCTGGGCAAGATTTTTGTCCTCGTCGCGGGCGAAGTCGAGATCATCCGCGAGCGTACCCAGGTCACCCATGTCGACGAGCCCGGCTCGATCTTCGGGGAAATGGCGGTCCTGCTCGACATGCCCCATTCGGCCAGCGTGCGGGCGCTGTCGGAAGTGGTCGCCTACGAAATCCTCGATGCGTTGACCTTTCTCGACAGCCGACCGGAGTTTTCCCTCGCCATCGCCACCATGCTGGCGCGGCGGCTCTATTATACGACGTCCTACCTCGTCGATCTGCAGCAACAGGCGGCCGGCAAGCGGCAGGATCTCGACATGGTCGACCAGATCCTCGCCGCGCTCGTCGATCCTGAAGAAGCACGCCGAAAGCGTCAGTGACCGACAGCCGGCCAACGGCGTAGTGGCTTCCCAATTGCGGCCATTGCGCTAGTCTCACATCATATCAACTCACGGAGGCCAGCGTCATGGCACACAAGTTCAACATCACCGATGCGGCGAACGACCAGTTCAAGTTCGATTTCTCGTATAATTCCGAGAAGATCTTCTGGTCCGAAAACTACAAGCAGAAGGCGTCTGCCAAGAACGCCATCGAATCGCTGAAGAAGAACGCGCCTGACGCCATCACCGTTGATCTTTCCAAGGAAGAGACCGGTTCGGGCTACCGCTTCGAGATCGTCGCCTCCAAGGATGGCCAGCATTTCGTGCGCTTTGTTGCCTCCAATGGCGAGACCATGGCCCGCACCGAGACCTATACCTCGAAGGCCTCCGCCAAGAACGCCATTGAATCGCTGAAGAAGAACGGCCCCGACGCCGACGTCATCGACGCCTGATTTTACTCAAATCCATTCCCAACCCGGCCGGGTGGCCTCGTCTCCCGGCACGGCTTTTAAAATGTCCGGGGGACATCATGTTCAAGACTGCAAGCCTCGTCGGCGCCTCGGCCGCCCTGCTCCTTGCCGCCCTGCCGGTGGCGGCGCAGGACCTGCCCGATCTGGGCGGTCGCGTCATACACGCGGTGACCGAGAACGCCTATTATCCGCTCAACTTCGCCCATCCGGAGACGGGCGAGGGCATCGGGCTCGAATATGATGTCATCAACGAGATCGCCAAGCGCCTCAACGCCACGGTGGAATGGGACCTCACGGCCTGGGACGTAATGATCGAAGCCGTCCGCACCGGCCAGTTCGATGTTGGCGCCGATGGCATCACCATCACGGCCGAGCGTGAGGAGCAGATCGACTTCACCGCGCCCTTCATCACCGTCGAGCAGTATTTCCTCGTCCGCGCCGATGACGACCGGATCACCGGTACGGAAAGCTTTGCCGACAACGCAGATCTGCTGTTTGGTGCGCAGGCCGGAACGTCCTCGTTCTACACCGCCATCTATGATGTGCTTGACGGCGACGAAGCCAATCCGCGCGTAAAAGTCTTCGACAATTTTGGCGCGGCGGTTCAGGCGGTCAAGGCCGGCGACGTGGATGCGGTCATCGCCGACGAGGCGGCGTCGGCCGGCTATATCGGCGCCGATCCCGGTGCGTTCAAGCAGGCGGGCGAGCCGATCAAGTCCGATCCCTTCGGCTTTATCCTGACGCCCGGTTCGGACCTCGTCGAGCCGTTCAATGCCGCGCTCGCCCAGCTCGAGGCCGAGGGCTGGCTGGAAGAGCGGACAAAGTACTGGTTCTTCGAATATTCTGCCGATTAATCCCCCTGCCACGGGGATCGGTCTAGAGTGCGCTTATGCCCACTCCCCCTTGGGGAGTGGGTTTTGCTATCAAGCCTGCCTGGATCGAGTACCTGGTCATCAATGTCTTATAAGCCGCGCAGCCCTTCGCTCCTGTCCCGCATGCCCTGGTGGCTCCTCGCCATCGGCCTGCTGTTCGTGCTCGGCTTCTGGGCCATTACGGCCGACGGCACCTATGAGAACATCTTCCGATCCGTGTCCTCGGGTGTGGTCACAACGCTCTGGGTCACCATCCTCGCCTTCGCCGCTGCGACCATCCTTGGGCTGGTCGTTGCGCTGGCCCGCACTTCGGGCAACCGGGTTCTGCGCGAGGTCGCGACCTTCTACGTGGAGGTTATCCGCGGCATCCCGATCCTCGTTTTCTTGTTCTACATCGCCTTTGTTGGCGCTCCGGCTCTGGTGTCGGGCTTCAACTGGGTTGCCGCTCCGCTGATCGAGCTCGGCTGGCTGGCCCCCGCGACGGTCCGGGGCTTCGATTTCGTCTGGCGCGCCATACTTGCGCTCACCATCTGCTATTCAGCCTTCATCGCCGAAATATTCCGCGCCGGCATCGAAGCGGTGGACCGCGGCCAGATCGAAGCGGCCCGGGCACTGGGCCTCAGCCGCTGGCATTGTTTCCGCCTGATCATTTTCCCACAGGCGCTGCGCACCATCCTGCCGCCGCTGGGCAATGATTTCGTCTCCATGGTCAAGGATTCCGCACTGGTCTCAGCCCTGGGGGTGCAGGACATCACCCAATTGGGCAAGCTGCATGCCTCGTCGAGTTTCCTGTTCTTTGAAACCTACAATGTCGTGGCGTTCCTCTACCTCACCATGACCATCTCGCTATCGCTGCTGGTGCGCTGGCTCGAGAGGTTCATGAACCGCCGATACAACCGCTAACTCTTGCGTCTGGCCATTCCGGCCCCCATGTCTTGCACTGTGCTGGAGGATCCTCATGAAGCTTTTTGCCAAGATTGCCGTCGCTGCAACTGCCGCCCTCGCTCTCGTCGCCTGCGGCGATAACCGGCAAGTGGGTAGCGTCGGGGTCGACTGGACCGGCAATGACATTTCCATCGAAGCCGTCGCCGATCCCGATGTCGAGGGCGTGGTCTGCCATCTGGCTTTCTTCAACCGCTCCTTTATCGACCGCATCAGCCAGGGCAACTGGTTCGAGGACCCCTCCTATTCGGCGCTCGATTGCTCGGCCGTGGGTCCCATCACTGTCGGGGACATCGCCACCCGTGGCGGTGGCGAGGAGATCTTCAAGGAGGGTCGCTCGCTGATCTGGAAGTCGCTGCGCGTCACCCGCATCTACGACGCCGCCAATAATTCTCTCATCTATCTCGGCCATGCCCGCCAGCTCCAGCAGGGTTCGGGCAAGATGAGCCTCTCCGTCGTGCCTCTCACCGGGCCGAACGTGACCTGGACCAATGGCGCGCCGACCCCGGCAGCGACCCAGGGTTCGGTCATGGTGCAATAGGCCATCCCGGCGCCATGCTGCATCGGCCAGCGCGCGGGCAAAATCATGCCCGCGCAGCCGATAAGTTGGCAAAAGCATTTCGTACTCTGCCGCTTCAAACCGCTGGCGTGAGTACGATATTCTCCTCCTGAACACGAGTTGAGCCGCCCGTTGCGGCCAAGGAATAGAGTATGTCGATCCTGATTGGCGATACGGCCCCAGATTTCACCCTCGAATCCACCGAGGGCACGATCCATTTCCATGATTACATCGACGGCTCCTGGGCCGTGCTGTTCAGCCACCCCAAGAATTTCACCCCGGTCTGCACCACCGAACTGGGCTATACCGCAAAGCTCAAGCCCGAGTTTGAAAAGCGCGGCGTCAAGGTTCTCGGCCTCTCGGTCGACAAGCTCGAAGATCACGGCGGCTGGGCCAAGGATATCGAGGAAACCCAGGGCGCGGCGCTGAACTTCCCGCTGCTCGCCGACACCGAAGGCAAGGTGGCCCGTCTCTACGACATGATCCACCCCAATGCCGACAATACGCTGACCGTACGGTCGGTGTTCGTCGTCGGGCCGGACAAGAAGGTCAAACTCAAGATCGAATATCCGGCCTCCACCGGCCGCAATTTCGATGAGGTGCTGCGCGTCATCGACAGCCTGCAGCTGACCGCCAAGCACCAGGTGGCGACACCGGTGAACTGGAAGGACGGCGAGGACGTGATCATCGTGCCAGCCGTTTCCAACGAGGCGGCCAAGGCCAAGTATCCCGACGGCTGGACGGAACTGAAGCCCTATCTTCGCATTGTCCCTCAACCCCGCGGGTAATCCCCGCACATCCTCCTCTCCCTGACCGACTCATGAGCGATGGTACTCCCATCGCTCATTTTTTATGCCGATCTGCCGCTGAGGCGGCCGGCCATGATGAAGGTCAGGACCAGCAGTGGAATCAAAAGCGCAAAGGCCATGCGCACCCCAAAGGTCTCGGCAACGGCGCCGATCAGGACAGGGGCGCCCAGATTGACCAGCTGAAACACCATGGTCACGGAGGAGACGTTCTGAGAGGCCGGCCTATCGGAGAGACGGGCAGCGGCGGACAGCATCAGCGGATAAAGAACGCAGATGCCGACGCCAACGAGGGCAAAGGCAAAGATGCCGATCCAGGCATTGGGCGCGAACACAACGAGTACCAGCCCTGCAATCGCCGTGGCCGAGAGGATGCGGGCGACCTGCACCTGCCCGAACCGGTCGATAACCCGGTCGGCACAGAGCCGGCAGACCGCCATGGCCGCCACCAGCGCTGGCAAGGCGAGGGACTGAACCCAGGCGGCGACAGCGAAATTATCGCGCAGATAGATGATCGCCCAGGCGCGGGACGCCCCCTCGGTCAGCCCCGCTCCGAGCCCGAAAGCCACGAGCCCGAGTGTTGCCAGCGTCGGCAGGGCCAGGCGCCGCACCGGGCCCCCAGTGTGCGGGCGCGGCACGCTCACCGGCATGGGCAGCACCACGAGCAGCAGCGCGCCGATCACCAGCGGCGCCAGAAGGCCCAGATGCCAGGCCGGCGAGATATCGAGGCCACGCATCACCGCCCCGAGCAGCGCCGTCACCAGGAAACCGACACTCCACACGCCGTGGCAGGTGTTCATGATCCGGCGACCACCGGCGAACTCAAGCCGATCCGCTTCGACATTGATGGCAACATTGGTCAGCGAGAAGCCGACGCCATTGATCATGAGAAGGATGAAAAGCGCGACCGGGTTGAGAAATATCCCTGCCAGCGCCGAGGAGACAATCACGACGGGCATGAACCACAGCATCACGCGACGCGGGCCGAACCGCTCGATGATGGCGCTCGACACGAGGAACATGGGCAAGGCGCCCAGCGGCTGCCCCATCAGCACGATGCCCAGCTGTGCCGGGCTCAGCCCATTGAGCAGTTGCAGATCGGCAATGCGCGTCTGGACCGCCCCGATGGCGACCGCGTGCAGGAAGAAAAGCGCGATGACGCGCCAATGAGCTGGTGCTGTGGCCAAGATTATCGGGGTCCAGGATCCATGAGGATATGGATACGGTCAGCGCCCAGCCGGGCGAGCTTGAGCATCAGCGCCTTGCGCCGCGCCGGCGCCAGCGGCGTATCGGGGCTATCCCGCAGAATGGCGCCATCGTGTCCGTCTGCCACGATCAGCCCCTCGGTCTCGGGGAAAATCTCGCCATCGAGCTCAGGTGGCTTGGCAAAGAAGAACTTGTCGGAAAATTCCCGGTATTCCAGCCACTTTCGGTCAACCTGGAAATCGATGAGGCTCGACTTGATCTCGATGATCCAGATCTCGCCTTTTGGCCCCACCGCCAGCACATCAGCGCGCCGGCCATTGCTGAGCGGCACTTCGGCATAGCAGGCCATGTCGTGGCGCTCGCGCAGCATGCGCATGACCCCGCGCTGGACGCGCAGGGCCGTGGCAGACTGCCGGAGATCGACAATGGGGGGCAGGTCTTCAGCCATTGGGACCAAGTGGTTCGGGCGCCATGCCATGCGGGGTCTCGGTCTTCTTCGTGCCGAGGGCAAAGCTTGAGGCCCAGAGGCCGGCCAGAAGCAGCGGCAGGCAGATGAGATAGGACATACGAATGCCCAGGAACTCGGCGACGAAGCCCAACAGCGGCGGCGCGAGGAAGAAGACCACGAAGCTCACCTGGCCGATGGCCGCCACGTTGACGGCGGCCGGGCGGTCGGTGCGCTGTGCCGCTTCGGATACAGCCAGCGGATAAACTGCCGAGCAACCTGCACCCATGAGAGCAAAACCAGCCAGCGCCAACTCGGGAGACGGGGCAAAGCCGACCATGAGGGCGCCGAGGCTGGCAAAGCTCAGCATGACCATGGCCACATTGCGCGGTCCGTAGCGGGCAACGATCGGATCGGCCAGGAGGCGCATCACTGCCATGAAGAAGGCAAAGAGCGTGAGCCCCATGCCGCCCACAAAGGGCTCTACGGCAAAGACATTGCGCATGTAGATGGCCGACCAGTCGATGCCGGCACCCTCAACGAGGAAGGCGGCAAAGCCGATGAGGCAGAGCGGCAGGAGACTGCGCGTGGGGAAGGCGAAGCGGTGCTCGCCCTCGCCTTCGGCACGGACGGGCTTGGGCGCTTCGGTTGCGCTGATGAGGAGATAGCCGGCCACCAGCACGACAAAACCGGCCACGACGAGCATATGCGTACCCGCCGAAATGCCGGACTGGCGGATCACGGCGCCGAACAGCGCGGTAACGAAGAAGCCGACGCTCCAGAACCCGTGGGCGCGGTTCATGAAACGCTTGCCGGTCTGCATTTCCAGCCGGTCAATCTCGACATTGAGATTGATCTCGAGCGCACCGGACAGAAGCCCCGCGCAGAACAGCACGACGAACATGGCCGACGCGGCCGGCAGGAAGGGAATGGTCGCGAACAGAAGCGAGGGCCCGAGAACGGTGATCAGCGCCGTCTTGCGGAAGCCGAGCTTTTCGATGACCGGAGGGCCGAAGGTGAGCGAGATCAGCGAGCCGATGGCCATGCCGATCATGGTCAGCCCCAACTGGCCTTCGGAAATACCGAAATGGTCCTGGATATCGGGCAGGCGCGCCATGAGGGCGCCGGTGGTAAGAGCAAACAGGAAGAACGAGGCGTAGATGCGATGCTGCGGAGCGATCATGGAGTAACCTCCCGCAGAGCGGGCTTGGGAGAAAGTGTATGGGCGGTGGCAAGGCCAAGCAGCACCAGCGGGAAGCCGACGCCGAACACCCATTGGATGCCGAAGTGCTCGCCGATATAGCCGAGCAGCGGCGGTCCGAGAAGGAAGGCGGTAAAGGAGAACTGCGCCAGCGCCGCGACGTTGATGGCGGCGGGGCGGTCAGTCTGCTGCGCGGCGGCCGACATGGCCAGCGGGAAGAGCGCGCTCGAGCCCACGCCGATTAGGGCGAAGCCGAGATAGGCCACCCAGGCAGCGGGAGCGAAGAAGGCGCAGAGCACGCCAGCGCCCAGCACGATCAGCAGCGAGCGCGCCACGGTGACCGGGCCGAGCCGCTCAACGAAGCTGTCAGCGAAAAAGCGGGCTACGCCCTGCGAACCGGCGACTGTCGCCACAGCGAGACCCGCCCAGAAGGGCTCGGCGCCAAAGATGTTGCGCATGTAGATGGCAGACCAGTCGATCCCGGCGCCTTCCATCAGCATGGCTGAAAGACAGACGGCCACCAGCGCCATGATCGACATGGTCGGCTTGGCCAGGCGCGGCGCTTCTTCAGAATTGGTCCCGGCGCGATGGGCTGCCGGTTCGAACCGGCCCAGCACCAGAAACGTGGCGAGGATGATCACCGGGATCATGATCATGAGGTGCAGATGCACTTCGAGGCCGGTCTGGGCAATGAAAGAGCCGACCAGCCCGGCAGCAAAGAACCCAAGGCTCCAGAAAGCATGAGCCCGGCTCATGATCCGGCGGCCGACAGCGTGCTCAACCCGGTCCGCTTCGACATTGACGATGATTTCGATGGCGCCAATGGTCAGGCCGACCGGCACCAGCAGCAGGAAGAAGGCTACTGGCGTATTGGCCCAACTGGCCAGGGCATAGCCGACCGAAAGCAGGGGGATGGCGGCGAGGAGCACGCGCCGATAGCCGATCGCTTCGACCATCCGCCCAGCAAAGGTCAGCGAGATCAAGGTGCCCAGTGCCGAGCCGATAAGGGCCAGTCCAAGCGCTCCCTCGCCGACGCCCATGGCGCTCTGGATATCGGGCAGGCGCGGAAAGATGCTGCCCATGCAAAAGGAGTAAACGAAAAACGCCCCAAAGATTCGCATCTGGGGCGGCATATCAATGCCGAAGCGCATGGTGGGAAATGCTCAAACTGGTCAGACCGCGTGACGCTAGTGCATTTCGGCGCGCCAATAAATAGTACTCATCATGTCGTAGACCGGTTTATGCCAACGATTGCAACGTGGTCGTGTCCCGGGACGTGGTGTAACTGAGGTGGTCAAGCCGCTCGCGAGCGCGCCATTAGGAGCGCCGTAGCGAGCGAGCGGCTGGGTGGTCATCGACGGATTTCCGGTAAGGTCTGGTTGCTTACGCCAACCCTGTACCTGAAGGACCACCGATGACCGACTCGATGAACCTGCGCTCGCTGGTAGAGAAGGCCCCCGACGCCGATATTCTGCGCGAGATGATTGGCTTTGCTGCCGAACGGCTGATGGAAATGGAAGTGGGTGCCGCCACTGGCGCCGGCTATGGCGAAAAGAGCGCCGAGCGGCGGGTCCAGCGCAATGGCTACCGCGAGCGGGACTGGGAGACCCGGGCCGGCACGGTCGAGCTGCGCATCCCCAAGCTTCGCAAGGGCAGCTACTTCCCTGGCTTTCTGGAACCTCGGCGGCTGGCCGAGAAGGCGCTGACGGCGGTGATCCAGGAGGCGTATATCCAAGGCATCTCGACCCGGTCGGTGGACGACCTGGTCAAAGCCATGGGCATGAGCGGCATCTCAAAGAGCCAGGTCAGCCGCCTGTGCGAGGAGATCGATGGTCGGGTGAAGGCTTTCCTTGAGCGGCCGATCGAGGGCGACTGGCCCTACCTGTGGATCGACGCCACCTACCTCAAAGTGCGCCGGGGCGGCCGCATCGTCTCGGTGGCCGCCATCATGGCCGTGGGCGTCAATGCCGATGGCCGGCGCGAGGTGTTGGGCATGGAGATCGGCACCTCGGAAGCCGAGGCGATCTGGACCGAGTTTCTGCGCAAGCTGACCCGCCGCGGCCTGCGAGGCGTGAAGCTGGTGATCTCCAATGCCCATGAGGGCATCAAGGCCGCCGTCACCAAGGTGCTTTGCGCCACATGGCAGCGCTGCCGCGTTCACTTCATGCGTAACGTCCTCGCCCATGCCGGCAAGAGCGGTCGCCGCGTGGCCAGTGCCTTTATCGCCACGGCCTTCGCCCAGGAGACGCCGGAGGCGGCCAGCACCCAGTGGCGCGCCGTTGCCGACCAAATCCGCCCTCGCGTGCCCAAGCTTGCCACCATCATGGATGAGGCCGAGCACGACGTCCTCGCCTACATGAGCTTCCCCAAGGAGCATCGGGCCAAGTTGCACAGCAACAACCCGATTGAACGGGTGAATGGCGAGGTGAAGCGCCGGACCGAGGTCGTGGGCATCTTCCCCAACGAGGACGCAATCATCCGCCTCGTCGGCGCTATCCTGCTCGAACAGAACGATGAATGGGCGGTTCAGCGGGCGAGATATATGACGCTGGAATCCGTCGCCCCGTTGAGCGATGATCCCCTCGTCAGCTTGCCGGCAGTTCCCGCACGCTGACCAGCCCGGCCAAGCCGGATATGCGTGGAGGCCAAGCCTCAGTTACACCACGCAGTGGGGCACGATCCTGCAACGTTGCCACAGCGGCGTCCGCCGGGCCCATCTCTTCACGCATCACAGAGATGCCGGACCTGGCATCGCGGATCAGCTCAAAACGGCGGAATGGCCCGCCCTGACGCACATCGGCGCCGTCGCGCCTGGACACAGTGTTGCGGCGCCGATCAGGCCCGAAATAGCCGCTCGCCTCGTAATAGACCTTCATCTCCCCGACCTGATGCTCGAGCCTCTCGCGCAATTGCGCGCGAGACTGCGGCAGGGCAACCACGTCATCGAACCCCATGTTGGCGCAGGCCATGGTGGTCTCGATCGACGGATGCTCGGTCAGATAGATCAGCGGCGAAAAGCGAACGCTGGGCTGGTCGCAGAACCGCACCGCTGCAGCAGTCGCGCGCAACTGCCTGGGGTCGGCGACGGATGAGCAAAGGATGAAGCAGATCGGGTTGCGCGCGATCTGCTCGGACACCTGCGCGATGCCGCGGAAAGACGACACGCCAGTAAAGCCAATACCACTGACCAGATCAAACAGGGCGGCGCAGCGATCATCGTCCGGCCCGGCAATATAGACATAGGCATCCATTGCGAGCCCCCGACGCGTCTGGATTTCTCTCGCGGCGAATATTAGGCGCAAACGTCTAATTGTGCACTAACGAGGGGCCAATTTGCCTCCAAACCTGGCAGAAATGATCCGTGCACAAAAAAGCCGCCCGAAAACGGGCGGCTGCAACGTCGGTTGAGACGTTGGAAGGATTACATCTTTTCGATGCAGACCGAGGTCACGCCGCGATTGCGGAAACCCAGTTCCGAGGCAGCTGCCTTGGAGAGGTCGATGATGCGCTTGCCGTGGAAAGGACCACGGTCATTGATGACAACCTGAATGGACTTGCCAGAGTTCTGGTCGGTGACACGCAGCTTGGTGCCAAATGGAAGGGAACGATGCGCCGCCGTCATGGCGTTTTCGTTGAAGGTCTCACCCGATGCGGCCTTCTTGCCGTGGAAGCCGGGGCCATACCAGGATGCGCCACCGCATTGTGCATGGGCTGCAGTCGCGGTGACGGCGAGAACTGCCGCACACAAGGCGACGGAAACGGCTCTTCTGATCAATGCTCTATGCTCACTGAAGTTATCGATGAGCGCTGAGTAAGGGGGCCTAGCGTCGGGAATAAGGGCAGATTGTCCCTAAATGCCCCCGGCCGCCGGCACTGTTGCAGCTTTGCCGCACAGTTTTGGGTCTACTTGATTAACCATTGGGTCTGAATTGATCGATGCTGTAGAATGAGAATCTCTGTCCATTAATATTTTTCCGATTCACCGCCGGGATTCAGCGCGGCGGCGGAACCACGTTCCAGATTGTGTCGGATGGGCAACGGTTTCATCAAACATCTGTGAAATCGCTGAAATCGCCTCATCCGCCCGGTGTGAATAACGTGGAAAGCGGCGCGGGGCGC
The DNA here is from genome assembly GCF_029201565.1 of Devosia sp. SD17-2. GTDB lineage: Bacteria > Pseudomonadota > Alphaproteobacteria > Rhizobiales > Devosiaceae > Devosia. Next base: position 4,213,672 of record NZ_CP104002.1, read on the forward strand.
CAATTGCGATGAGATTGTGACAGGACTCAGCGCCGGAATTTCGTCTCCCAACTGTACGCGCCAAGCTCGCAGCCTGCTCTAACGGCTGCCTGATCTGCTGCCCCGTGGTGTCGAAAGTGCAGTTTCTCGTTCGTCCTTGTTCCAAGCGCTGGGTCGCAGCACCCGCGCAGCAAGAGGAGAGACGAGATGACCTATGTCGATGGCTTTGTGGCGGCTGTACCGCGTGCCAACAAGGAGCTTTATATTGCCCATGCCCGTGCGGCGGCAGAGCTGTTCCTGAAATGGGGTGCGCTGCGCGTGGTCGAGAACTGGGGCGATGACGTGCCCACGGGCGAGCACACCGATTTCCAACGCGCGGTCGGCGCCAAGGATGACGAGGTGATCGTCTTTTCCTGGATCGAATATCCGGACAAGGCGACGCGGGACATCATTCAGAAGCGCATGATGGAGGGCCCGGAAATGGCGAACTTCCCGGCACTACCGTTTGACGGACAACGCATGATTTTTGGCGGATTCACTACGCTGATGGCGCTCGACTGAGCGCCTGCGCCCAAGGGTCGAGAGCCCCGCTGGTCAGCGGGGCGCGCGCTTGGCGAGAATGCGCTGAAGGGTGCGACGGTGCATGTTGAGACGGCGTGCCGTCTCGGAAACATTGCGGTCGCACAATTCATAGACGCGCTGGATATGTTCCCAGCGGACGCGATCGGCCGACATGGGGTTTTCCGGCGGCTCGGGCTTGTCTTCGCCCGTGGCCAGAAGCGCATTGATGACGTCGTCGGCGTCGGCGGGCTTGGACAGATAGTCCATGGCGCCGAGTTTGACGGCAGTGACCGCGGTGGCGATGTTGCCATAGCCGGTCAGCACCACGGCGCGGGCATCCGGCCGCTTCTGATGCAGCGCGGACACCACATCGAGGCCATTGCCATCTTCAAGTCTGAGGTCGACGACAGCGAAAGCGGGTGGCTTTTCACCAACGGCGACAAGCCCGGCGGCAACGGTGGAGGCCGTTCGGACGTCAAAACCCCGGCGCACCATGGCGCGCTCAAGGCGGGTGAGGAAAGCCAAGTCGTCATCGACCAGCAAAAGGCTGGGATCTGTGGCCAGTAGGTCTTCGATCGTGCTCATGCCTTCTCCATATTCTGTCGAGGCCTCTACGTCAAAACCCGAGTCGCGGATTGCTTGACAACGGTGTCACGGCTCCAAACGATCCGCACCTGTGCGTGACCATCTGCATTTTCATTGCTGAAGGTCAATTTCGCCCCTGTTCGCTCGAGCAGGGTCTTGGCGATGAAGATGCCGAGGCCCAGCCCGCCCGGCTGGTCCGCATCGGCGCCCTGCGGGTCGCGTGGGCGGCTGGTCAGATAGGGCTCGCCCAGCCGGGTGATGAGTTCAGGGGCAAAGCCGGGGCCGTCATCGGTGATCAGCACCACAATACGGCTCTCGTCCCAACTGGTTTCGATGCGCACGGTCTGGACAGCAAAATCGGTGGCATTCTCGATCAGATTACCGAGGCCATAGAGCAGGCCGACACTGCGCGGAAAGATCGGGTCTGGACCGGCGACGCCCTGGCTGTCGAACAGAATGACTTTGCCGCGTCCTTCGTGATGGCGCGCCACTTCGTCGAGCACATCGCTCAGGGAAGCTTCGGCAAAGGGATCGGTGGGGTCGGTGCCGCCCAGATTGCGCAGCTTGGCAAGGATGGCGCGGCAGCGCGCCGCCTGGGCGATGATCAGTTCGACGTCCTCTGCCAGCTGGCTGCCCTCGTCCACATCGGCGCGCATTTCCTTGGCGGCAAGGGCGATGGTCGAGAGCGGCGTGCCCAGCTCATGGGCCGCCGCTGCCGCCATGCCGTCGAGCGCGGAGAGCTGTTCGCGGCGTGACAAGGCCAGTTCGGTCGCCGCCAGGGCGTCGGCTATCAATCGCGAGTCATTGGCGACCTTGCTGGTATAGGCGGAAATAAAGGCGATGCCACAGACGATGGCCACCCAGATGCCAATGACGAAAACGCGGTCAAAGGCCAGCTCGTGCCCCGGAACCCATGGCAGTGGCATATGCACCATGGCAACGATTGACGCGATAACTGCCGCAAACAGGGCAATGATGAGCGTTTCGAGCTGCGGCAGTGTCGTCGCCGATACCGAGACCGGCGCCAGCAGCAGCAGCGAGAACGGGTTCTGCAGCCCGCCTGTCAGGGCAAGCAGGCCCCCGAGCTGGGTGAGGTCGCAGGCCAGCAACACCGCGGCAAAGCGCGGCGAGAGGTTGGCGCGCGAGCCATAGCGCCAGACAAGGAAGATATTGAGCAGCGCCGACAGGGCGATCAGCGTCATGCATTCGAGCAGGGGCAGCGGAAAGCCCAGGCCGAAATGAACGAAAAACACGCCAACGGTCTGCCCTGCTATCGCCAGCCAGCGCAGCAGCACAAGCGATTGCAGGCGCAACGGGCGCCAGTCGGGCGTCATCTCGAGGCGCGAAGCCGTTTCGGTACTCATATGAATAGGGCTCCAGTCAGGGCAGGCGCGGCGCCATAGGGACAAAAAACACGCATTTCAAGCAGTAAAACCCAATAGGCACATTCTTGATCCTGTCAAAGCGGGGACCAAATTAGTTGCATCGTGACTGGGAGACGAAACGAAATGAACACAGCAATCATCAAACCGCAATGGTCGCCTCTGACCATCGCCCTCATGGTCCTCGGCTTTATCCTCTTCTGGCCCATTGGCCTGGCCATTCTTGGCTACATCCTGTGGGGTGAAAAGTTCGGCGGCTCCGCCGAAAAGGCCCAGGCCTACTGGAACAAAGGATGCGGCTACATGCGAAACAACACCAAGCACCACGGCTTCGGCGGGCAGAATTTCGCCTCAACCGGCAACGCCGCCTTCGATGACTACCGCGCCGACCAGCTCAAGCGTCTCGAGGAAGAGCGCGCCCGTCTCGATGCCGAGATCGACGCCTTCCAGGACTACATGGCCAATCTGCGCAAGGCCAAGGATCGCGAAGAGTTCGATCGCTTCATGAGCGAGCGCCGCGGCAACCGCCAGGGTTTTGGCGACACCAACCAGGAAAACTGGGGCAACAACGGCTAAGGCCGGCCCCTTTCCTTAGTCCATATGGTCCTCCCCTGTGACCTCACTGACGCCCCATCCGGGGCGTCTTTTTTTTGTGATCTCTCACCTCGGCCCGCCCCCGATTATCGGCCAGACGGGCGGCGCGTTTCCGCCTAGACTGCGAAAACCGATTCTTTGCGGCCGTCCATGTTCTCTTTCCTCCGTCAGAAATCAGCACCGCCGGCTCGCACCCAGCTCGATATCGACGGACGGGTCGTCGACGTGACCGTGCGGGTGAGCAAGCGGGCGCGCGCCTTTCGCCTGTCGATCCCGGCAAAGGGTCCCCTGCTGACGGTGCCGGAGAAATCCCGCTGGAGCGATGCCGAGGCGTTTCTGCACCGTCATCGCCATTGGCTGGGTGCCCGCCTGCCGCGCACGCCTTCGGCGCAGAGCCTTGCGGTCGGCAGCCTTGTGCCGCTGCGTGGCGTGCCCCACCAGATCATCGGCACCGGCGCAGTACGGGGCCGTGTCGCAATCGGGGAGACGGACGAGGGCCCGGCTCTCTTCGTACCGGGCGCGCCGGAGCACCAGCCGCGACGGCTCTATGACTGGCTCAAGAGCGTGGCGCTGGAAGAGCTGACAGAGCGCAGCGATTTTCACGCGCAGCGCCTCTCGGTCAGCGTCAAGCAGATCCGGCTGCGCAGCCAGTCGAGCCGCTGGGGCTCCTGCTCGTCGGCCGGCGCCATCAACTACAATTGGCGACTGATTCTCGCCCCGCCCTTCGTGCTGGACTATGTCGCGGCGCATGAGGTGGCCCATCTCGTGGAAATGAACCATTCAGAAGCGTTCTGGGCGACGGTCGAGAGAACCCTGCCCGACATGGACCGGGGGCGAGCGTGGCTTAAATCACACGGTCGCCAGCTTATGGCGTGGCAACCGCCGCAGGCTGACCCCTGAGCGACGTCTTGCCACTTTCACGCCCCAATCATAGTCGCTAGAGCAGAGTTATGCAGCGTCTCGTGGCCCTCATTGCCGTCGTCTTTGCCTTCGCGACCGTCGCGGGGAGCACGACTGCCTATGCCCACCGCTATATCAGCACCCCGATCGTGGTGCTCAACATGGTGGACGCCGAAAACGTCTCCATCCCGGTGACCGTAACTGTCCAGCGCGGCGAAGTTGATCTCGGCTCGGGCATAATCATGCCCTTCGGCTCGCTCTACGCGATTACCGTGGACGCACAGATCGCCCTGATCCCGGCGGGACGAGACGCTCCCACTGCGGTCCACCTGGCCCATGGGCCCTACAGCACTGCCGACCGGCTGCTCCGCCCACCCCGCGCGGCCTGACACCAGCCCCACACGTCTCAGTTTTCAGTCTCCCCAATCGCTAGGCCCACCCGGGCCAAGGACATATTATGCATTCTGTTACCGACGCGACCCTGTCGCGCCGCGCCCTGTTGGCTGGCCTCGCCAGCCTGGGTGCGCTGACCCTTGCCGGCTGCTCTACCACGGGCATCACCCGTAGCGCCATCGCCCCCACGGAGCCGGTTCGCCGCGCCGTGCCGCCCGAGGTCCTCGCCATGTATTCGGCACGCCCGGAAGAAGAATATCCGGTTCCGGCTGCCGACGTATCCAATCTCGATCCGATCTACTGGCGCCAGGAAGTCGACAACCCCACCGGCGAGCCCGGCGGCACGGTGGTCGTCGATACCGCAAACCGCTTCCTTTACTGGACCATGCCGAATGGCCGCGCCATGCGGTATGGCGTCGGCATTGGCCGCGCGGGCTTTGAATGGGGTGGCCGCGCCCACATCGCCTATAAGCGCAAGTGGCCGATCTGGACCCCGCCGTCGGAAATGGTGGATCGCCAGCCCGAACTCGAAATGTATCGCCATGGCCAGCCGCCGGGCCTGCTCAACGCATTGGGCGCCCGCGCGCTCTATATCCACCAGGGCAATCGCGACACCATCTACCGCGTGCACGGCACCATGGATGTCGCCACCATCGGCAAGGCGGTCTCTTCGGGCTGCGTGCGCCTGATCTTCCAGGATGTCATGGACCTGCACGACCGCGTGCCCAATGGCTCGCCCATCGTCGTGATCCAGAGCCAGGCGCCGACACAGCCCCTCGCCGTCTGATCGCCAACGGCTGGCACGCATCAAAAAGCCCCGGCAGGAATGCCGGGGCTTTTTCACGTGTCCCGACGCGCAAGCGCGATCCATCCGAAGACGGGGAGTAGCACCAGAAACGCACTCACCACGCCGGGCATGAGGCTGCCCGTATAGACGCTGAGGGCCAGGTGCGAGGCGGCGTTGACCAGCATCACGACCGCCACAACCTTGAGCCCAGCGCCCATCCAGCGGCGCGGTGAAAGCTGTGCCATGAGCGCAAAAAGAAACGCCGCGCCCATAAGGAGCACGGCGGTGAACATGAAAGCGTTCGAGCCGGCGGACCAGTTGAACCCGGCTGTTTGAGGATGGGCCTCCGCCCAGCCGGGAAGTCCCAGCGCGATCTCCTCGGCATTGTGGATCGACAAGGCCAGGGCGGCGGCCCATGCCCGGGCCGCCAGTGTATTATTCGCCAAAGATGAGGTCCATCAACGTGCGCTGTGCACGGGGCTGTTCGTAGACCTGCTCTGGCTGCTGCACGGGTGCCGGTGGCGCGAACTGGGCATTGTTGTCGACAAACACCTGCTGGTTCTGAACCGGCTGGCTCGGCGCAAGCGGCGCGCTTGGCACCCAGACCTGCTGGCCCGTCGTCGGATCCACCACCAGCATCATCGGCATGCCGGTTTCCGGATCGATCGGCGCCTGGCCAAAACCGTTATTCTGGTCCTGCAGCGGAAAACCAGTGACCGGATCGATGGCCTGACCGCCACCATTGAACTGGTTGGCGTCGACGAATTGCTCGACCGGCAGGCCGGTGGCGGCGTCAACCATCTGGCCCGACTGGATCGGCGGATTTGCCGACTGGATCGGGGCAATACCCTGCATCGGCTGGCCTGTCGCCGGGTCGATGGCAATGATCTGCCCGGTCGCGGGATCGACCATGGTCTGCACCGGCTGGCCGGTTCCGCCATCGACATATTGCACCTGCGGCTGGCCAGTGGCCGGATCGATGATCGGCTGGCCGGTGTTGAGGTCGATCAGCTGCTGCGGGATGACCTGACCGGCATAGGAGCCGCCCGGGATCTGCACCGGCGATTTACCGGCATGGGCCTTGGTCATGAACTCGGACCAGATGGCGACCGGGACGTTGCCGCCCGAGAGCTTAGTGCCCTTGTTGTCGTCATTGCCCAGCCACACGCCGGTGACCATGGCGGATGTATAGCCCACAAACACCGCGTCGCGGGATTCCTGGCTGGTGCCGGTCTTGCCGCCGAACTGCCAGCCGCCCAGATTGGCGCCACGCCCCGTTCCCACCTCAACGGCGGTTTCAAGCATGTCGTTCATCTGCGCGAGGACATGCGGGTCGATAACCCGGCCCGGGCCGGCATTGGAGGCCTCATACAGCGCTGTGCCATCCTTGGAGGTGATCTTGGTGATCACATTGGGGATGACGCCATTGCCGCCATTGGCAAAGGGGGCATAGGCGCTGGTCAGCTCGAGGAGGTTCACTTCCTGGGTGCCGAGGCCGATCGAGGGCACTGGCGTCATGGCCGAGGAAATGCCCATGCGGGTCGCCACATCGATCACCGCTGCCGGGGTCACGTCGATGGCAAGGCGACCGGCAATAGTGTTGAGCGAATAGGCGAGGCCCTGCCGCAGCGTCACCGTGCCGGCATATTTGCCCGAGGCATTGCGCGGGCTCCAGCCATTGTATTCAAACTGGGCGTCCTCGGCGAGGGTGTCGGGCGTATAGCCCTTTTCCAAGGCGGCGAGATAAACGAAGGGCTTGAAGGCCGAGCCGGGCTGGCGCTTGGCCGTCACCGCGCGGTTATACTGGCTGGCCTGATAATCGACGCCGCCGACCATGGCACGGATAGTGCCGTCGACATCCATCGCCACCAGCGCGCCCTGGGTAAAGCCGCGCTTCGGACCTTCATTGGCCACCGCTTCGCGCACGGCGAATTCGGCGTCCTTCTGCATTTTCCAGTCGATGGTGGTCTGCACCACCACGTCGTCCGAAATCTCGCCGATATAGGCCGTCATCAGGCTTTCGACCCAGTCGGCGACATAGGACTCGGAGCCTGCCACCACGGTGCGGACGCTGGACTGATCCGAGCTGATCTGCGCCGCGTCGGCTTCTTCGCGGGTGATATAGCCTTCCTGCGCCATGAGATTGAGCACGAGGCGCTGGCGCTCGATGGCGCGCTGCGGATTGGCCTTGGGATTATAGGCGGAAGGCGCCGGCAGGATGCCGACCAGCATCGCCGCCTGTCCAAGCGACAGGTTTCGCGCCGAGACGCCGAAATAGGTCTGAGCCGCCGCTTCGATGCCGGTCGCGCCGGCGCCGAAATAGACTCGGTTCATATAGAGCTCGAGAATTTCCTCTTTCGAGAAATTCTGCTCGAGCCAGATGGCGAGGATGGCTTCCTGCACCTTACGGCCCAGGGTCTGGTCCGGCGTCAGGAAGAGGTTCTTCGCAACCTGCTGGGTCAAGGTCGACGCACCACGGGTCACGCCGCGGGCTTCGAGCATTTCCAGCGCCACCGAGGCAAGGCCGATCGGATCAACGCCAAAATGGCTCATGAAGCGCCGGTCTTCCGAGGCGATGAAGGCCGCGGGCACATAATGCGGCAGTTCGCGGAAGGTGACAGCTTCGCCGCCGGTCTGGCCGCGATTGGAGATCAGGCTGCCGTCAGCGGCAAGAATACGGATATTGGGCGGACGCTCAGGAATCGCCCAGGTGTTCGACGAGGGCAGCTGGGCCCCGTAATAGACAATGACGCCGATGACGGCGAGGCCGCCCCAGAGACAGGCGACAAAGCCCCACCACAGAAGACCCATGAGGAAACCGCCGGAGCGCGAACGGCGTTTTTTCGGGCGAGCGGCCTCGGCCTTGCCGCGGCGCGGCTCTTTCTTTTCCTTGCGCGGCGGCTTAGGCGGCTTGCCGCCACCAGCACCGCCACCAATGGGTCCGCCGGAGCGCTCGTCGTCGACGAAAACGCCAACAGACTGGCCCAGCGATGGCTCGACGCGCTGGCCCTTGGCTGCACGTGCCTGCGGCTTGCTGGTCCTCTTCGGGGGGCCACCAACGCGATCATCGGCCGAAATGCGGAAGTCCATCGAGCAATCTGTCCTTGAAGGTCTTAAGCCGCTTCTACTCTTTTCACCGCAGGAGGGAAAGAAAAGGTAAGCGAGAGGTTAAGGAGGCTGCGATCACGAACGCGCTCACCACCTCTTCGCGGCACTACCATATGATTGTCATGGAAAAATGTGGCCGGTTTATGTGAGTTTCCGGCCATTTTCGCCGCGAAGCTACGCGCGCCTTGCAGGAACCACATTGATCGGGCCATGAAAGCACATGCGCTTCGTCTTAGCCCTCCTCGCCGCCTTCGTCCTTTCGGTTTCCCCCGCAACTGCCGACGATCTCACTCGAGCCCTCAACCGGGCCATCGCGCTCTTCGACGCCGCCGCGCCGCAGATGGGCGAGGCCTTTGGCGTCGACCCCCGGCAGTATCGGGATGCACTGGTGATGGGCAAGTTTGAGCGCGGCGGCCAGACCATCTCGCTCTATTACGAAGAAAAGACCGATCCGGCCGGCCATTGCGGCCGCTTTGCCGCCTATACCATGCTGCCACCCCGCGACGGTGTCGTCCGCCTCGTCGTCTGCCCGCGCTTTTTCAGCCCGGGTGCTGACGCGTTGCGCACGCTGACCGTGCTGCACGAGCTGGTCCACGCCGTCACCGATGCCAATGAGTGCCGGGCGATGGCCTATGCCGCTCGCATCCAGCAGCGCGCCACCGGGGCCTTCACCCCGGTGGACGCCTATTGGCAGGCCAATAACTGTGCGGCGTCGGCTTTTTCCCTGCCATAGAGCCTTTCACCGCATCGATGATGCGATCAAAGGCTCTAAGTTCTCTTCTTGTCGCGCTTCCGAACCGGAAAAGTGGCGTCCACTTTTCCTCGAAAGCGCTCTAGCGCCAGCCGAGCGCCGGCGCGACGTGCTTGAGAATGCTCTCGATGACATGGGCGTTGTAGGCGACGCCCAATTGATTGGGCACGGTGAGCAGCAGCGTATCGGCTTCGGCGATGGCCTCATCCTGCCTCAGTTCTTCGATCAGTCGATCCGGCTCGCCGGTATAGCCACGACCGAAGACGGCGCGCTTTTCCGGCTCGATATAGCCGAACTGATCTTCCTCCGGTGAGCCATTGCCGAAATAGGCGCGGTCCTCATCCGAGGTGATGGCAAAGATCGACCGGCTGACCGAGACACGCGGGGCTCGCTCGTGGCCCGCTTCCGCCCACGCCTCACGATAGGCCCGGATCTGATCGGCCTGCTGGACATGGAACGGCTTGCCGCTCTCGTCGAATTTGAGGGTCGATGACTGGAGGTTCATCCCCAGCTTCGCCGCCCAAATGGCCGTGGCGTCGGAGGCAGCGCCCCACCAGATCCGGTCGCGAAGGCCCTCGGAATGCGGCTCGAGGCGCAAGAGGCCCGGCGGATTGGGGAACATCGGGCGCGGATTGGGCTGGGCAAAGCCCTTCCCCTTGAGCACTTCCCAGAACACTTCGGCGTGCTGGCGCGCCATATCCTGGTCGGTCTTGCCCTCTTCGGGCGCAAAACCAAAATAGCGGTAGCCATCGATCACCTGCTCGGGCGAACCGCGCGAAATACCCAGCTGCAGCCGACCGCCGGAGATCAGATCAGCCGCGCCGGCGTCTTCGGCCATGTAGAGCGGGTTTTCGTAGCGCATGTCGATGACGGCCGTGCCGATCTCGATTTTCTTGGTTTTTGCCCCGATGGCCGCGAGCAGCGGGAAGGGCGAGGCGAGCTGGCGGGCAAAGTGATGCACGCGGAAATAGGCGCCGTCCGCGCCCAGTTCCTCGGCGGCCACCGCCAGATCGATGGATTGCAGCAAGACATCGCTGGCCGAGCGCGCCTGGGAATTGGGCGCGGCACTCCAATGGCCGAAGGACAAAAAGCCGATCTTTTTCATGTCAGTTCCAGTGCGCATGGCGTGTCGTTGCTGTTGAGCTAAGCGCCGCCGCCCTCTCGCACAAGTGGCGCGACAGGAACGGATTGGTGCCCGCCAGCGAACAAAGCCTAGTAGGCGAGCTCGGTAAACTGCGCCTCGCGGCTGTCGTAGATCAGCACCTTGCCGATCAGCGGCGTGCCGATGCCGGTGATGAGCTTGATCGCCTCCATGGCCATCAACGTGCCGATAATGCCGGTCACCGGCCCCAGAATGCCATTGGCCTCGCAGGAAGGCAGATCCTTATCAGTGGCGGCATCGGCGAAAAGCGCCTCATGCCCTGGCCCGCCAAGATGGGGCGCGAACACTGTCACCTGCCCCGAAAACATCGACACCGCCCCGGAGACCAGAGGCTTTTGCAGTTTTTCAGCAGAAGCGGCCACGAGCCGTCGGGTGATCAGATTGTCCGTGCCGTCCAGAACAAGGTCATAGGCGGCCAGCACCGGCTCGATATTTTCGGCGTCGAGACGCAGGTCCAGCGCGTCGACCGCAACCTCCGGATTTAGGGCGTGTGCATAGGCGGCGGCGCTCGCCACCTTGCTGGTGCCAACACCGGAACTGGTGTGCACGATCTGGCGATGGAGATTGGTAAGGCTGACATCATCGTCGTCGACAATGCCGATGCGGCCGAAGCCGGCTCCGGCGAGATAGGCCAGCGCCGGGCTCCCCAATCCGCCAGCTCCTACGATGAGCACGCTCGCCGCCTTCAGCCGCTGCTGACCCGCGCCACCAAACCCCTTCAGGACCAGCTGCCGTGCATAGCGGCGGGTTTCCTCCGGCGTCAATTTTGCGTCACTGGCCAATGGGCACCGCGATAAAACGCCGGTCGGGCCCTTCAAAGCCGCCGGAATAGACCGACACGATGGCCACGGCAGCGGAAATGTCCTGAGCCCAGCCGGGCTGCACCACGCTGTGCAGCCGGTATTCGAAAACGCAGCCGCGCGATTCGGGCAGGCGCTTGTCGCGATGGATCACCCGCTCGCCATCACCCTCTTCCAGAATCAGCGCGAGACCCAGCGGCGCTTCGGAAAACCAGTCGCGGCACGGCAGCGGCGATTTTGCCGTAAAACTCTCGAGCCGCAGGGTCTGGTCCGAGGCCGGCTCGCTCAGGCCATAGCCGGGGACGCCGAAACGAAGCTTGGTGAAATCGGCCTCGGCCGCGCCGTCGCCGTTGAGGGCCAGAATTTCGACCGGTTCGGTGATGCCGAATTTTTCGAGGACGTCCGCGGCACCTTCAGCGCTTTGCTTGCGCGCTGCGCCGAGGCCGACCTCCTCATCCTCGATCCGCACGGTCACCGGCGTGCCCGGCACCCATTTGTCGGCCGCAAGGTCGATGACGAAAATCTCGGAGAAGGCAAAACCGGATCCGTCCTGGATGCCGAACTGCTCGAAGGCGAAATATTTTGCATCCGGCGAAAAGCCGATGAAGTCGATCAGCGCCCTGTCCCCGGCAAGCGCAGAGGACGCAGACAGCGCAAGCGCCGCGACGAGGCTAGCGCCCCGTCGAACCAAAGCCGGAACTTCCCCGCGTCGTATCATCGAGCTCCTCCACCACCTCAAAGGCCGGCTGGGTCACCGGCGCCACCACCATCTGCGCGATGCGCTCGCCGCGGGTGATGACGAAGTCGTCCTCTCCCAGATTGATGAGAATGACTTTGACCTCGCCGCGATAGTCGGCGTCGATGGTACCGGGAGAATTGAGCACCGTCACGCCATGGCGTGCGGCAAGGCCCGAGCGGGGCCTCACCTGGGCTTCAAAACCGGGCGGCAGCGCCATGGCAAAGCCACAGGGCACCATGGCCCGCTTGCCCGGCGCGATGGTCAGCCGCTCGCCTTCGGCCAGCGCGGCGCTGAGATCTGCGCCGGCCGCGAGTGCCGTGGCCGCCACCGGCAGGGCGAGGCCCTCACCATGCGGCAACCATTTGAGGCCAATGCTGACCTGGTTAGGGCTCAAGGCGTGCGCACCAGGGCAAAGAGATCAGCCTCAAGACCGGTCTTGCCGTCAAAAATGTCCATGAAGTCGAGCACGACCGTGGCCGACTTGCCGTCGCTGGACTTGTCCATATTGGTCTCGAGAATTTCCTCGCCCGAGATCGACAGAGTGATGGTGCGGCCTTCGAACATGGCCGTCATCATGGCGCGGGTTTCCTCGTCCATTTCTTCGCCGGCGCCGACTTCCTGCTCGATGCCGTTCATGGGCAGGGTCACGCGAACGAGGTTCGGGCCTTCTGCGGTGAACACCATGCCGTTGTCGTCATCGCCTTCGGCCAGATCGGCAAAGGGGCCTTCCTTGATCTCGACGCAGATCGCTCCGCCGTCATCAGTCTCGGTGATCGTGCCTTCGGCGCAGAAGGCTTCTTCGCCGTCTTCGGCACCCTCATCGTCGCTCATCGACACCATTTCGTAGAATTCGGCACTGACGATCTGCGTGGTCGTGGCGCGCGCCGTGGCGTCGCTGCTCAGCGCGACTTCCATCTCGACGTCAATGCAGCCGGCCAGCGTCAGCGCCATCACCGAAACGGTCGCCAACTTGGCGATGAGTTGAACCTTCATTCTATGCTCCCTCGAAATTTTTTACTTATCTGTTCGGCGTTTAGTGGAAGGGGCTCCGGGTGGCAAGGCTGCCGCCTCAGGAGAGATCCAGCATCCGCCAGATGAGCACCAGCACCAGAACGAAGACACTGCCCAGCACCGCCAATATGCCGGCGCGCATCCAGCCATCGGGCGGGCGGCGCATCAGGGCGCGATGTTCGGCCATGGTCAGCTCGGCCTGGGCGATCAGATTAGGCACGCGCCCGAGCGCCGTGCTCATGCGCGAGACATGCCCGGCAAGGTCCTCGATCCGGCCGATCGGGCCTTCCTCGCGGCGCAGCCAGTCGCCGACCACAGGCTCGGCCACGGTCCAGATATCGAGATCGGGATCGAGCGTGCGCGCCACGCCTTCGACCAGCACCATGGATTTTTGCAGCAGCACCAGTTCGGGTCGGGTCTGCATTTCGAAGAGTTCGGTGATGGCAAAGAGCTGCCCCAGCACCCGCGCCATGGAAATGTCGGAGGCCGTGCGCCCATGCAGAGGCTCGCCAATGGAGCGGATGGCGAGGGTGAAATCCTCAACCGACTGGTGCGGCGGCACATAGCCGATGTCGAAATGGCGTTGCGCTACCAGGCGATAATCCCGGGTGATGAAGCCGAAGAGAATGTCGGCGAGGAATTTTCGCTCGTTCTTGTTGATCCGGCCCATGATGCCGAAGTCGACGGCAATGACATCGCCGGTGCGCGGATCGGCAAAGAGATTGCCCGGATGCATGTCGGCGTGGAAGAAGCCGTCGCGAATGGCGTGGCGCAGGAAGGACTGCAGCACCTTTGCCGCCAGCGCCTTGCGATCCACACCTGCCGCATCGAGCGCGGCATGGTCACGAATGGGAATGCCTTCCACCCAGGAGGTGGTGAGCACATTTTCGGCCACCTGGTCCCAGTGCACACTCGGAATGACGAAGCCGGTGTCATCCTTTATGTTCTCGGCCATTTCCGAGATCGAGGCGGCTTCGAGCCGAAGATCGAGCTCGAGCCGCATCGAATGGTCGAGCGTCTGGACCACATCGACCGGACGCAGGCGGCGCGAGGACTTCGACCAGACCTGAGCAATGCGCGCGCCAGTATAGAGGCTGTCGGTATCGGCCCGGAACCGGTCGCTGACCCCGGGGCGCAAAATCTTGACGGCGACGGTCTGCGGCAGCTGGCCCGGCGCGCGAAGGCTCGCCCTGTGCACCTGGGCAATGGAGGCAGCGGCAATCGGGGGGCTGATCTCGGTCAGCGCCTTGGCCTTCTCGCCAAGCGCCGCATCGAGGATCCCCGGCACCAGTGCCGAATCGAAGGGCGGCATGCGGTCCTGCAGCGCCGAGAGATCGGCCGCCGCCTGCACGCCGACAATGTCGGGCCGGGTGGCGAGCGTCTGGCCCAGCTTCACATAGGTCGGACCCAGCTTGTGGAGCGCTGCATTGAGCCGCTCGATGCGTCCGGTGCGTCGGACACTGGGGCGCTCAACGATGCGGCCCATGGCAATGCCGGCCTTCATCATCGGCGGCAGCGATTCGACCGGCAGCACGGAGAGCGCGCCTTCGCGGGCCAGAACCCAGCCGGCGTTGACGAGGCGGAAAAAAGACCCAAGACCCATGCGCTAGAGTTTCCAGCCGGAGAACAGGGTCGCAATATTGCCCGTCATGGAGGTGTGCTTGACCCGCTTGAAGCCCGCCGTCGCCATCATCGAGGAAAAGCGCTGCGGATCGGGGAATTTGCGGATCGACTCGATGAAATATTGATAGGGCTGCGCATCGCCCGTCACCACCTTGCCCATGGGTGGAATCACCCGATCCGAATAGAGCTTGTAGGCGGCGTCGAGCAGCGGCACGTCGACCTGGGAGAATTCGAGCACGAGGATACGCCCGCCGCGCTTGAGCACACGATGGGCCTCGTTGAGTGCGGTCTGCACGCGCGGCACATTGCGAATGCCGAAGGCGATCGTATAGGCGTCAAAGCTGTTGCTCTCGAAGGGCAGCTCTTCGGCATTGGCTTCGACAAAGCTGACCTGACTGGGATAGCGCCAGGTCCGGGCCCGTTCGGCGCCAACGCGCAGCATATCCGAGTTGATGTCGGACACCACGACCTCGGCATAGCCATGGGAGGCATTGACGATGCGCTCGCCGATATCGCCCGTGCCACCGGCCATATCGAGCACGCGGTAGGGACGGCTGCCCGAACGGGGCGCGGCGAGGTCCGACACCAGCGCGTCCTTCCAGAGCCGGTGCACGCCCATGCTCATCAGGTCGTTCATCAAGTCATAGCGGTCGGCGACGTCGTGAAAAACCTTGTTGACCAGACCCTGCTTGTCCTCAAGCGCGACGGTCTGTTCACCGAAGTGGGTGGTTTCTCGGGTCTCGGTCATGGCTTGGCTCGATGCACTTTGTCGTGGACACGATATGGTTCGTCTTGGGCGGCACCATATATAAGGCGACGCTGATTGCCCATGCCACAATGCCGCACAGGCACGAAGGAGATTTGCCCATGCCCGAATTGCCCGAGGTGGAAACCGTCCGTCGCGGGCTCGAGCCGTGGCTGGTGGATGCGCGCATCGACGCGGTCCGCCTCAACCGCCCCAATCTGCGTTTTCCGTTTCCCGAGGGTCTCGCCGCCGCCCTTGAGGGCCAGACCATCGTCAGCGTGGGTCGCCGGGCCAAATATCTGCTGATCCAGCTATCTGGCGGCAAGATCGTGCTCAGCCATCTGGGCATGACCGGATCCTGGCGCTTTGCCGAGCATAGCATCGACAAGCCGCCACGCTATTACGAGCCCGGCACCGAGCCCAAGCACGATCACATGGTCTGGGAGATTTCTCACCCCAAACACGGGGCCAGCCATCTCATCTATGCCGATCCCCGACGCTTTGGCTTTATCGACCTCATGGATGACCTCGAGGACAGCCCCTATTTGCAGGGGCTCGGCCCCGAGCCGCTCGGCAATGATTTTCATTCCGCGGGCATGGCCGAGGCTTTTGCCGGCAAGAAGGCCCCGATCAAGGCGGCCCTACTCGATCAAAGGGTGGTGGCGGGGCTGGGCAATATCTATGTGGCCGAGGCCCTGCACCGCGCCCATATCCTGCCCACGGTCCATGCGGGCACGCTGGTGACCAAGACCGGTCGCCCCAAGAAGGCGCTCGAGGACCTCTCCCACAGCGTGCGCCAGGTCCTCATAGAAGCCATCGAGGTTGGCGGCTCGACCTTGCGGGATTTTCGCAATGCGGAAGGCGGCTCAGGCTACTTCCAGCACAATTTCGCCGTCTATGACCGCGAGGGTGATCCCTGCCCGACGCCGCTCTGTGGGGGAATCGTCACGCGCATCGTCCAGTCGGGGCGCTCGACCTTTTTCTGTCCGGTCTGCCAGAAGGCTCCGTGAGGCGCCAAAGCCTGAATCCTGTTGACGCTCTCCAGGCTTTCCCCTATAGACCCCACCACTTGGGCGGCAGTGGGCCGCCGCTTTCATTTTACTCCGGCCGGCCGCGTCGCTTCGTGCGCATCCTGCCGGTTGGACGCTCCAAGAGGACCAAATGGCCAATACGCCGTCAGCCAAGAAGGCGACCCGCAAGATCGCTGCCCGTACCGCAGTCAACAAGTCGCGCCGCAGCCGCGTGCGCACCTTCATCCGCAAGGTTGAAGAAGCGATTACCGCTGGCGACCACGCCGTTGCCTTCGCTGCCCTCAAGGCAGCCGAGCCGGAAATCCACCGCGCAGCTACCAAGGGCATCGTTCATGCCAACCTGGCAGCCCGCAAGGTTTCCCGCCTCAACAGCCGCGTCAAGGCGCTCGCTGTCTAAGCATTAGCCGCGGCGCCGGACCGGCCGACGCGGCAATCTGAAAACGGGCTCCGAAAGGAGCCCTTTTTCTTTGCCCGTCCCCCGACCGAGCTGCCGTTGCCAGCTTGTCATATGACATTCTCCTGACACCTCTGCCGGATCTGTCCCACACTGGGCCAGGCATGAAAAAGCCAATCTTCGGAATGGCTTAGCGCTCCTTCACGCAAGTCTTTCCCCAGATCGTGCACAGAGCGGAGCCCAAAATGCCGCAGGCGCAAAAATAAATTCTTCACCATTGGCGGGGCACTAGAGGGGGCGATTCTGCATTGAGTCACAAGCTCTTGTGGAAAGCGTCTTTTCCCCCTTTCGCGAGGGGGAAAACCACACTTCGGAGTCAAGCCCCTATTTCATCGATTCACGTGTTGCGGGTCCAAAATCGTCCCTCTAAAGTAACTCTACCAGCGCAGGAAACGAGGCCTGAACGGGCGCTCGGAACTGAGCCGGATTTTACTTACGGGATGTAGCATAGGGGTCGTCCGGCGGATTATGTCGGGACGGCAAAGGGTCAATATGACAAAATTGGCAGGGCCGTATGCAGCCGGGTTTTTGCGGGCGACCGCAGTAGAATAGACCTCCGACCGGGTTAGGTCGGACTTCAAGGGAATGGTCGATAGGGAGCGGCGGGCAACCGCCGGAGGGGTTTTTGCGTCCGGTTTTCTGGGCGCCGAGCAATTTCGTCTGCCTTCGGGGAGACGAATTTCAATATTGGCATTTGAGCCCAGCGCAATTTGCGGAACGCCGGGCCGAGAAACAGGGCAGATAACAGTGATGCGACAGGCAACAGCGGGAAGGGATGATTGGTCAACGGCCGCCACTCCCTCCCTTCCCCAATCCAGCTCAAGCGTTGTTCCTGTC